>JASLEM010000120.1 GCA_030151165.1 Burkholderiaceae bacterium
GCAAGATCGGGCACACCGAAGTGCTGACCTTCGGCCTCGTGTTCATCGTGGCCGGCATCGCGTTCAAACTGGGCCTGGCGCCGTTCCACATGTGGGTGCCGGACGTCTACCAGGGCGCGCCGACCGCCGTCACGCTGCTGATCTCGGGCGCGCCCAAGCTCGCGGCGTTCGCGATCTCGATCCGCATCCTGGTCGAGGGCCTCGCCGACCTGTCGACCGATTGGCAGCAGATGCTGATCGTGCTGTCGGTGGTGTCGATGACGCTCGGCAACCTCGCCGCCATCGCGCAGAAGAATCTCAAGCGCCTGCTGGCCTACTCTGCGATCGCGCAGCTGGGCTTCATGCTGCTGGGCTTGACGCCGCGCGTGGTCGACCTGACCGCGCAGGCCGCCACGCTCGCCAGCACCAATTTCTACAGCTCGGCGATGTTCTACGTCATCACCTACGTGCTGACGACGCTGGGCACCTTCGGCCTGATCATGTTCCTGTCGCGCGAAGGCTTCGAGAGCGAGGAGATCTCCGACCTCGCCGGCCTCGCCAAGCGCTCGCCGTGGGTGGCGGGCGTGATGACGATCTTCATGTTCTCGCTCGCCGGCATCCCGCCGCTGGTCGGCTTCTACGCGAAGTTCGCCGTGCTGCAGGCGCTCGTCAGCACCGGCCTCAACGGCTACATCTGGCTGGCGGTCGTCGCCGTGCTGCTGTCGCTGATCGGTGCGTACTACTACCTGCGCATCGTCAAGACGATGTGGTTCGACGAGCCCGCCGACGCCGCGGTGATCCAGGGCGACACCGGCACCACCGTGCTGCTCGCGCTGAACGGCCTGGCCGCGCTCGGCTTCGGCCTGCTGCCGGACGGCCTGATGTCGCTGTGCCGCGAAGCGGTGCTGAAGGCGCTCACCACTTGATGATGGCTGCCGGGGCGCGCGCGTGAGCGAGAAGAACGTCGAGGCGATCGTCTCCGGCGGTTCTCCCGTGCACGCGACGCCTGGCGTCGACGAGCATCTCGTCGAGCGCCGCGTCCGCTCCACGAGCGTGTACGACGGCAAGTTCCTCAAGGTCCGACACGACGATGTGCGCCTGCCCGGTGGCGGCCTGGCGACGCGCGACTACGTCGTGCATCCCGGCGCCGTGATGATCGTGCCGCTCACCGACGACGGCCGCCTCGTGATCGAGCGCCAGCACCGCTATCCGCTGGATGCGGTGCTGCTCGAGTTCCCCGCCGGCAAGCTCGACCCGGACGAGACCACCCTCCATTGCGCGCAGCGCGAGCTGCTCGAGGAGACCGGCTACCGCGCACGCGAATGGGCGTTCGCGGGCCGCATGCACAACGCGCCGGCGTATTCGACCGAGTTCATCGAGGTCTGGTTCGCGCGCGGCCTCGTGCCCGGCGCGCAGCAGCTGGACGAGGGCGAATACGTCGAGGTCGTGCTGATGGACGAGGCCGAGCTGTTCGCGCTGTCCGCGCGCGGCGAGCTGACCGACGCCAAATCGATGGTCGGCCTGCTGCGCCTGCAACAGTGGCGCAGCGGCGCATGGACGCCGTCCTGGACGCTCGCGGAATGACCGGCACGGCCTTCGCGCGATCGTCCGCAACGTCGCCGGCACGATGAAAGTGCTCGACTTGCGCTGCGGCGCGGGGCATCCGTTCGAAGGCTGGTTCGCGTCCGAGGACGACTACGGCTCGCAGCGCGAGCGCGGCCTGCTCGATTGCCCGGTCTGCGGCAACGCCGACGTCGTTCGGCTCCCGAGCGCGCCGCGCCTCAACCTGTCCGGCGCGCGCGCACCGGCCGCCGAGGTGTCGCGCGAGGTCGAGCCCGCGTCCAGCGACGCGAGCGCCCCCGCGTCGGTCGAGCACGCGGTGCAGGGTTCCGCGACGCAGCGCTTCGTCGAAGCCGTCGCCGAGCTGCTGAAGAGCACCGAGGACGTCGGGACGCGTTTCGCCGAAGAGGCGCGCCGCATTCACTACGGCGAGCGCGACGCCAAGGCCATCCGCGGACAGGCCACGCCCGCCGAACGCGAGGCTCTGGCCGACGAGGGCATCGAGGTCTTCACGCTGCCCGTGCCGGTCCCGCCGAAGACGCCCTTGCAGTGACAGCGGCGGCCGGACGCCGGCCGCGGCACGTCAATCGGGCATCAGCACGCCGGGGTTGAGCAGGCCACGCGGATCGAGCGCCGTCTTCAGCGCGCGCATCAACGACACCGCCGTCGCCGGTTTCCGCATCGCCATCTCGTGCCGCTTCAGCCGCCCGATGCCGTGCTCGGCCGAGAACGTGCCGCCGAAGCGCGCCACGACGTCGTAGACGCAGGCGTTGGCGGCATCCTCGAACTGCGCGAGAAAGGCCGCCGCGCCGGCGCCGGCCGGGGCCTGCAGGTTGTAGTGCAGGTTGCCGTCGCCCAGGTGGCCGAACGTGATGTGGCGCGCGCCCGGCGCGACCTCGACCAGCGCCGCGTCGGCCGCCTCGACGAACGCCGCGAGCGACGACAGCGGCACGCCGACGTCGTGCTTGATGTTGAGCCCTTCCTCGCCCTGGGCAAGCGGGATCGCCTCGCGCAGCGCCCACATCGTGCGCGCCTGCGCCTCGTTCTGCGCGATGGCGACGTCGAGCGCGTCGCCGGCCTCGATCGCCTGTGCGAGCGCGTGTTCCGCGCCCGCGCGCAGCGTCGTTTCGTCGTGCGGCGACGCGAGGTCGAACAACACGGCCCAACCTGCGCCGGCCGCGAACGGCAGCGGCAGGCGCAGTTGCGCGAAGTGGCGCTGCACGAGGTCCAGCGCCTCCGCGTTCATCGCCTCGAAGCCGA
Source organism: Burkholderiaceae bacterium (assembly GCA_030151165.1). The sequence goes on from JASLEM010000120.1 coordinate 2,800, forward strand.
CCAGCTCCGCGTCGAACGCGCCGCGCAGCCGGCGCATCAGCGCGACGGCGTTCGCAAGCGTGGCGCACGCGGCCCAGCCGGTGACGCCGGCGCGCGGCTGCGGGTAGAGCCGCATCGTCGCCGCGGTGATGACGCCGAGCGTGCCCTCGCTGCCGACGAACAGGTCGCGCAGGTCGTAGCCGGTGTTGTCCTTGCGCAGGCCGTCGAGGTTGCTCCAGACGTCGCCGCTCGCGGTGACGACCTCCAGCCCCAGGCACAGCTCGCGCGCGTTGCCGAAGCGCAGCACCTGCGTGCCGCCGGCGTTCGTCGCGAGATTGCCGCCGATCGTGCAGCTGCCTTCGGCGGCGAGGCTCAGCGGGAACAGCAGCCCGGCCGCGGCGGCGGCGGCCTGCAGCTCCTGAAGCACGAGTCCCGCCTCGATCGTGATGGTCTGGTTGTCGGCGTCGATCCGGCGCACCGCGCGCATCCGCTTCAGGCTCAGCACGAGCTGCGTGCGTGTGTCGTCCGGCACGCCGCCGCCGACCAGCCCCGTGTTGCCGCCTTGCGGCACGATGCTCACGCCGTCGGCCCGCGCGCAGCGCCGCACGATCGCCGCGACCTCGTCGGTGCTCGCAGGCATCACGACCGCCAGGGCGCGCCCGTGGTAGCGCTTGCGCCAGTCGCGCTCGAAGGCGGCGAGGGCGGGGCGGTCGTCGCCGCTGCCGTTGTCGTCCACCAGCACATGGCCGGCGCCGACGATCGCGCGGAGGTCGTCGAGAAAGGCGTCGAGGTCGATCACGGGAACGGCGGCGTCCTTCAATGCGCGGTGCCGGCCTCGGCGCGCGCGTCGGCGGCCTCGGCCTCGATCGCCGCGACCTGCGCGCGCTTCGCGACCGCGTGGCGCCAGCGCACCTGTGTCGCGCACGCCGTGAAGAGCACGAAGGACAGCACGAGCTCGCCCGCCGCGAGCCAGTTCGACGGCGAACGGTCGGCGACCCGCACGGCCCCCTCGGCGACGTAGAGCCAGATCGCGAGGCTGAGCCAGCGGTAGGTGTACATGCGGTGCTTCAGCAGGCCCGGCAACGCGACCAGCAGCGGCAGCACCTTGAAGGCGAGCCGACCGTGGCCGGTGGGCGCCCAGACGAGCTCCCAGCCGACGCACAGCACTGCCAGCGCGACGGCCGACGCGACCGCGACGACGCGCGAGGCGGCGGTCACGCGATCGGGCGCGGAGGGCGGTGTTGTCGAGGTATCGGCCATGTTTGGCATGATAGTCGCCATGGTGGATTCCAAGATCGTCGACAACCCGTCGCTGCTGTCGCTGTCGGGCGCACTGCAAACCCTGCGGACCTGGCCGTGGTTCGAGACCGTGCGCACGCTGCGGGCGCGTTTTCGCGACGACCGCCTCGGGCTGACGGCGAGCAGCCTCACGTTCACGACGCTGATCTCGCTCGTGCCGCTGCTGACGGTGATGCTCGCGATCTTCACGGCGTTCCCGATGTTCAGCGCGTTCCAGGGCGGGCTGGAGAAGTACTTCCTGCAGTCGCTCGTGCCGCCCAACATCGCCAAGCCGGTGCTGGGCGCGCTGACGATGTTCGCGACCAAGGCGAGCCGCCTGGGCACGTTCGGCCTGATCGCGCTCGGCATCACCGCGATGGCGCTGATGCTGACCATCGACCGCACGCTCAATGCCATCTGGCGCGTGAAGAAGCCGCGCCCGATCGCGCAGCGCGTGCTGATCTACTGGGCCGCCGTGACGCTGGGCCCGCTGATCCTCGGCGCGAGCCTGACGCTGACCTCGTATGCGATCTCGGCGTCGAGCGGCATGGTCGCGCAGATGACGGGCGGCGTGAGCTTCTCGCTCTCCGTGGCCGAGTTCTTCGCGCTCGCGTCGGCGATGAGCGCGCTGTACTTCTATGTGCCGAACGCGCCGGTGCAGTGGAACCACGCGACGGCGGGCGGCCTGTTCGTCGCGGCCGGCTTCGAGATCGCCAAGCGCGGCCTCGGCTGGTACCTCGGCCAGGTGCCGACGTACTCCAACATCTACGGCGCGTTCGCCACCGTGCCGATCTTCCTGCTGTGGATCTACCTCGGCTGGGTCATCGTGCTGTTCGGCGCGGTGATCGCGGCGTACGCGCCGAGCATCCAGCTGCGCATGGTGCAGCACGGCCGGCGCCCGGGGCAGAACTTCGCGCTCGCGCTCGAGATCGTCCGCCGCCTGCAGCGTACCCGCGAGGCCGGCGAGCACGGCCTGACCTGCGTCAACCTCGCCGCCAGCCTGCGCATCGACCCGCTGCAGATCGAGACCGTGCTCGAGGCGCTGATGGGCCTCGACTGGGTCGGCCGCCTCGACGAGTCCGGCCAGTGCCGTTACGTGCTGCTGTGCGACCCCGCCCACACGCCGCTGCTGCCGCTCGTCAACGCGCTGCTGCTCGCGCCGATCGACGCGCTCGGGCCGGCCCGTGCGCTGATGCAGGTCGACAAGATCCAGCTGTCGGACGTGCTGCCGGCCTGACGCCCATGCGCGACATCGCGAGCCCCAGCGGCACCTTCTCGCCCGAGTTCGCCCGCGCACGCACGCGTGCGATGGCCATCGTCGCGGGGCTGCTGGCCGTGCCGCTGGTGGCACTGGCGATCGAGGTCGGCTGGCGCTACGAGCGCTGGCACGCGGAGCTGCAGTCGGTGCGCTTCGCCGATCACTCCGAGAAGGTCAGCGCTGGCGCCTCGGCGGTCGCGATCACGGGCTACCTCGCGGTGACGGTGCGCAGCGACGTCGACTTCTTCGCGCTCGCCCGCACCGAGTCCACGTACCCGCAGGCCGAGGCCGAGCTGTGCGACTCGAGCCTGCCGCTGAAGGCCTGGCTGCACCCGATGCCGCGCGAGGTCGCGCCCGGCGACACGGGTTTCGCGTACGCGGTGCTGGTGCCGATCCGCGGCAAGGAGTTCGACCTGTCGAAGCCGGCCGGGGACGTCTGCGTGCGTTTTCGCGCCGTCACGATGAATCCGCTGAGCTGGGTGCGCTCGCGTGCCGTCGTCGTGCCGCTGCCCGACGAGCTGCGCGAGCAGATGGCGGCCTACGTGCGGCGCGGTGGCGTCTCCGAACTGACGCTCGACCCCGCCTGCGCGCCGCAGCTGTGCGAGCCGGACTTCTCGGCCTCGTCGGAGCTGCGTCCCGAGTCTCGCCCCTGACGCTGCGCGCGGGATCGCCGGCGGGCCTCAGGCCGCGTGAACGACCACCATCAGCGCGGTGACGGCCGCGTTGCCCGGGTTCGAGATCGCGTGCGCGACGTCGACGGCGTAGCGGGCCGTCTCGTTGCCGTGCAGCGTCGAGACGTCGGCGCCGGAGCGCACTTCCAGCGTGCCCGCGCCCAGCACGCTGAGGTGCTCGCGCGAACCCGGTTCGTGCGCCTCGGATTCGAGCTTGCCGCCCGGCTGCACGGTCAGCTCGTACCACTCGAACTGGCCGGCCAGCTCGATCGGGCCCAGGATGCGCAGCTCGCACTTGCCGTCCGGGCTGCGCAGCGAGGGCGTCGCGTGGCCGGCGATCGTGGTGATCGCGGGCAGGGCGGGGCGCTCGCCATCCAGCAGCTGGCCCAGCGGCACGCCCAGCGCGTTGGCCAGGCGCCAGACCACGGCGACCGTCGGATTGGCCTGGTTGCGCTCGATCTGCGACAGCATCGACTTCGAGACCCCGGCCAGGCGCGACAGCTCGTCCAGCGACAGCGCGCGCAATTGACGCAGTTCCGCCAGGGTATTGCCGACCCGCGGCGGTTCGACGGAGAGGTTGCGCGTCATCATGGCCTTCGTGACTTCTTGTGGGGCTTTCGGCGTCGCCGACTTGACGGGCGGGCCGATGTTCCTGATACTGCACACGCGTTCGATATATCGAACAACGTAATTCGCATTGAACAAGATTGTGCCTGAAGGACAAAGCTCATGACCAGCGTCGCCGCATTCAACGAACACTGTCGCAACGAACTCGACGGCATCCGCGCCGCGGGGCTCTTCAAGGGCGAGCGCATCATCGCGACGCCGCAGGGCGCGATGGTCCGCCTGGCCGACGGCCGCGAGCTGATCAACCTGTGCGCGAACAACTATCTCGGGCTGTCCTCTCACGCGCACGTGATCGAAGCCGCGCACGAGGCCCTGCGCAGCCACGGCTACGGCCTGAGCTCGGTGCGCTTCATCTGCGGCACGCAGGACATCCACAAGCAGCTGGAACAGCGCCTGGCGGCCTTCCTCGGCACCGAGGACACCATCCTCTACGCCGCGGCCTTCGACGCCAACGGCGGCCTGTTCGAGCCGCTGCTGGGCGAGGACGACGCCATCATCAGCGACACGCTGAACCACGCGTCCATCATCGACGGCATCCGCCTGTGCAAGGCCAAGCGCTTCCGCTATGCGCACAACGACATGGCCGACCTCGAGGCGCAGCTGAAGGCGGCCGACGCGGCCGGCGCGCGCTTCAAGCTCGTGTTCACCGACGGCGTCTTCTCGATGGACGGCACCATCGCCCAGCTCGACAAGATCCGCGCGCTGTGCGACCAGTACGGCGCGCTGCTGGGCGTCGACGAATGCCACGCGACCGGCTTCATGGGCGCGCGCGGGCGCGGCACGCACGAGCACCGCGGCGTGTTCGGCAAGATCGACATCATCACCGGCACGCTGGGCAAGGCGCTCGGCGGCGCGTCGGGCGGCTTCACGACCGGCAAGAAGGAAGTGATCGAGCTGCTGCGCCAGCGCTCGCGCCCATACCTGTTCTCCAACACGGTGATGCCGGCGATCGTCGGCGCGTCGATCGCCGTGCTCGACCTGCTCGAGGCCAGCACCGAGCTGCGCGACAAGCTCGCCGACAACACCGCGTACTTCCGCCAGGCCATCACGGCGGCCGGCTTCGAGATCAAGCCGGGCGAGCACCCGATCGTGCCCATCATGATCGGCGACGCCGTCAAGGCGCAGCAGCTGAGCCAGCGCATCATGGAGCTGGGCATCTACGCGGTCGGCTTCTTCTTCCCGGTGGTGCCGAAGGGCCAGGCGCGCATCCGCGTGCAGATGAGCGCGGTGCACGACCGCCACCACCTCGAGAAGGCCGTCGAGGCCTTCACGACGGCGGGTCGCGAGCTGGGCCTGATCGGAGCCGCGCAATGAGCGACACCGTGAAGGGACAGCGCATCCTCATCGTCGGCGCGAACGGCCAGATCGGCTCGGAGCTGGCCGCGGAGTTGTCGAAGCGGCCGGGCGTCGACGCGGTCGTGACGAGCGACGTCGCGCCGGTCGGCCGCCACGCCCACCTGCCGCACGAGCAGCTCGACGTGACCGACGCCGCCGGCCTCACGGCCATCGTCGAGCGCCACCACATCACGCAGATCTACCTGCTGGCGGCCGCGTTGTCGGCCAACGGCGAGAAGCATCCGCAATGGGCGTGGAACCTGAACATGGTCGGCCTGCTGAACGTGCTCGAGATCGCGCGCACGCACAAGCTCGACAAGGTCTTCTGGCCCAGCTCGATCGCCGCGTTCGGCCCGACCACGCCGGCGGAGCACACGCCGCAGGACACCGTGATGGATCCGACGACCATCTACGGCATCAGCAAGCTCGCCGGCGAACGCTGGTGCGCCTGGTACCACAAGAACCACGGCGTCGACGTGCGCAGCCTGCGCTACCCGGGCCTGATCAGCTGGAAGACGCCGCCCGGCGGCGGCACCACCGACTACGCGGTCGAGATCTTCCACGCGGCGCTGCGCGATGGCCGCTACACCTGTTTCCTGAAGGAAGACCAGGCGCTGCCGATGATGCTGATGGACGACGCCCTGCGCGCCACCATCGAGCTGATGGAGGCGCCGTCCGACTCGATCAAGGAGCGCGGCAGCTACAACCTGTCGGCGATCAGCTTCACGCCGCGCGAGATCGCCGACGCGATCGCGAAGCGCATCCCCGGCTTCAAGATGGACTGCGTGCCCGACTTCCGCCAGGCGATCGCCGCCAACTGGCCGCGCTCGATCGACGACAGCGCCGCCGCCCGCGACTGGGGCTGGAAGGCGAAGTTCGGGCTCGACGAGATGGTCGACGAGATGCTCACGCAGCTCGCGCCGATCGTGAAGGCGAAGGCGACGGCCTGAGAAGGCGCGCGCCGCCTGGCGGCCGGCCGCTCAGAACGGGATGCGCTTCGTCCAGATGTCGAAGTACATGCGCCAGTCGCCCATGAAGCTGTAGAGCGGCCGCTTGAACGACGCGGGGCGGTTCTTCTCGAAGCCGAAATGGCCGACCCATGCGAAGCCGTAGCCGCACAGCAGCGCCGCGACGATGAAGCCGGGCTTGCCCGTCCAGAGCAGGCCCCACAGGCACGCGAGCACCAGCGTCGAGCCGACGAAGTGCAGCCGGCGGCAGGTCGGGTCGCGGTGCTCGGCGAGGTAGAACGGATAGAACTCGGCAAAGCTGTGCAGCGTCTTCGGGTCGGTGTTCAGCGCGGCTTGGGCCATGGTTCCTCCTTGTCGTGGAGCGCGCGGCTCCTGTTCAGTCCGCGACAGCTTGCCGCATCGCGGCGAGCAGCGCATCGGGGGCTTCCTGCATGAGCGCGTGGCCAGCGCGCAGCCGCGTGACGCGCGCGCGCAAGGTCTCGCCCAGCTGCGCTGCCGCCTTCGGCGGCGTCATGACGTCGCGCGTGCCGACGATCACGTGCGCCGGGCAACGCACCGCGGCGGCGGCCTCGAGGCCGTTCGCATAGGCATCGCAGACGCGGAAGTCGTGCTCGAACAGGTTGCCGTGCGGCAATCCGCTCGCCTGGATGCGGTGCATCAGCGCGCTGCCGCCGCCGTGCAGCCACGCGCCCGGCCCGGGGTACGACGGCTTCGCGGCGATGCCGGACAGCGAGAACGCGTTGACCATCGCGATGGCGCGCGAAGGGTCGTCGCGGGCGGTGTCGAGCAGCGCCGCGCTGACCTTCATCGGATACGCCGTGCCGACCATCACGAGTCCTGCCGCGCGCTCAGGTGCGCGCGCCGCGGCCTCCAGCGCGATCAGCGAGCCCATGCTGTGGCCAACGAGCCACGCCGAGGCAACGCCCGCCGCGTCCAGCAGCGCGACGAGCCAGTCGGCCGCGGCCTCCACGCTCGCCGGCGGCGGGCCGTCGGAGCGGCCGTGTCCGGGCAGGTCGACCGCGAGCACCGAATACCCGTGGTGCGCGTACCAGCGCGCGAGCAGCGTCCACACCGAATGGTCGTTGAGCGCGCCGTGCACGAAGACGACGCAGCGCGCGCCGGCCGTCCACGGCTTGCCGCCGGTGTATGCGTAGGCCTCGTGGCCGTTGACGGTGAATTTCATCGTGCTCACTTCCCCGCTTTTTCCGCCGCCTTGAGCGCGGACTTCAAATCCGCGATCAGGTCGTCCGCGTCCTCGAGCCCGATCGACAGCCGGATCGTCGCCGGCCCGATGCCGGCGGCCGCGAGCGCATCGTCGTTCATGCGGAAGTGCGTCGTCGAGGCGGGATGGATCACCAGCGAGCGGCAGTCGCCGACGTTGGCGAGGTGCGAGAAGAGCTGGAGCGCCTCGATGAACGCCACGCCCTGCGCGCGGCTGCCGCGGATGTCGAAGCTGAAGACCGAGCCGCAGCCGCGCGGCAGCAGCGTCTTCGCGAGTTCGTGGTCGGGATGCGACTCGAGCTCGGGATAGCCGACGTGCGACACCATCGGGTGCGACGCGAGGAAGGCCACGACCTTGCGCGCGTTGGCGACGTGGCGCTCCATGCGCAGCGGCAGCGTCTCGATGCCTTGCAGGATCAGCCACGCGGTGTGCGGGCTCATGCAGGCGCCGAAATCGCGCAGGCCTTCGCGGCGGGCGCGCAGCAGGAAGGCGCCGACGGTGCTTTCCTCGGTGAACACCATGTCGTGGAAGCCGGGGTAGGGCGCGCTGAGTTCGGGGAAGCGGCCGCTGCGATCCCAGTCGAAGCGGCCGGAGTCGACCAGCACGCCGCCGACGACCGTGCCATGCCCGGACAGGAACTTCGTCGCCGAATGGAACACGAGGTCCGCGCCGAGCCTGAACGGCTGCTGCAGCCACGGCGTGGTGAAGGTCGCGTCGACCAGCAGCGGCACGCCGGCGTCGTGCGCGATCGCGGAAACGCGCGGGATGTCCAGCACGTCCAGCCCCGGGTTGCCGAGCGACTCGCCGAACAGCAGCTTCGTGTTCGGCCGGACGGCGGCGCGCCAGCCGTCGATGTCGCGCGGCTTGACGAAGGTCGTCTCGATGCCGAAGCGCGCGAGCGTGTACGCGAGCAGGTTGTGCGAGCCGCCGTACAGCGCCGCGCTCGCGACGATGTGCGAGCCGGCCCCGGCGATGGTCGCGATGGCCAGGTGCAGCGCGGACTGGCCGCTGGCCGTGGCGATCGCGCCGACGCCGCCCTCGAGCGCGGCGATGCGCTCCTCGAACACCGCGGTGGTCGGGTTGGAGATGCGGCTGTAGACATGGCCGGCGCGCTCCATGTTGAACAGCGAGGCGGCGTGCTCGCTCGACTCGAAGACGAAGGACGTCGTCAGGTGGATCGGCGTGGCGCGCGCGCCGGTGGCCGGATCGGGCGCGGCGCCCGCGTGCAGGCTGAGGGTGTCGAAACCAGGATCGGACGGACCGGGCATGGGGGATTTTCCGGATGGAAGAAAATGTGTCTCGGGCGCCTCGGCGAGCCCGTCTTCATAGGGCAAATACGAGGCGGTGGCCACGATTGTGTGCTATGTTGAACACCTCTCATTCATTCGATTTCGACGGAGGCGCGTTGCCATGAAAGTCAGCGACATCCTGCGTGTCAAGGGCAATACCTTGTTCACCGTTTCGCCCGACCAGCCGCTTCACGAGGCCGTCACCACGATGGCCGAGCACGACATCGGTTCGCTCGTGGTGATGGACCTGGGCGAGCTCACCGGCATGCTCACGTTCCGCGAAGTGATCCGGGCCACCGTGCGCAACGGCGGCTCGATCGGCTCGACCCGCGTCCGATCGGTGATGGACGACGCGCCGCTCACCTGCACGCCGGAAACCGAGATCGACGAGGTGCGCCGCATGATGCTCGGCCGCCACGCGCGCTACATGCCGGTGCTCAACGGCCAGACGCTGATGGGCGTGATCTCGTTCTACGACGTCGCGCGCACGGTCGTCGAGGCGCAGGACTTCGAGAAC
>JASLEM010000123.1 GCA_030151165.1 Burkholderiaceae bacterium
GTTTGGCCCTTAACGCGTCGCTTATCGTTCGGGGCCGTGGCTACAATCCAGACGATTGTAGTGACCCTGAACGCGAACGCCCGTGAACGAACCCCAAACCTGGATGTGCCTGATCTGCGGCTGGATATATGACGAAGCCGCCGGGGACGCTGAAACCGGTTTGCTGCCGGGCACGCCCTGGGCCGCGGTTCCGATGAATTGGACGTGCCCGGAATGCGGCGCGCGCAAGGAAGACTTCGAGATGGTCCGCATCTGATGGAAGGCCGCAACGTGGCGCACGCAAAGAACGAGACCCTCCATGGCTGACGGCGCGCAAGCTCCGGCCGCCGGCACCGTCCCCGCGCTGCCCGCGGTCCGCGTCCTGGTGATCGACGACAGCAACACGATCCGGCGCAGCGCCGAGATCTTCCTGCGCCAGGGCGGCCACGAGGTCGTGCTCGCCGAGGACGGCTTCGACGCGCTCGCGAAGGTGAACGACCACACGCCCGACCTGATCTTCTGCGACATCCTGATGCCGCGCCTCGACGGCTACCAGACCTGCGCGATCATCAAGCGCAACCCGCGCTTCACCGCGGTGCCGGTGATCATGCTGTCGTCCAAGGACGGCGTGTTCGACAAGGCGCGCGGCCGGATGGTCGGCTCGGAAGACTACCTGACCAAGCCCTTCACCAAGGAGCAGCTCCTGCGCGCGGTGGCCCAGTACCACCCGGCTCGACTCTCCACCGCCCAGTAATCGACTCCCCTTTTCCGCGCGAGCGGCCGCCCCTGCGGCCGTCCCGGCCCGGCGCCAGGCGCTCCTCCGCGGGCGCCGGCGCTTTCCCAAGGTTCCAAGGACAACTCCATCATGCCGATCCAGCACATTCTCCTGGTCGACGATTCGAAGACCGAATTGCAATATCTCTCCGATCTGCTGGCCAAGCGCGGTTTTACCGTGCGCACGGCCGAGAACGGGGAAGACGCGATGAAACGTCTGGCCGAAGGCAAGCCCGATCTGATTCTGATGGACGTCGTGATGCCGGGTACAAATGGTTACCAATTGACCCGCACCATTACCCGCGATCCGCGGTATTCGGACGTGCCGGTGATCATGTGCACCAGCAAGGGCCAGGAAACCGACCGCGTCTGGGGTTTGCGCCAGGGCGCGCGCGACTATGTCGTCAAGCCCGTGGATACCGAGGACCTGATGGCCAAGATCAAGGCGCTGGGTTAATCCCCGCCGGGTTCGAGATCTTCCGACCACTCCGACGCACCCATGGCCAATAAAGACGCCCTGCGCGAATTGCAAACCCGGCTCGCCAGTCGCCTGCAGGCCGCGAAGACGCGCCCGCGTGCGCGCGGCTGGCTGGCCGTCGAATGCGCCGGCGTCGGCCTGTTGCTGCCGCTGGCCCAGGCCGGCGAGATCTTCCCGCTGCGCGCGCTGCTGAAGCTGCCGCACGCCAAGCCGTGGATGACGGGCGTGGCGCAGCTGCGGGGCGACCTGTACACCGTGATCGACCTGGCCGCCTTCCTCGGGTTGCGCGCGCCGCAGGCGACCGACCCGTCGGCCCCGGACGGCCAGCTCGTGATGCTGGCGCCGGCGCTGCAGGTGAACGCCGCGCTGCGCGTCGACCGGCTCGCCGGCCTGCGCGGCGAGGAACAGTTGACGCGCGAGGCCGAACCGGCCGGCGGCGAGGGCGCGAAGCCCGCGTTCGCGGCGGGTCGCTGGAAGGACGCGCAAGGCGTGTCGTGGCAGGAAATCGACCTGGGAGCGCTCGCCATCGACGGCGCGTTCCTGGACGTGACGATCTGAGGCGGGCGGGTCGAGACGACGCGCCGCTGCCAAGCGGCGCCTCCAGGCACCGAGCGTGCGTCGTGCGACCCTGTCGGGATGTGTTGGGAACCGAAATTTAGCGTGAAGAGGGCGAGATGAACTTGTCAGACCAGAACAACGGCGGCGTGCTCCAGCACGGTGCCCACACCGAGGGCGGCCTCGAGAACGTCTATCCTCCCGCTCACAAGGCAGGCGCCGAGCACGGCGACGGTGTCGACGTGGCGCTGGCGGACGTGGATCTCGCGGATCACGCGGACCACGCCCTGCACGACTCGCACGACGGCCCCGCGGCCGGCCACCACGTGCACGACACCCACACGCTGACCGGCTCCACGCCGATCCCGACGCTCGACCTCGACGTCGCGACGCTGGGCGAGTCGGCGTTCCCGCTCGACGGCCAGGGGCCGGGCCAGGGCGAGGACACGCACGGCGGCGCGCCGAGCAGCCTGTCCATCGACCTGCCGCTCGACGACGAAGTCGCGGCGCCCAGCTCCACGCTGTCGCCCGATCCGGTCGACGCCGGCGCCACGCGCGTGCTGGACGTCGAGGCTCCGGCGGGCGACGTCGCCGAGGTCTCGGACGAGGACAACACGGGCATCCCGCTCATCGGCCGCCGTTCGCTGGGTTACCAGCAGCGCGTCGTCGTGACGTTGGCGGTGCTCGGCTTCGTGGGCCTGATCGGCGCCGGCGGCTACGCCGTCACGCTGGCCGACGCGCACTCGACGCAGGTGGCCGCGACCGGTACCGCGCTGATGCAGTCGCAGCGCCTTGCCAAGTCGGTGTCGCAGGCGATGATCGGCAGCCCGGCCGCGTTCCCGGAAGTGAAGGAGTCGAGCGAGGTCATGGCGACCGACGTGCGCGGCCTGCGCTCCGGCAACGCCGCCGTCGGCGCGGTGCCGAACGACGTGCAGGACACGGTCGAGCCGCTGACCAAGCTGGTCGACCGCGCCGAGAAGAACGCCAACATCGTGCTGGCGCAGCAGAAGACGCTGACGCAGGTCGGCCAGGCGCTGCGCACCATCAATCGCCAGTCGTCCGACCTGCTCGAGACGGCCGAGACCGTGTCGTC
>JASLEM010000266.1 GCA_030151165.1 Burkholderiaceae bacterium
CGTCGACGCCGAGCGCGGCCATCTTCAGCGGGTACTGCTGCGAGGTCGCGGCGATGATGCCGGCCTTCACGTTGCGGATGCCCGCGCAGCCGCCGTCGACCGACACGATCGTCACGCCCTTTTCCTTGCCCGCGCGCTTCAACGCGGTGTACGCGCCCGCCGCGGCCGGTTCGTTGATCGTGTAGACGAGGTTGACGTCCGGGTTCTTCTGCAGGCAGTTCTCCATCGCCGTCTGGCCCTTGGCCTGGTCGCCGAAGCTGTCGGCCATGCAGACGATCTCCGGTGCGGCGCCGAGCGTGTTGACCGTCGCGTCCGGCGCGGCCAGGCCGAAGCCCTTCATGAAGCCGTTGTGGCGCTGCGCGCCGACCGGGTGGCCGGGCAGCAGGTCGAGCGTCACGATCTTCGCGGGCTTGCCGGCGAGCGCGGCCTTCGCGTACTGGCCGATCAGGATGCCGGCCTGGTAGTTGTCGGTGGCGAAGAGGGCGTCGGTGGCATCGCGCGGGTCGGTCGGGCTGTCGAGCGCGATGACCATCACGCCCTTGGCGCGCGCCTTCTGGATCGCCGGCACGATGGCCTTCGAGTCGTTGGCGGTGATCAGGATCGTCTTCGCGCCCGCGGTGATCATGTTCTCGATCGCCGTGACCTGGCCCGCGTTGTCGCCGTCGCGCTTGCCGGCCGCGCTCAGCAGCTTCGCGCCTTTCTCGGTGGCCATCTGCGTCGCGCCTTCCTTCATCTTCACGAAGAACGGGTTGGTGTCCGTCTTCGTGATGAGGCCGATCACCGGCTGGTCGGCACTGAAGGCCGCGATGGCGACGCTTCCGAGGACGGTCGCGACGATGAGCGAGGGAGCGAGTTTCAGCATGGTTGTCTCCAGTGCGGTTGAGGTGCCGTGACATGGACGGCGCGTGTGTGCCGCCATTGTGAAAACCTTGGATAGATAAATCAAGCGGATTGATTAATGGAAAACCCGAGCCTGTGCCGACCCGGCCGGCGAAGGGGGTTTTGCCGTCGGACGACGCCCTCCGGACACGCGCGGCCCGCGTTCGCGCACAATGCGGCGCATGCTCCTGCGCATCCATCACGCCGCGATCATCTGCGGCGACTACGAGGTCTCGAAGCGCTTCTACACGGAGGTGCTCGGGCTGAAGATCCTGGCCGAGAACTACCGCGCCGAGCGCCGCTCGTGGAAGCTCGACCTGGCGTTGCCGGACGGCTCGCAGGTCGAACTCTTCTCGTTCCCGGATCGGCCGCCGCGGCCGTCGTATCCGGAAGCGCGCGGCCTGCGCCATCTCGCGTTCGAAGTGGCCGACGTCGCGCAATGGAAGGCCGACCTCGAGGCGAAGGGCGTGAAGGTCGAGCCGCTGCGCGTCGACGAATACACCGGCCGGCGGTTCACGTTCTTCGCGGATCCGGACGACCTGCCGCTGGAGCTTTACGAGGCCGCGCCGCGCTGAGCGGCCGCGCGCTTCTGCGGGCGTTCAGTCGCCCGCGAACTCGCGCCGCAGCAGGCCCAGCGCCACCATGTCGTGCCGTCGCCCGCCCCAGGCCGCGGCCTCGCGCATCAGGCCTTCGTCGGCGAAGCCGAGCCGCTTGAGCAGCGTCAGCGAGGCGAGGTTGTGCGGGTGCACCTGGGCCTCGACGCGGTCGAGATCCATCCGCTCGAAGGCCCAGCCGAACGCGGCCACCAGCGCCTCGCGCATGTAGCCGCGGCCCTGCGCGTGCTGCGCAAGCTCGTAGCCGACCATGCACACGCGCCAGCCGCGATTCCAGCGGAAGAAGCCGCAGCTGCCGACGAGCGCGTTCGGCGCCGGCTCGGACGCCTTCGTCTCGATGCCCCAGCGCACGCCCGGCGCCGGCAGGCGACGCAGCGCCGCGAAGTTCTCGACGAGCCGCTCGGCGCCGTCCAGGTCGACCAGCGGGTCGTTGCCGAACCAGCGCATGACGACCGGGTCGCCGTGGATCGCGAGCAGCGCGGGCGCATCGGACGCGATCATCTCGCGCAGGCGCAGGCGCGGCGTGTCGAGGGTCGGGAAGGCGTCGTCGATCATGGACGGCAGTGTCGATCCCGCGCGGCTCAATGGCAATACGGATGCATCGGTTCCTGCCGGCACACGACGCGGTGGGCGTGCTCGAGCTCGTTGGTCAACGCGTCGCCGCCCGCCAGCATGCCCTTCTCCAGGGCGGCGCGATAGGCGTCCAGCTCGCCGGCGACATCGCCGCGCTCCTGGAGCGTCAAGCCCTTGTCGGCCAGTTCCACGGCCTCCATCCGCGCGAGCGCCGATGCCGGCGCGCCCTCGGCGCGTGCCCGCGCGATGAAGGCATCGACCTCCGCGTAGGAGCCGCCCCAGCGCGGCGTCGTGAAGTTCACGAAGCGCATGCGCGCCAGGTAGTTGCCGGGCAGCATCTTCGCGGCGAGCCGCTCGTCGCGCTGGAGGTCGCCGTGGCTGCCGAAGGTGCCGTCGATCTCCATCCGGTGGAACAGGCTCAGGTAGGGCTTGGCGGTCAGGCGCATCGATGCGTCGAGTTCGGCCGCGGCGTCCGCCGCCAGTCGACGCGCGCGCCGCAGGTCGTCTTCCGGCGTGTCCCGGATGTACTGCCCGCCGCGCGCGTCGGACGAAGCGCGCCTGTAATGAATGCCGAGCGCGAGCCGGGCCGGATACGACGCCGGGGACTGCGCCGCCCAGCGCCGCAGCGTGGCGAGCTGGGCCTCGTCGAGCGCATAGAAGACGCGGTAGGCGTCTCTCAGCTCGACTTCGTCGGCCGTGCCGGATTCGAAGCGCTGCTGGAGCGCGTTCAACTGGCGTTCGACCCGGTCGCTGCGGCCTTCGCGCAGCCAGGCCGCGAGCTCGCCGTCGGCCGCGCGCGCCGCCGGCGCGAGCGCGAGCAGGCCGGCCAGCAGCAGGCCCTGGAGCGTCGGTCGCATGAGTTTTCCCCGTGTGTCATCGTTATCGTCGCGCGGCATTTTCGCCCATGGGGCGGCCGCGGCAGCGTGCCGCGCGTCAGTCCGCCGCGGCGCCGAGCCTCCACAGCGACGTGACCTCCTTCGACCGCGCCGCGAACAGCGGGTCGGCCGGGTCGCCGGCCTTCGCATGCGTGGGCCGCGTGTCGTGGCGGGCGACGACGCGCAGGCCGGCGGCGGCGATCCAGGCGAGCATCTCGTCGCGCGTGCGCAGGCCCAGGTGCTCGGCGAGGTCGGACATCACGAGCCAGCCTTCGCCGCCGGGCGCGAGGTGCGCGGCCAGGCCGTCGAGGAAGGCGCGCAGCATCGCGCTGCCGGGGTCGTAGACCGCGCGCTCGATCGCGGCGTTGGCGGGCGTCGGCACCCAGGGCGGGTTGCAGACGACGAGTGGCGCGCGGCCCTCGGGGAACATGTCGGCGGCGACGACGTCGACCTGCTTGGCCACGCCCAGCCGCGCGAGGTTCTCGCGCGCGCACGCGATCGCGCGCGGGTCGAGGTCGGTCGCGACGACGCGCCGCACGCCGCGCCTGGCGAGCAGCGCGGCGATCACGCCGGTGCCGGTGCCGATGTCGAACGCGAGCTCGGTCGACGGCAGCGGCGCTTGCGCGATGAGCCCGAGGTACTCGCCGCGCAGGGGCGAGAAGACGCCGAAATGCGGGTGGATGCGCGCGCCGAGCGCGGGCACGTCGACGCCTTTCTTGCGCCACTCGTGCGCGCCGATCAGGCCCTGCAGCTCGCGCACGGAGGCGACCGACTCGTGCGTGTCCGGCGCGCCCCAGGCTTCGGTCAACGCGGCGCGCGCGTCGGGCGCGCGGCGCAGCGGGATCGTGTGGTCGGGCGAGAAGGGCAGCAGCACGCGGCCCAGCAGCGCGGCGCGGCGCGCCTGCGATTCGCGGTGGCGCAGGAAGGCCTCGCGTGGCGTCGGGGCCGCCGTCGGCGCGCCCGCGCCGCCACGCGGGGTCTGCGTGCGCGGCGGCTTGTCGACGCGGCGCGCGAGCGCCAGCAGCAACTGGCGCGCGTTCTGGAAGTCGCCGCGCCACAGCAGCCCGGTGCCTTCGCTCGCGAGCTTGAAGGCGGCGTTGGCGGTGAGGGTGTCGTCGACGGGCAGCAGCACGGCCGGCGCCGCCTGCGATTCGGAGCGCCAGCGCGCACGGTGCGCCTGGCCGGATTCTTCCCAGGTGACCCAGGTGTCGTTGTCGTTCATGGACGAATCATGACACCACGCAGGAGCAGGCTGTTCAAACCTGAACTCGCTTTTCCGCGCGGAAACGGAGTTGCGCGGGATCCAGCACGTCGAGCATCTCGATCAACTTGCGTTGGACCGCGGCCAGCCGGTCGTGGACGGCGTCCGGGCGCTGCGCGCTTGCCGACACCGCCGCCATGAGCTGATCCATCAACGGCTCCTGCGACGCGTCGAACGACTTGAGAAAGTTGGCGTAGCCCTTGCACGTCAACTCGTCACCGCGAACCTCGATCATGAGTTCGCCGAGCGCGCGCTGGTCGCCGGCCCAGATCATCAGCGGATCCGAGAACCGGTCGGTCTGCCACAGGCTGTAGATCTCGTCACGAAGTTCAGACAGCCGGCGCGTCTTCTCGTCCTCCGGGAAGTCGATGAACTGCACTTGCTGGCGGATGATTTCCGTCCAGCCGAAATATTGCGCGATCAGGAATGCCGTGTTCCGCTGGGCATATTGCTGCTGGCTCGGCGTGCCTCGGATCAGGTAGACGAAAAAGAAGCGGTTGACGAGGACGTTGTACAGCCGGCTCTGGAGGTCGTAGGCAGCGTGCATCAGCGGGCCTTGGTAGCGGCGCATGGTCTGAGCGAGGGCGAACTGCCGTTCGTCATCCCGAACCAATTTCTCCCCGCGGAACTTCAGTTGGCTGCGCAGTTCTTCCAGCTCCCGCGCCAGCCATTGCGCTATCACCGCCTTGCCGAGAAACCCGACCAGGATCAGGGCGGCGGCGGTTCCTCCGAACGCGGTGAGCAGTACCTCGACGATTTGCACGGGAAAGCCTTTGTCGAACGACGCGCAGACGGTGCCGCGTCCATCCGCGGCATTGTCATGCAGTTCGATGCGAGCCTGGATCGCGTGAGACGCCTCGCCGCTCAACGGCGGAAGGCCCGCACGCGGCGGGCCTTTTCGATGCCGGTGGCCTGCGCGTCAGACCCGATTGAGCGACAGCCCCGACGTGCTGCGCAGCCGGTCTATCACGTGCGTCGCGATCTTCTGCAGCGGCAGCACCTCGTTCGCGGCGCCGGCGGCGATCGCCTCGCGCGGCATGCCGAAGACGACGCAGGTCGCCTCGTCCTGGCAGACGTTGTAGCTGCCGGCGTCCTTCATCGTGCGCATCGCCTTCGCGCCGTCGGCGCCCATGCCGGTCAGCATGATGCCCAGCGCGTTCTGGCCGACCACGCGGGCCGCCGATTCGAACAGCACCTCGACGGAGGGCTTGTGGCGGTT
>JASLEM010000354.1 GCA_030151165.1 Burkholderiaceae bacterium
CCCGCGGCGCGTCGACGACCAGCCACGCTGCCGCGCGCGCACCCGCGTCGCGCCCGGCCGCGCGCAGCCAGCGCGCGAGCGCGGCGACGCGGTCGGCATCGTCGGGGCGGGATTCGAGCTCTTCGACGAGCAGGGCGAACAGGCGCATGCGCGCATGATGCCCGCGCCCGCACGACGGCCGTTCAGGCCGCGACGCGCCAGGGGTGGCGGTCGAAGCCGCGCGTGTCACCGCTGTTGGACACCCGCGCGGGCGCGACGTGCGCCAGCGCGGCGAACGCCCAGTCGCGCGCGAGCGGGAACGGGCCGAAGCCGGACGCGACGTTGATGTGGCCGACGTCGCCCAGGTTGATCCAGTCGCTGCCCCAGCACAGCGCCCACGCGCGGGCGCTGGCGGCGCTCATCCACGGATCGGTGTCGCTCGCGACGAGCGTCGTGTCGCAGGCCACGTGCGCCTGCGGCAGCAGCGGCGCGACGCCGAAGCGCGCCGGCTCGGCGGGCGCGACGAGCAGCGCGTGCGCGATGGGCAGGCGCGGATCGCGCCGCAGCGCGCGCAGCGTCGCGAGGCAGCCGAAGCTGTGCGCGACGACGACGTGCGGGCCCGGGCCGGCGGCGCGCACGGTGTCGGCGACGCGGTCGCTCCAGCGCTCGAGGTCGGGCTCGCTCCACGCGTCCTGCTCGACGCGCACGGCGCCGTCGACCTGCGCCTCGAGCCAGCTCTGCCAATGCTCGGCGCCGCTGCCGTGCAGGCCCGGGGCCACGATGAGGCGCGGTTCGACGGCGGGCTGGTCCGCTGCAGGGGCCGGGCAGGAAGTCGATTGCGGCATGGCGCCAGCGTACGACCGCGTCGGTCGCGGGCCAACTGAGAAAAGGCGATATCGATGCGCGTCGCGGAACGCCTCGATGCGCGTGGATCGCTCGGCCGTCCGGGCGTGACCTTCAGTGACGAATCTGCCAAGAATGTCACGCACCTGCTCTTCAATGCCCGGTCGATCGGTCGAAGAGACGTCAGATCCCCTCGTATTTCTTCACGCTGCGACGCCCCGCATCGTGCCAGGGCGCTTGCCGCCGCGGCAGGTCGCGCGGCACCATGCGGGCGCGGCGTCTTCCTGGGGACACCGTCCGAAAGACCATGCACATGACGACGCTGACCTCGACCTCGGCCCACCCGATCTCGAACGCCTACGACCGACCCGACACCGGCGCCTCCGCGACGGCCGGCGCGTCGACGCGCGCGAAGTTCAGCCTCAACGAGGCGTCGGACTCGACGGACGCGAGCCTCACGCGCGCCAACGACGCGTCGCGCGCCGCGGCCATCGCGAAGCTCAACGCCGTCGACACCTCGATCCCCGACCCGGTGCGCATGCTCGCCATGCTGGGCGCGACCGGTGGCAGCGCCAACAACACGAGCGGCACCACGCCGACCACGCTCGCGATCATGAGCGACATCGCGGTCGCGACCGGCAGCGGCACGCTCAGCGACGCGCAGCGCCAGCAGCTGCAGACGCAGTACGCGCAGCTCCAGGTGCAGCTCGCCACGGCCGTCAACGGCATGAGCGAATCGCAGGCGCAGGCCTTCGCCGACCACCAGCGCGACTCGGACGCCGGCGACAACGCGCAATCGGCCGACGACCGCCGCTCCACGCTGACGCGCGACCGCGAGGTGCAGGCGCCCCAGTACGTGCAGCACGAGCCCGAGGAACAGCTCGTCACGACCACGAAGATGGTGCAGGTCGACGAGAACACCGCGCCGCGCAAGACCCCTGTCGTGAGCGTGCGCGTGCACGAGCTGCACGTCGGCTCGGACAGCTACGAGCCCGTCGCGGTGAAGCAGACGTCGCAGACGCGCACCACGCGCCCGGCGGAGTTCGCGCAGTTCGAGCAGCAGTCGACCACGCACCGCGTCGCGGTCGCGCAGGTGACGCAGATCCGCCAGCTGTCGCAGGTCGCGCAGGTGCAGCAGCTGTCGGTCGTCGCCTGAGCGCCTAGACCGACAGGCGCCACGACGGCGCATAGACCTCGCCGATCCCTTGCGCGGGCTGCTGCGGCGCCGCCGGCGTTGGCGCCGGCACCGGGTGCCTCAGCACGCGCGCCAGCACGCGGCCTTCGAGCTCGGCGAACGCAGGCGTGCCGTGCGCGCGCGGACGCGCGAGCGCGACCGGCTCGTCGAACGTGACGCGGCCGTCCTCGACCAGCAGCACGCGGTCGGCCAGCGCCACGGCCTCGGCGACGTCGTGCGTCACGAGCACCGCGGTGAAACGCAGCTCGCGCCACACCGATTCGATGAGCTGCTGCATCTCGATGCGCGTCAACGCGTCGAGCGCGCCGAGCGGCTCGTCGAGCAGCAGCAGCTTCGGCCGGTGCACCAGCGCGCGCGCGAGCGCCACGCGCTGGCGCTGGCCGCCGGACAGCACCGCCGGCCACTCGTTCGCCCGGTCCGCGAGCCCCACCTGCGCCAGTGCCTGCAGCGCGCGCGCGGTCGCGTCGCCCGAATCCAGCCCCAGCTGCACGTTCTGCAGCACCGTGCGCCACGGCAGCAGCCGCGACTCCTGGAACATGATGCGGACGTCGTCGCGCGCGGCGGCCGCGCCGTCGACCTCGAGCCGCACCGAGCCCGCGCTCGGCGTCTCCAGGCCGGCGAGCAGGCGCAGCAGCGTGCTCTTGCCGCAGCCGCTGCGGCCGACGATGGCGACGAAGTCGCCAGGGGCGATGCCGAGATCGATGTCGCCCAGCACCGCGCGCTCGCCGAAGCGCTTGCCCAGCCCGTCGAGCCGCACGGCGAGGCCGGCGACGGGGGGCGTGATCCAGTCACGTTCCATGGTTCTTGCCACTCAGGAGGAGGTTGGCGAGCCTCATGCGGCCGCCACGTTGCGATAGCCCGGGTGCCAGCGCAGCAGGCGCTTCTCGAGCCCGCGCGCGACGAGGTCGGCCAGCTTGCCGAGCAGCGCGTAGAGCAGCACGCCGACCAGCACGACGTCGGTCTGCAGGAACTCGCGCGCGTTCATCGTCATGTAGCCGATGCCGGCCTGCGCGGAGATCGTCTCCGCGACGATCAGCAGCACCCACATCAGCCCGAGCGAGAAGCGCAGGCCGACGAGGATGGACGGCAGCGCGCCCGGCAGGATCACCTCGCGGTACAGCGGCCAGCCCGAGAGGCCGTAGCTGCGCGCCATCTCGACCAGGCCGGCGTCGACCGAACGGATACCGTGATACGTATTGAGGTAGATCGGGAAGAACACGCCGATCGCGACCAGGAACAGCTTGGCCGACTCGTCGATGCCGAACCACAGGATCACGAGCGGGATCAGCGCGAGCGGCGGCACGTTGCGCACCATCTGCAGCGTGGTGTCGAGCAGCGTCTCGGCGGTGCGGAACGTGCCGGTCAGCAGGCCCAGCACGAGGCCGAGGCTGCCGCCGATGGCGAGGCCGGCGAGCGCGCGGCCGGCGCTGATCGCGACGTCGTGCACCAGCTCGCCGGACTTCAGCAGGTTCCACGCCGCCGAGCCGACCGCGAGCGGCTCCGGCAGGATGCGCGACGACAGCCAGCCGGTGCGCGACGCGATCTCCCAGCCGAGGATCACCAGCAGCGGCACGATCCACGGCGTGAGGCCGCGCAGGCGGGATGCGGGATGGCTCATCGTCGCGCCCTCAGTTCGCGGCGCGCGCGAGGTCAGCCTTGGGGCGGATGTCATTCGCGACGATCTCGCCGAACGGGCCACTCAGCACGGGCCCCGACGACAGCTTCTCGCGCGTCGCCAGCGGCAGCAGCGGGAACACCAGCTCCGCGAACCGGTACGCCTCCTCCAGGTGCGGATAGCCGGACAGGATGAAGTAGTCCATGCCGAGGTCGGCGTACTCCTGGATGCGCGCGGCGACCTGCCGCGGATCGCCGACCAGCGCCGTGCCCGCGCCCCCGCGCACCAGGCCCACGCCGGCCCACAGGTTCGGCGAGACCTCGAGGCCGGCGCGCGGGTTCGCCTTGTCGAACTTGCCGCCGTGCAGCTCCGCCATGCGGCGCTGGCCGATCGAATCCATCGCGGCGAACTTCTTCTGCGCGGCGGCGACGATGTCTTCGTTGAGATGCGAGATCAGCGCGCCGGCCGCGGCCCAGGCCTCGTCCTCGGTCTCGCGCACGATGACGTGCAGGCGGATACCGAACTCGAGCCGGCGGCCCAGCTTCTCCGCGCGGCCGCCGACGTCACGCACCTTCGCGGCGACAGCCGCCGGCGGCTCGCCCCAGGTCAGGTAGGTGTCGCACTGCGCGGCGCACAGGTCGTGCGCGGGGCCGGACGAGCCGCCGAAGAACATCGGCGGATAGGGGGTCGTGATCGGCGGGTAGATCACCTTCGCCCCCTTGACGTTCAGGTGCTTGCCCTCGAAGTCGAACGCCTCGTTGCCATGGCTGCGGCGCAGCACCTCGCGCCAGATCGTGACGAACTCTTCGGACAGCTCGTAGCGCTCCTCGTGGCTCAGGTGCAGGCCGTCGCCGGCGAGCTCGTCCGGGTCGCCGCCGGTCACCAGGTTCACGAGCACGCGGCCGCCCGAGAGCCGGTCCAGCGTCGCGGCCATGCGCGCCGTCTGCACCGGCTGGATGATGCCGGGGCGCAGCGCGACGAGGAACTTCAGGCGCTTCGTGACGTCGACGAGGCTGGCCGCGACCATCCACGAGTCTTCGCACGAGCGGCCGGTCGGCAGCAGCACGCCTTCGTAGCCGAGGGTGTCGGCGGCGATCGCGACCTGCTTGAAATAGTCGAGGTCGGCCACGCGCGCACCCCTGGACGTGCCGAGGTAGCGCGAGTCGCCGTGCGTGGGGATGAACCACAGGATCTTCATGACGGGCTTTCTGGAGAGACGGGAATCAACGCGCCGCCACGGCAGCGTTGCCGTGCCACACCGCGTCGGCGACGTGTACGGCATGGGGTATCAGGCCGAGCTGCGCGAACGCGTCGGCGACGCGCTGCTGGTCGGCGATGTCGGCCGGCGCCAGGCGCGTGATCGGACCGGACGCGCGGCGCTCGAGGAAACGGATCGTCGTCGCGAGCGGCAGGCCGCTGGCGGCGGACAGGAAGTGCGCGGTCTCGGTGCGGTTGGCCTTGACCCAGGCGTCGGCCTCGCTCAGCGCGCCGAACAGCGCATCGAGCCGCGCAGGCTGCTGCGTCAGTGCGCGCGACGCGAGGTAGTAGCTGTTGTTGCTCGTCAGGCCCACGCCGGTCGACAGCACGCGGGCGCGGCCGTCGATCTCGGCCGCGGCGTAGTACGGATCCCAGATGCCCCAGGCGTCGAGCGCGCCACGCTCGAAGGCCGCGCGCGCGTCGGACGGCGTCAGGGTGACGGGCGTGATGTCCGACCACTGCAGCCCGCCCTTCTGCACGCCGCGCACGACGAGGAAGTGCGCGCTCGAGCCCTTCTGGAAGCCGACGCGCTTGCCCTTGAGGTCGGCCAGCGTGCGGATCGGCGAGTTGGCCGGCACGAGGATCGCGGAGCTGGCGGGCTTGGGCGGCTCGAGGCCGGCGTACCAGATGTCCTTGCCCGCGGCCTGCGCGAAGACGGGCGGGGTGTCGCCGGTGAAACCCAGGTCGAGGCTGCCAACGGCGAGCGCCTCGAGGATCTGCGGGCCGGCCGGGAACTCGACCCACTTCGTCGCGGTGCCGGGCAGGCGCGCCTCGATCAGCTTGCGCTCGCGCACGACCATCAGGTTGACGGAGGACTTCTGGTAGCCGATGCGCAGCTCGGGCGTGTCGGCGCGCGCGGCCAGCGACGGCAGCGCGGTCGCGGCGCCCGCGCCGATCAGCGCGAGCGCGCGGCGGCGCGTCAGCGCAAGGTCGGTGTCGTTCGACATGGCACGGCCCTCACTTCGACGCCGTCGTCGACAAGCCGCTCGCCGGCAGCGCATCGACGATGCGGATCGGCTTCGGGATCAGCTTCAGGTCGTGGAAGGTGTCGGCGATCTTCTGCTGTTCGGCGGCGACCGCGGGCGTCAGCGGCACGACGCCAAAGCGGTAGCGCCGCAGGCTCGTCTCGACGACCGCGACGTCCAGCCCCTGCAGCGGCGCGATCAGCGCGGCGGCGCGCGGGATGTCCGCCTGCACGAAGCGGGCGGCGTCCTGCGTGTTGTCGAACAGCTCGCGGATCAGGTGCGGGTTGGACTGCGCGAAGCCTGTCTCGGCCAGGTAGAAGTTGAAGCCGTTGATGACGCCGACACCGTCGCCCAGCTGGCGCGCGCCGGTCTGGTGCTCGACGGCCGCGAGGAACGGATCCCAGATCGCCCAGGCGTCCACGGAGCCCTTCTCGAACGCGGCGCGCGCGTCGGCGGGCGCGAGGAAGACCGGCGTGACGTCCGAATACTTCAGGCCGTTCTTCTCGAGCGCCTTCACCAGCAGGTAGTGGACGTTCGAGCCCTTGTTCAGCGCGACGCGCCTGCCCTTCAGGTCGGCGATGGTCTTCAGCGGCGAGTCCTTCGGCACGACGACGGCCTCGGCCGCGGGCGCCGCCGGGTCGTTGCCGACGTAGACGAAGCGCGCGCCGGCCGCCTGCGCGAAGATCGGCGGCGCTTCGCCGACGAAGCCGACGTCGATCGCGCCGACGTTCAGGCCCTCGAGCAGCTGCGGGCCGGCCGGGAACTCGACCCACTTCACCGCGACGCCCTGCGGCGCGAGCCGCTTCTCGAGCGTGCCCTGCGCCTTCTGCAGCACGAACAGGCTCGCTGACTTCTGGTAGCCGATGCGCAGTTCCTTCGCCGACTCGGCGCGCGCGGCCGTCGCGGTGAATTCGAGCACGCCGCCGGCGGCGAGCGCCGCGGCGACGGCCGTCATGCGGCGCAGCGCCTCGCGGCGCGCGGGTCGAGGGAGGTGCAGCGGCTTCTTGTTCATCGATGGCTCTCGTGGGTCGTGTCGGAATCGGTCGGATCAAGCGACCAGCGCGATCGCGGACTCGTGGCGGCGCGACGCGAACGGCGCGTCCGCGAGCGCGCGGTCGACGCGGCGCGCGATGTCGTCGTGCACGACGTAGCCGCGGCGCTCGTCGGGCAGCAGCTGGCTGTCGACGGCGAAGACGGTGTCGAGCAAGTGGCGCGCGCCGAGCGCGACCAGCACGGGCTTGAGCGTGTAGTCGAGCGCGAGCAGGTGCGCGAGGCTGCCGCCGGTGCCGATCGCGAGCACGGTCTTGCCGCACAGGCCGTCCTGCGGCAACAGGTCGAGGAAGGTCTTCAGCAGGCCGCTGTAGGCCGCCTTGTAGATCGGCGTCGCGACCAGCACGAGCCGCGCGGCCGCCACCTGCTCGCGAGCGCGGCGGATGGCCGGGTCGTCGAAGTCGGCGCGCACCAGCGCCGCGGGCGGCAGGTCGCGCAGCACGATCTCGTGCGTCGCCTCGCCGCCGTCGAAACGCTCGAGCACATGGCGCAGCAACGCCGTCGAACGGGAGTTGGCGGACGGACTGCCGGACAGGGCGACGATGGACATTGCGACGGGACTCACGGGACGACGGGATGCCCACGATAGGCACTCGACCGCAGCGCGAAAACGAATCCAAACGGCTATCGATATCCGGCTCGCGCCTTTGTCGGCGAACGCAGATCGATATGCGCCGCGCCGACTTGGTCGCGCGCCGCGCCTTCGCGCCCTCGCCCGCTTCAGGCGCCGAAGAAGCCGGGGCGGCCGCCGTCGCCCGGCTCGCCCGCGTCGGCCGGGTCGCTGCCGAACTTCGTCCGGAACGTCCCGCACTCGAGCCCCGTCTCGCGCAAGGTGCGCACCAGCACGGCCTCGTCGCCGTGCGTGACGATCACGCGCGTGCACCCGGTCGCGCGCACGGCGGCGAGCAGGCCGGGCCAGTCGGCGTGGTCGCTCAGCACGAAGCCGCGGTCGAGGCCCGCGCGGTGGCGCGCCTTGTGCTGGTGCATCCAGCCGCTCGCGAAGGACTCGCGCACGCGCACCGCGCGCTGGAGCCGCCACGGCGCCTGGGCGCTCGGCGGCGCGACGATCAGCGCGCCGCGCAGGTGGCGCGGGTCCTCGATCTCCGACCAGGCGCGCGTCGGCGGCAGCGCGATGCCCTCGGCGACGTGCGCCGCATTGAGCTGTTCGGCCGCCGGGTGGACGTAGATCGGCCCGAGGTCCGCGTCGATGCCCGCGAGCACGTGCTGCGTCTTGCCGAGGCTGTAGGCGCCCACCATGCTCGCCTCGCCGTTCGCGGCGTTGGCGTCCCACCAGCGGTTCATGTCCTCGAAGACGTCGGCGTGCCGCGGCCAGCGGTAGATCGGCAGGCCGAAGGTCGCCTCGGTGACGAAGCAGTCGCAGCGCACCGGCTCGAACGGCTCGCAGGTCGGATTCGAGTCGCCCAGCGTGGACACGCAGTAGTCGCCGGCGAGCACCCACACCTGGCCGCCGACCTCGGCCCGATCTACGTGCAT
This sequence comes from Burkholderiaceae bacterium, assembly GCA_030151165.1. The sequence continues at coordinate 8,399 of JASLEM010000354.1, forward strand.
CCGGCGGCCGAGGCGATCAACGCCGCGCACCGGGACGAAGGCGTGCGGCTGCCGGCCACGCGGCCCTGGGGCGAGCTGGACGACCCGCGCGCGTTGCGCGGCGCCCTGGTCGTGGCGCCGCCGAGCGCAGGCGCGCCCTGGCGCTGGCAGCGCGCGGTGCGGGTGCGCGAGTCGTTCGCGAGCGGCTGGATGCAGCAGCACGGCGCGCGCCATCGGGCGGGGCTGGATCGCGGCTTCGTCCTGAGCGACCACGCCGACTGGCCGGGGCTGCTCGCCGCCGTCGACGCGACGCGCTGCACCCGCGTGATCGTGACCCACGGCGACGAGGCCGTGCTGGTGCGGGCGCTCGCCGACAAGGGCCTGCAGTGCGGCACGTTCCGCACGGCGTTCGGGGACGCGGCGCCGGGCGAGGTCGGGGACGCCGGATGACCTGCGCCACAATACCCCCGTGGGCATATTTCACGATTCGGCGCGATCTCTCGCGCCGCGTTGTTTGTAGGCAGATCGCAACAATATTTGGACAAATGCCACGTTACGATGGCCTCCGTCGCCAAGGCATCGGATGCCGCGGCACGGGACACTGAGGGAGCAGACGCATTGGCAAGGATCC
>JASLEM010000390.1 GCA_030151165.1 Burkholderiaceae bacterium
TCAAGAGCGGCAACGCGTGCATCCTGCGCGGCGGCTCGGAGGCGATCCGCTCGAACGTCGCGCTGTGGCGCTGCGTGCAGCGCGCGCTCGCCGACGCCGGCCTGCCCGAGACGGCGGTGCAGCTCGTCGAGACGACCGACCGCGCGGCCGTCGGCCGGCTGATCGCGATGCCGGAGTTCGTCGACGTCATCATCCCGCGCGGCGGCAAGGGCCTGATCGAGCGCATCGCCGCCGAGGCGCGCGTGCCGGTCATCAAGCACCTGGACGGCAACTGCCACACGTACGTCGACGAGCGCGTCGACCTCGCGCTCGCGGTCAAGGTCACCGACAACGCGAAGACGCAGAAGTACAGCCCGTGCAACGCGACCGAGTCGCTGCTGGTGCACGCCGCGCAGGCCGCGGCCTTCCTGCCGCGCGTCGGTGCGATCTTCGCGGCCAAGGGCGTCGAGATGCGCTGCGACGTGCGCGCGCTGGCCGTGCTGCGCGATGCGCGGCTCGACGGCGCGAAGCTCGTCGAGGCGCAGGCGAGCGACTGGGGCGAGGAATACCTCGCGCCGATCATCAGCATCGCGGTCGTCGACTCGATCGACGAGGCCATCGCGCACGTCAACCGCCACGGCTCGCACCACACCGACGCGATCCTGACCACCGATCACCCGAACGCGATGCGCTTCCTGCGCGAGGTCGATTCGGCGAGCGTGATGGTCAACGCCAGCACGCGTTTCGCGGACGGCTTCGAGTACGGCCTGGGCGCGGAGATCGGCATCTCGACCGACAAGTTCCACGCACGCGGACCGGTCGGCCTCGAGGGGCTGACGTCGCAGAAGTGGATCGTGCTGGGCGAGGGCGAGATCCGCGGCTGAACGCCGCCTCGGTCAGCGCAGGTTCAGCACGAGGCTGCGCAGCTGGATCGCCGAGATCGACGAGCCGGCCCGGAAGCCGTTCGCCACCGTGCCGTTGTTCGTGAGGGTCGCGTGGATCGTCACGGCGCAGCTGCTCAGCGTCGCGACGCTGCCGTCCGACTGCACGGGTTTCAGGCTGGCGAAGTAGCGCGCCGCATCGAACGAGAAGCTGCGGCTGTCGGCGGTGGAGAAATAGGTGCCCGAGCTGGCGGCGGACAGCGACCAGGTCACGCCGGCCGTGTCGACGCAGCTCGCGCCGCGGATGTCCCAGGCGACGTCCGGCTGCGCCGCGTCGAGCTGGATCGTGACGGCGTCGGACGCCTTGCTCTCCGTCGCGTTGTTGCCCGGCGCGGTGATGCGGAACGGCGCCGGCAGCGTGACGGTGCTGGTGAGCGTCTGCGTGGCGCGCACCATCTGGAACTGGCCGGTGATCGCGCCGGACGGCAGCGCGAAGTCGGCGAGGTAGGGCGAGTCGGTGAGGTCGAACAGGTTGGCGAACGCGTCCGATCCGGGCTGGGGCAGGGCCATGCGGGTCGACGACGATCCCTGGACGAAGTTCACGACGTCGCCCTCGAGCTCGACGTTGTAGCCGATCGAGAAGCCGTTGAAGAAGCCGGCCTGCGCCTGCGCGCGCGAGCCGTCGTCGACGATGTAGAAGTGCGCCTCGATCTGGCCGGGCGACAGCGTGTCCGACTCGACGCAGGCGCCCGTGCAGCTCATACGCACGGTGCTCGAGGTGCCCGAGTGGTCGGCGACGACGCCGTTGTCGCCGCCGCCGCACGCGGCGAGCCAGGGCAGGGACGCGCCGGCGAGGGCCAGCGCGGCGAGGCCGGCGCGCGGCCGGCGAAGCGAGGTCGTGGTCATGGAATTCTTCTCCCTGTATGTGCGGCGATGGTAGTCAAACCGGCGTCCGACTTCCACCTCGGCGGCGACCAGCGGCATCGCCCCGGCCAGTGCGAAAGATCGATGTCAACACGACGGCGCGCCCCGGCCCGAGCGACTATCCTTGCGACTTTGCTCGACCCGTTCCCCCCATGATTGATCCCCGCACCGCGCTCGTGCTGTTCTCCGGCGGCCAGGATTCCACCGCCTGCCTCGCGTGGGCGCTCGCGCGGTTCGCGCGCGTCGAGACCATCGGCTTCGACTACGGCCAGCGCCACCGAATCGAGCTCGACTGCCGCGCCGGCGTGCGCGAGGGCATCGCCGCGCTGGACGCCGGCTGGGCCGCGCGCCTCGGTGACGACCACCTGCTGGACCTCGCGCTGCTGGGGCAGGTGTCCGACACCGCGCTCACCTCCGACCGCGCGATCGAGTTCGAGGCCAACGGCCTGCCCAACACCTTCGTGCCGGGCCGCAACCTGCTGTTCCTCGGCTTCGCCTCGACCATCGCGTATCGGCGCGGCGCGTCGGTGCTGGTCGGCGGCATGTGCGAGACCGATTTCTCCGGCTACCCCGACTGCCGCGACAACACGATCAAGGCGATGCAGGTCGCACTCAGCCTGGGCCTGGCCACGCCGATGACGATCGAGACGCCGCTGATGTTCATCACGAAGGCGCAGACGTGGTCGCTGACCGAGTCGCTCGGCGGCGCCGCGTTGAACGAGCTGATCGTCGAGAAGACGCACACCTGCTACCTGGGCGAACGCGGCGCGCGCCACGCGTGGGGCTATGGCTGCGGCCAGTGCCCGGCGTGCGCGCTCCGCGCGGCGGGCTACGCCGAGTTCGTCGCCGGCGGTGGTGGCCACAGCGGCGCGTCGGCGGCATGACCTCGCACTGGCTGTTCCAACTCGCGCTGCTGGCCGTCGTCCTGTTCTGGCTGGTCGGTGCGTACAACCGCATGGTGCGGCTGCGCGCGGCGATCATCTCCGCGTGGGAGCAGATCGTGGCGGCGCTGGTCAAGCGCAGCGAGGCGATGGCGGCCGTGGTCGAGGCCGTGCGCGAGCCGCTCGCGGCCGAGGCCGGCACGCTGCAGTCGCTGCTGGACACCGACGCGAAGCAGCGCGCCGCCGCCGACGGCGTGCGCACCGCCCGCGCGCGCATCGCCGACGTCTCGCTGTGGGTCAGCGCCGAGGCCGGCCTCGCGTCGCCGGCCAGCCGCCTGCGCGCGCTGATCGAGCTGCAGCCCAACCTGATGTTCGAGCACCCGCAGGCCGACAAGCTGAAGCAGGCCCTCGCCGCCTGGCGCGAGGCCGAACCGCGCATCCAGTTCGCGCGCCAGGGCTTCAACGACGCGGCCGACCGCTACAACAAGGCGATCCACCAGTGGCCGACGCGGCTGGCGAGCGCGCTGTTCCGGTTCAGGTCGGCTGGCCGGGTCTGACGGTTACTTGCCCATGATCGCGGCCGTCGCGATCATCTCCTCGAACATCGCCGCCGTCGCCGCGCCGGAGATCTTCCAGGGGTCGAGGTTGGCCGTCTCGGAGTACTTCAGCATCAGCGCCGGGTTCAGGCGCGACATGTTGACCTGGCCCATCGCCCAGCCGGCGTAGCGGCGCTCGGCGATCTCGGTGAACTCCAGCAGCGTGGCGTCGGTGTGGCGCGGGTCGGCGACGATCCGGTTGTAGCGGCGGCTGACGGCGTCGCGGCCGCCCTCGAGCACCTGGATGAACAGGCGGCCGGTGTTGCACAGGCACAGCGCGCCCGTCAGGCCCTCGCGGGCGTTCGTCTCGCGCGAGTGGCGCAGGATCGCGGTGACTTCCTCGGTGTCGAGCCCCGCCGCGGCGCGGCTCGCGTACATCAGTCGTACCAGCATGTCGGGCCTCAGTCGTTCTTCTTGGACAGCAGCGACAGGAATTCGCGCCGCAGGTTCGGATCCTTCAGGAAGGCGCCGCGCATCACGCTGTTGGTCATCGCGGAGTCTAGATCCTTCACGCCGCGCCACTGCATGCAGAAGTGGTCGGCCTCCATCACGATGGCCAGGCCGTCCGGCTTCACGCGCTCCTGCAGCACGTTGGCGAGCATCGTCACGGCCTCTTCCTGGATCTGCGGGCGCGTCATGATCCAGTCGACGATGCGCGAATACTTCGACAGCCCGATCAGGTTCGAGTGCTCGTTGGGCAGCACGCCGATCCAGATGCGGCCGAGGATCGGGCACATGTGGTGCGAGCAGGCGCTGCGCACGGAGATCGGGCCGACGATCATCAGCTCGTTGAGCCGCGACACGTTCGGGAACTCGGTCACCGCCGGCATCGGCTGGTAGCGGCCGCGGAAGACCTCGTCGACGAACATCTTCGCCACGCGGCGCGCGGTCTCCTGCGTGTTGTGGTCGCTGTCGGTGTCGATCACCAGCGCGCGCAGCACGGCCTGCATGTGCTCGGCGACCTCGGCCTTGAGCTCCTCCGTCTCGCCGGGGCGGACGAAGTCGGCGATGTTGTCGTTGGCGTGGAAGCGGCAGTCGGCGCCGACAAGCCGGTAGCGGATGCGCTCCGACGCCGGCAGTTGCGCCAGGTCGGCCTCGGTGCGGATCAGCGATATCGGCTTGGCGGCGTCCGTCAGCGCGACGTCGGTCGACGCCGGGGTCGGGTTCGGCTCTTTCGGCGGGGCGGGATGGGGCATGGACTTCGGGCCGGCGTTCGGGGCGGGGGGATCAGGGCCTGACATTTTGCGCCGAGGCCGCGGCGCGCGGGCCCGTGGCGCGCATTTGCCCCGATTCGCAACACTGCCGCGCGTTTTGCGGCATTCGGTCGCGCCCGGCTGTTGCGCCGGGGCCGCTCGACACCGGCGCGACGCTTGTCCGCAAAGGTCGCTGGTTAGACTGTGCCGGTGAATCCCGACCAGCCGACCTCCCGACCCCGCCCCGACCCCGGCGCCGCGCAGCAGGCGCCCGCGCTCGCCCGCCTCCTCGAGCAGACCGCCGACGCCGTGCAGGCCGTGCGCGCCGGGCGCTCGCTGACCGACGTCCTCGCCGCCTGCCCCGGCCCGCTGCGGCCCGGTACCCAGGCGCTGAGCTTCCTGGTGCTGCGCCGGCTCGGCGCGGCGCAGGCGGTGCGCGCGATCGTCGCGCCGCGCACGCCGCCGCCGGCCGTCGAGGCGTTGCTGCTGAGCGCGATCGCGCTGTTGTGGCCCGACGCGGCGCCGCCCTACCCGGATCACACGCTGGTCGACCAGGCCGTCACGGCCGCGCGCCAGCGGGCGCCGCAGTCGGCGTCGTTCCTCAACGCGGTGCTGCGCCGGTTCATCCGCGAGCGCGACGCGCTGGCCGCCGCCGCCACGAGGCAGCCGGTCGGTGCGTGGAACCATCCGCAGTGGTGGATCGACCGCCTGAAGGCCGACTGGCCGGCGCAGTGGCAGGGCATCCTCGCCGCGGCGCAGGTGCGCCCGCCGATGTGCCTGCGCGTCAACGTGCGCCAGTCGACCGGCACGGCCTACCTGGAGCGGCTCGCCGCCGCCGGCCTGCCCGGGCGGCTGACCGGCCCGCAGACCATCGTGCTCGACGCGCCGGTGCCCGTCGACCGCCTCCCCGGCTTCGCCGACGGCGCGGTCTCCGTCCAGGACGCCGCCGCCCAGCGCGCGGGCCTGCTGCTGGCCGACGTCGGCCTGCCCGCAGGCGCCCGCGTGCTCGACGCCTGCGCCGCGCCTGGCGGCAAGACGGCCCACCTGCTGGAGCTCGCCGACCTCGACGTCCTCGCCCTCGACAGCGACGCCAAACGCCTCGCGCGCGTCGACGACACGCTTGCCCGCCTGCACCTGAACGCCGAGACGCGCGTCGGCGACGGCCGCCAGCCGGGCGACTGGTGGGATGGGCGGCCGTTCGACGCGATCCTGCTCGACGCCCCGTGCAGCGCGTCGGGCATCGTCCGCCGCCACCCCGACATCCGCTGGCTGCGCCGCGCCGAGGACATCGCCGCGCTCGGCCGCATCCAGGCCGAACTCCTGGACGCGCTGTGGCCGACGCTCAAGCCGGGCGGCTGGTTACTCTACGCAACGTGCTCCGTGTTTCGTAGCGAAGGCGAGCACCAGATCGACGCATTTTTGCAACGCCGCGGGGCATTGCATGTCCGTTTGGACGCCCGTTCACCCGGCCACCTGCTGCCCCTGCCGGACAATGGGCCATCCGGTCCGCGAGCGTCCGGCAGCGAATCCGACGCGTCGTCCGACGTCATTTCCGACGGTTTCTATTACGCGCTGATGCGCAAGGAGCTGGCTGCCGACGCAAGCTGAATCCCCCGTTCACTGTCATCGCAGTTCCTCAACGCCCCCCAGGGCGCTCTTCTCGCATCGCCATCGTGCACCTGCCCCCGGTTCGAACGCCCACCCGCTGGACGCACCTGGCCCATGACGCCAGGCGCCTCGTCGCGGCAGTGCTGCTCGGCCTGGCCTGTTTCCTCGGGCTGGGGCTGGCCGCGTCGCCCGCGCAGGCGCAGGGCGTGGAGCTGCCGACGATCGCGGCCAAGCGGCAGGACGGCGGCGTGGTGCTGGACTACGTCGCCAACCTCACGCTCAGCAAGGCGGTCGAGGACGCGCTGCGGCGCGGCGTGCCGGTCTACTTCGTCGCGGAGGCCTCGGTCTACGCGCCGCGCTGGTACTGGCGCGACAACCGCATCTCGCGCGTCGAGCACAGCTGGCGGCTGTCGTACCAGCCGCTGACCTCGGCGTGGCGCGTGAGCCTCGGCGCCTACAGCCAGTCCTATCCGTCGCTGGAGGAGGCGCTGAGCTCGATCACGCGGATCGCGCACTGGCGCATCGCCGACACCAGCATCGACAACAGCGGCAAGTACTACGTCGAGTTCACGTTCAAGCTCGACTCCTCGCAGTTGCCGCGCCCGATGCAGCTCGATCTCGGCGCGCAGGCGGAGTGGCACCTGGGTGTCGAGCGAACACTGCAGGTGGAGTGATGCGCGCGCCGTCGCCGCTCGCGGCGTCCCGCCCGGGACGTCCTTCGCCGCGGTCGCCGTCGCACGGATGCGCTGAGGTGCGTCGATGAGCCGCAAGACCGTCCGCTTCACCTGGGCCGTCTCGCTGATCGCCTTCCTGGGCGTCGCGCTGGTGCTGGGCTTCGTCGTGTCGCTGTCGGGCGGCGAGCCGTCGCTGTACGAGCGCAACTTCGTCTGGCTGTTCTGGCTCAACTTCGTCGTCGCGCTGCTGCTGCTGCTCGTGTTGCTCGGCGCGGCCATCCGGCTCGCGCTGCGCTGGCGCAACGGCAAGTTCGGCAGCCGGCTGCTGCTCAAGCTGGCGGCGATCTTCGCGCTGGTGGGCGTGATCCCGGGCGGCCTGATCTACACCGTCAGCCTGCAGTTCGTCACGCGCAGCATCGACGCGTGGTTCGACACCAAGGTCGACAACGCGCTCGTCGCCGGCCTGAACCTCGGCAAGGGCACGCTCGACACGCTCGCGAGCGACCTCGTCGACAAGGCGCGCAACGCCGCCAGCCGCGTCGGCGACCCGCGCGCGCCCGGGGCCGCGTTGACGCTCGAGCGCATGCGCGACGACGTCGGCGCACAGGAGCTGGCGATCGTCGCGAGCAGTGGGCAGATCCTGATGGTCGCGAGCTCGCGGCCGTCGCTGATGCCCGACCGCCCGCCCGCCGCGTTGATCCGCCAGGCGCGCGCGAGCGGCTTCGCGAGCGAGGTCGACGGCCTCGAGGACGAGGCCTCGCCCGGCACCGGCCAGGCCGCGCGCGTGCGGGCGCTGGTGCAGCTGCCGTCCAGCAGCCTGTCGCTGGACAACACCGAGCGCTTCCTGCTCGCCGAGCAGCCGCTGCCGCCCGTCGTCGTCGTCAACGCGCTGGCCGTGCAGGCGGCCTACCGCGACTACCAGCAGCGGGCGCTCGCTCGCGAGGGCCTGCGCCGCATGTACGTGGGCACGCTGACGCTGACGGTGGTGCTGTCGGTGTTCGGCTCGGTGCTGATCGCGGTCGTCTTCGGCAACCAGCTGGCGCGGCCGCTTCTGCTGCTCGCCGAGGGGATGCGCCAGGTCGCGGCGGGCGACCTGGGGGCGAAGCCGGTGTACGAGTCGAGCGACGAGATCGGCGGCCTCACGCGCTCGTTCGCGCAGATGACCGAGCAGCTCGGGCAGGCGCGTAGCGACGTCGATCGCGGCGTGAAGCAGGTCGAGGGCGCCCGCACGCGCCTGCAGACCATCCTCGACAATCTCTCCGCCGGCGTGATCCTGTTCGACCCGCAGTGGCGCATCGACACCGTCAACCCCGGCGCCACGCGCATCCTGCGGGTGCCGCTGTCCGCCTACCAGGGGCGCAAGCTCGCGGACGTGCCGCTGCTGGCCGCGTTCGCGCAGGCCGTCGAACAGCGCTTCGAGCTGCACCTCGCGAGCCCCGAGGCCGGCGAGCGCGTGCTGTGGCAGGACCAGTTCGACCTCAAGGTCGGCGACAAGGGCTCCGAGCTGACGCTGCTCGTGCGCGGCGCGCTGCTGCCCGGCGACGCGCGGCTGATGGTGTTCGACGACATCACCGAGGTCGTCTCCGCGCAGCGGTCGGCCGCGTGGAGCGAGGTCGCGCGCCGGCTCGCGCACGAGATCAAGAACCCGCTCACGCCGATCCAGCTGTCGGCCGAACGGCTGCAGTTCAAGCTCGAGTCGAAGCTCGCCGACGCCGCGGACCAGTCGATGCTGCAGCGCTCGGTCGCGACGATCGTCGCGCAGGTGCAGTCGATGAAGCAGCTCGTCAACGAGTTCCGCGACTACGCGCGGCTGCCGAGCGCCAACCTGCAGGCGATCGACCTCAACTCGCTCGTCACCGAGGTGCTGGCGCTGTACGGCGACGCGCAGGAGAACGGCCACCTCGTCGCGAAGATGGAGCCCGGGCTGCCGCTGATCGAGGGCGACACGACGCAGTTGCGCCAGGTCGTCCACAACCTCGTGCAGAACGCGCTCGACGCCGCGTCGATCTGGCCCGACGCGCTCGTGCAGGTGCGCACCGAGTCCACGCGCAACGACGACGGGCGCCTGCGCGCCGTGCGGCTCAAGGTGGAGGACAATGGGCCCGGATTTCCCGAGAATGTGTTGCAGCGAGCGTTCGAACCCTACGTCACCACGAAGTCCAAGGGCACCGGCCTGGGGCTCGCGGTCGTGAAGAAGATCGCCGACGAGCACCGCGCCCGTGTCCGCATCGCGAACCTGGGCAGCGGCGAAGACGGCGCCACCGGCGCCGCCGGTGCCCAAGTTTCGATATCATTTTCCCGCTTTGCGGAAGCGGCCGCGGTAGAGCCGTCACGCGAAACCCCTGTATAAAGCGTCTTTTGCTGCGGCATGCTGCCTCGCGCCGCGAGGCACCCGAAGCCGCGGCCTGTTTCCAAATTCATGGCCACGATTCTTGTAGTTGATGACGAAATGGGCATCCGTGCCCTGCTGTCGGAGATCCTCACCGACGAGGGACACACGGTGGAGGTCGCCGAGAACGCCGCGAACGCTCGCCTGGTGCGCGAGCGCCTGCGTCCCGATCTGGTGCTCCTCGACATCTGGATGCCGGACGTCGACGGCATCACGCTGCTCAAGGAGTGGGGCGCCACCGCGCAGCTCAACATGCCCGTCATCATGATGAGCGGCCACGGCACGATCGACACCGCCGTCGAGGCCACCAAGTACGGCGCCATCGCCTTCCTCGAGAAGCCCATCACGCTGCAGAAGCTGCTGCGCGCCGTCGAGCAAGGCCTCGCGCGCCCCGCCCAGCGCGGCGCCGCGCCGGCCGAGAACCACGTGATCGGCGGCTACCGCCCCGAGGCCATGACCGTCGAGGCCGCGATGACCGGCGGCATGGGCCTCGCGCCCGCCGCGCCGCTCAACCTCGGCCCGCAGTCCGAACAGAGCTTCGACCTCGACCGCCCGCTGCGCGAAGCGCGCGACGCCTTCGAGAAGAGCTACTTCGAATTCCACCTCGCGCGCGAGAACGGCTCGATGACCCGCGTCGCCGAGAAGACCGGCCTCGAACGCACCCACCTCTACCGCAAGCTCAAGCAGCTCGGCGTCGACCTGTCTCGCGGCAAGCGCGGCGTCGGCCTCTGACGTTGTGTCCAAGCGACCCGCGGTGTCACACCGATTTGGCGATAGCCCGCCGATATCTGATACACTAGCGGGCTTCGCTGGTCGTCCCGCACAGGACGCACGAACGAAGCAAGTCTGAAGAAGACGGCCTGGTAGCTCAGTTGGTAGAGCAGCGGATTGAAAATCCGCGTGTCGGTGGTTCGATTCCGCCCCAGGCCACCAGAACAAAAAGCCTTGAGAAATCAAGCGCTTAGCGAAAACGGCGGCCTCGTGAGTGGTCGCCGTTTTGCGTTTAAAACGCTCGTTTCTGGCAGTCTTCTGGCAATGCCACAGGCCGGCACTGCGCGCCACCGTCATCGGCGGCGGCGCGCTGCGCTTGGCTGCGGTTGATTGCGCAGGGGCCCGATGCGGCGCGCGTTCGGCGGCGACGGCGAAGTTCGTGAAGCACTTCACGGACGCGGGTGGTACCGGCAAAAGGGATAACGGACCTTCCTACACGCAACTCCTAAGTAATTGGAGTTGTCATGAGGACACTTGCTTCGCTCGCGGCCGCCGGCTCGCGTTTTTTCGCCCCTATCCAGGCCGTCTGCGGCGCAACCTCCACGGAGGTGCGCCATGGTTAAGAAAGCTGAGCCTTACAAGGAAGGCAGCGGCTGGTCCCTGCGCCGACGCGTGTTCGGGCAGGACTTCTATGTGTCTGGCCGGCCGACCAAGGGCGCGGCTGAGCAGGCCATGCAAAAGCTGCTGACGCCGTTGAGCGAGCGTGGCAAGCCGAAGGGCATGGGCCCGCGCCGGACGACGCTCGCACAGGCCTTGCAGGACATGGCTTGCGAGCGCCTGCCGTTCATGAAGGGAGCAGCGCAAGAGTCTCGACGCATCAACGTCTATCTGCGGGCTGCCGGGCTGGCCACGCTCAAGGTCACCAAGTGCGGCGTCGCGACGGCCTTGCCCAATGACGCGGTGCCGGGTCAGGTTGCGGGTGAACGTCAGCATTTCGAGGTGACGTTGGTTGAGGCGACCCCGAAGCGCCCCATCCCGCGTGGGCTGTCCAAGCACCGCGAAACTCAAGCGTGCGAGACCGCTCGAGCGGATGCGATGCGAGAGCGTTTGGCCGGCATGAAGGTCTGCGACATCCAGCCCTATCACTTGCAGGAGCTCATGGACGAGCTGCGGAAGGCACGCGAAGCCTCGACGCTTGGGCTCGAGCGCGCCCTTCTTCGCGGCAGCTTCAACTACATGCGTCACGTGTGGCGCTGGAGCGAGCCTGAGGCCAACCCCGCCGTGGCCCTGCGGATGCCCAAGGTCGACAACGGGCGCGACCGCGTCATGTCCGCTGACGAGCAGAAGCGCTTGGATGCGGCCATTCAGGAATGCCGAAACCAGTTGGTCGGCCCCACCATGACCTTGCTCACGGAGACGGCCATGCGCAGCGGAGAGCCGCTCGAGTACGCACGATGGATGGACGTGGACTGGGGCAGCAAACTGCTGAAGCTGCGCGACTCGAAAAATGACAAGCGCGACGTACCGCTGTCTCCCAAGGCCATCGAGGCCTTGAAGGAGCTGGCCGAACTCAATCCACCCGAGCCCGAGGCGCACATCATTCAGATGAGCTACGAGTCGCTGAAGGCGGCTTGGAAGCGGGCCTGCGAACGAGCGGGAGTCGCTGACCTGCGCATTCATGACCTGCGCCATACAGCGGCCACGCGCATGGCACTCAAGACGGGCAACGTTTTCTTGGTGAAGGCGCTCACCGGTCACAAGACGCTGTCGCAGCTCGAACGGTATGTAAACGTCAAAGCGAGCGACGTGGTGGCGTTGATGCACGCGTCCGAACCCTCTACCGCCTCGGCAGAGGGCCGCGATGAGGGCGACTCGCCTGGCCCCACGGCATCAGCCGCCGAGGCCTTGCCTGCGCATCGCATCGAGGGCGGCACGGGTAACGTCGTCCGAGTCAACTTTGGCGGACGTCGCGTTGCTTGAGGCGCGCTGGCGCCGTGCGACTTAAAGGGAAAGGGGGCGCAAGCCCCCTTTTTTCCTCCTGCGCCAAGCGGCGAGAAATCGAACGGGCGAGACGCCGTCGTCAGTCGGACGCTGCGTGAGCTTACGGCCAGTGAGAAGGCGCGACGGGTTTGCGCGCCCGTTAGAAAACGCAAAACGCTGAGCGCAGGGCCTCGTGACCCTGCGCTCAGCGACTTGGGCAGGCCTGTCTTTCGCGCAGGCCGCAAGACTGTTGGAGCCGGCTAAGGCTTTAGGGCTTCCATTGAATTTGGGGACCGAACTCGCGGGTCAACCACCCATTGATGGCAGCCTCGCACCAGTACATGAATTTGCCAATTCGAACGGGTTCGGGAAACGAGCCGTTCTTGACCTTGCCTTCCAGGGTGCGGGCGGACATGTTGAGGTGTTGGCAGACCTCGGCCTTTTTGAAGAGGATGGGAGAAGTATTGGGAGACATCGCGGGTGACCTCATGAGAAGTAGTAGATGTCTTGTCTAGGCGCCGATGTTTATCCATCGCCGGTGTTGACAGTGGTCGTGGCGGCGGGCGTGCCTGCAGGGCGCGCACTTTGTCACGGAGAGTTGATTGCTGCTCGCGAAAATGTCTTCGGATGCGGCGCGTAAGGGATTTGGGGGTGCGGACGTCGCTTACCTCGCCTTGGACGATGCCAAGGCATTTCCAGTGCGGAGCTTTGCATGAAGATTTCTCGCCGAGACCTCTACCAGCGGGTGTGGCAAACGCCGATTCGAACCTTGGCCCGGGAGTTCGACATCTCCGACGTCGGGCTGTCGAAGGCGTGCAGGAAGCATGAGATTCCGACGCCGCCCGCGGGATATTGGTCGAAGGTTCAGCACGGCAAGTCCGTGCCGCGTCCGGCGCTACGAGGTTCGAGCGACGAGATGGTGACGCTCGACGCTGAGAAGCATCGACTGCCTGCTGTAGCGGCCATGCCCGTCGCCGCTGCGGTGGTCGTCAGTGTTCGAGACTCTGCAGCCGAAACCCTGGCGCCAATCGCTGCGGCGACGTTTGCCGTGCTCTCGAAAGCAAAACCCTCCGAAACAGGCTTCGTGAACTGTGGCTCGACCCAGCTGATTCACTGCAGCGTGTCGGCGCGGACGGTCCGCCGCGCTGGGGAAATTTTGGACGCGCTCGAACGCGCTTTGCCGCAGGTCGACGCCGCCCTCGTTCATGACAAGGAAGGCAAACGCGTTGCCATTCGGGTGCGTGGGGAGCTCTTGGGACTCAGCCTGACCGAGGGCTACAAGCGCACGGAGACGGTGGTCACGCATCCGAAACACAGCTACTTCAACCGGCGCGAGTACCAGTACGAGTTCAACGGGCAACTGAAGCTCAGCCTCGAAGGCAGCTACGCGGGGCGCAAGAGCTGGTCGGACGGTGCGCGCGGGCGATTGGAGAACAAGCTCACGGACGTCGTGCAAGGCGTGGTTGCCGCTTCGGAGGCCGTCGTGCGGTTGCGTCAGGAGCGAGAGGCGCAAGCCCGGCACTGGGCGGAGCAGCGGGCCATCTGGGAGGCTGCAGAGAAGCGCCGCCAGCAACGCAAGAGCTTCGCTGAGGGCCTGGCCAAGGAGGCACAGGCTTGGCAGCATCACGTTGACCTGGCGCGCTACCTGCAGGCACTCAACGAGACCATCGGACATGCAGAAATTCCGCCGGAGGCGCGGGCCTGGCTTGCCTTGGCAACGGAACTCGTGGGCGAGATGAACCCAATAGGCCGACGCATCGCTGTGCTGCGTGAGCCCTCTGATGCCGGCTCCTGGTATGGCCCGTTCGGAAAGCCAATCGTGTGAGTCGCGTGGTGTGGGCGCGGTTGAGGTGCGCTACAGGTTGGCGAAGCCCTGGGCCAGCAGGCTTTCCTGCTCGGCGAACCTTGCCGCATTGCGCTGCCTGAGCGTTTCGAGGTTCTGCAGCTTCCAGCGAACGGCCGGTAGCGCCTGGAGCTGCTCGAATGGCATGAGTTGCCAGGCGGGCGCGCCTCGAACCAGAGACAGGAGGAACTGGCGGTGGTCGGCGGTGAGCTGCCGCGGCAGCTCATGGCGCAGCCGCGCTTGGGTCTCCGAAAGTGTCTCCAGCGAGACCTCGTCTCGGGTCATGCCGACGAACTCGTTCGTGAATGCTGGCTCCAGAGCCTTCACCGTCCCGAACAGGACCTCATGCACGGGTCGGTTGTGGCCCGCGAGGTAGGCCACGAAGCAGTCGACCACCTCCGACGTCCATCCGAAGCGTTGCAGCATATGCATCACGTCGAAGATGTCGCGCGGATGCTGTCGGTCCATCGCGGCGACGAGCTTGCTGCCATAGAGCTCCGGTGTGGCGAGTACCGGCAACATCACGTTCGTGGTGAAGAAATCCTGGGCGCTGAGTGCCAAGGGTTGCAGCTGAATCATCAGCACCGTGCCTCGAAAGACAAAGTTCACCTCCACCTTGACCTGGGCGTCGGCGCTTCTGACGGACAGCCGCACTTCGTCGCCCTGCGCATTGCCTGGCAGACGCACTTCTAGGCCTCGGTCCTGGAGCGCTTGCTGAATGTTGCGCAGCTCGGCGCGAATTGCTGCGAGCGCGGCCTCGCGGTCAGGCACGTGGTCGATGAAGACGACGTCGATGTCGACTGACAAGCGGGGCATGTCCTGCACGAACAGGTTGAGTGCGGTGCCGCCCTTCATCGCGAAGAGGCCTGAGCGAAAGACAGCGGGGGCGATGTCCAGCAGCAAGCGGACGGTGGCGATGTAGTCGTCCGTCATGATTTCTTGAAGTCCAGGCGCTCACCCGTCTTCGAGACGGCAATCCACCGCTCGCCACCACCGATGCGCTGACTGTGCTGCTTGGCCAGGGCGGCCCAGGGCAAGCTAAGTTCATCCGCCAAGCTGGCTGCTGCTCGCACGACCTTGATGCGCGTTGTGTGCATCAGCAGCTCGTCGAGTACCTTGGGACGCAGGCTTTGTAAGCCTTCGACGAGTTCGCGTGCCTCGCTCAGAGATTGGGTCTTGCCGACGTCGCTCAGCAGTTCCAGCACCGCGCGCTCCGGTACCGAAACTAGGACGCGAGGGTCGCCGTTCGGTAGCGGCTGTAGGCCAAGCCCCGCCGGCAGCTTGTCCTCGAAGAGCTGGGTCGCCTGATAGCGAGCCGGGAACCGCTCGGTAAACCAGGAGGGAAGGGGTTTGGCGCGGTCACCCCAGAGCGTCAGCGTCTCCCGGAAGGCGATGTTCTGTCGCACGCCACGCCAGGCCAGGGCCGTTTTGCTGCCAACGTGCAGTCCGGGAACCTGTTCGGACAAGAATGCCAGCGAACCGTCTCTGCTGAGTTTGTCGCCGGGCAGCATGTAGACGCCACGGGCCAAGTGGTCCAGCCAGCCGCTTCGAGCAAGCGCTGAGGCGCGATAGGGGGTGACTCCGAGGTGCTTGAGGGCAGCTGTGCCCAAGGGTTCGCCTCGCGGATGAGCTCGAAGTACCCCTTTGAATGAAACAGTCTCGGATGTTGACGCCATCCCCCAACAGTAGGCGATTTTTCATTCCCATGCAACTTGCTTGAATGATTGACGGCGAGAAGTTGCTCCTAGAAGCGAACAACGGTGATTTTTTCATTCCGCAGTTGCCGATGAGCTGGTGCGAGTGCCAAATTGCCTCGTGCCGAGGAAAAGGGAGCGCGGCTAGTTGCCGCGCTCCCTATGAATGACCCACGTAACTTGACGTCGTCAATGGAGGGCTGACGAGCCGGCCTGTCCCAACGTTTCGTCTCGCAGAGCCTGCAGCGCTCGAAGGAGGTCGACATCAGCGATGACAACAGCGATTGCGTCGGTCACCTGGACACCCTCGAAGAGGGAAGGCACGGCGTTGATGTCAGCGATGACTCGAGTGAGTTCGGCAACTGACTCCGCGTTGGTCTTCCCGAGCGGGCAGTCTCCGAAAATCTTCTCCAGAAGTGCCGGACTCGAAAAGCTCCCCGGCATTTCAAGCGCCAACACCTGGGAAGTATTCTCGGGAGCGAGAAGCATGTGAAGGCGCCCTCGGTGGGAGCAGTCCCGGAGATATTTCCGAACGTCTGCCGCATGCAGCGACATCAATACCCGCAACTGCGTGCCCTGCGTTTGAGCGGTAACGAGACCGAATAGGTCAGGGCTGTCGTTGGCGCTTATCACACCAAACTGCGTGAATGGGTTGGTGCCGGCTTCGAGCGCGCATACGAGCCAGTTCGGCACGCTCACACCCAAGCTGAAGCAATCCATCTCGGCAGCCGGCAGGAACTGAGCACCCTGCGCACGTACGGCCTCCGGCGACATTACCGAGCCCACGCGCACGCGGCTCACCGCTTCCAGTTCGTCTATGAAGTCCATCATGTCCTTTAAAAATGGCCTAGGGACTTCGTGTAGCCAATCAAACCGGGCGCCTGAAATCTTGCGTGGCGCTGGTGCAAGCGCCGGCAACGCAGCGAAAGCCTATGCGCTGGTCATCCAGCGAAGCTCCACGCCTTGGGACGTCAAACTGTCGTTCGCGGCAGCCATCACAGCACGCACGTGTTCCATCAATCCGCCGGCCGACAGTCCGGGCTGGACCGCATACACGGTCAGGTAGATGGCGATGGGGTCGTAGCCATGAAGCAGCGCGAGCGCATCGTCACGCGTACCAAGCAAGAAAGGTGAGTGGCCACGACCAGGCCGAATCTGAGTTCGGCGCTCGATGTGCCGGACGAGGTCGTCCTTACGTTGGAACCTGCCAGACTTGACGGATTGACCTGCCAGCTCGTAGACGTCGTCGACCCGCTCGCCTGAGGGCGCGCCTCCTGCGCCCTTGCAGTGATAGAGAGAAACGGACAGGCGATTCGCGGGCATGACCTGCGCCACAATGAAGTCAGCCGCCTCGCCCGACCTGTGGTCATAGATGATGAAGCTGTTGTTCTGAAGGCCGAGAAGGTGCTCTTGCAGGAATCGCTGCACGGTCATCCGCGCTGGATTCGCCAAGTCGAATTCGACCTGCGTATCGCAGCCGGTCCAGTCGTGTACGACCAAGCTCTCCGGTCGAATCCCTACGCTTGCGCGGCGTCGTTGGAGCGTGCTTCGGGTGAAGGAGTCAAGTTCCTTCGTGTAGAAGACCAGCCCGTTGTCTTCTAGCCATTCGTCGATGGAATCGTATCTGCCCTCTGCGGAAGCAACGCGCATGCGTGGTTCGTCGTTCAGCAGCACGAATTGCGGGCTCTGACGCAAACGGTATCGAACCTGCTGGCGCTGGACACCGTCACCCACATGGAACGTCAAAGAGGAGCCATCGGCGCTAACGGTGATGTCGCTCACCTCCAGGTCCAAGATGCAGGTTCGAATCACATCGACGCCATCGCCGATGAGAACGATGGGGTTGTCTCTGTAGGCGGTTTTGGGCCAGTCGGTCATGGACGTCGTCGCCGGGATGCGTTGAAGCGTCTCGCCAAACGACAGAAGGTCCAGACCTGACCGGCCAATGTTGACTTGCGCGGAAGTGATGCGCCCGTGCAGCGCTTCCATCCAATCAAGGATGTCGGGAATCGACAGCTTGCCCGTGGACCAAACACGTCCACCAGCGCTGGCTCCGATGACCTCGGCTTCACCGTTCACTTGCCCGCGTCCCATGAAGTGACCTTGCGAGAAGTTCGCAGCATCGGTGTCTCGCACGCCGCGGTCGGCGTTGCTTCCGGCCACGATGCGATACGACTCCGCGGTCGCGGTGGGCGAGTTGCTTCGAATCCCGACGCTGTAAAACTCCTGGTCGGTCATGCCGTTCAAGACTTTCCGAAGCTGCTCGAAAGCCAGCGGTGTCGCGTTGCCTTCAAAGAAGACTTCAAGCAGTTCTGCGTAGTAGCGCTCAGAGCGCTCGGTTGCCGTTATGAACAGAAGCTGAGACTCGGGGAAGTACTTCAAAAGGAAGCACTCATGCGCGGCATCAACCAGATGTTCGTCCCGATACCAGACTGGAGACCGCACGGACTTGGCTAGCAGTAGGTATGTAGTGCCATCGTCGCTCTGCCAAGCATTTGTCACCTGCAAGGACTTAAGAGTCTCAGGAGCCGTTTGAAAATCGGGCGCTTGGCTTGTCTTGTAGGCCGCCAAGTGCTGGGCGAGTCGAAACGCTCCAGGATTTACTGCTTCATAGTCTGCTGAAGGGTGGCCTGCTTGAGCGAACGACTGGAGGGTCTCTCGCTCCCGAATCGCCAGACCCTGACGCGCCTCCGCCACATCTGCCAGCAGGACGTCCCAGTCCACACCTTCTCGATAGAGTTCTGTGCTCTCGGCATCAATTTCGCGTGGCACGGCCAAGAAAGTGGCGACGCCTGTGTGTTCGTCGTTCGTTCGGGCGAACCGCCCGATGAACTGCAATGTCGGTACCAGAGATTTGTGAGCGCTGTGCAGGACGGCAATCTTGAACTTCGGGAAGTCATAGCCCTCCCCGAACATGTCCACGCAGACCACTCCGTCAAGCTCTCCAGCGACGAGTCGATTCTCAATCTCCTCAATCTGCTGGCGGGACTTGCGGCTGGATACAGCCTCAACGCGAAGCCCCGCGACGATGTACTGCGCGGCGAGCTGCTCAGCATCGGCGATGCGCCCCGTCCGAGCAAAGAGCCGATGCTGCAAACCAGACGCGGCATCGCGCCGGAAGACTTCCACGGCCCTCGCGATGAGCGCGGCATCGCGAGTTCCTGGCAGCGCATCTTCATCTACCGCTACCGGAGAGAACACAACCTTGCCAAAAGCGTTCTCTTCCACGGCTCGACGCAGCGAGTAATAGAAGACGAGTCGGCCAGGCAATTGACGACGGTCGCGACGAAACGGCGTTGCGGAAAGAAGTACATGACGAGCGCGAGCGGTCGCCCCGATGAATGCGGCCCAAGTTCTCGCGGGTGAGTGATGCCCCTCGTCTACGAGCACCAGGTCAAACAGCCCTTCAGGTGGGGGAGCTACGCCAGCCATCTCTGGACTCGCCGAATGCGGGGTACAAACGACCACATCGAAGTGCTCGAAAGCTCGCCAAGCCTGAGCCGAATCAATGCGCTCTTCCACGGTGATTACTCTGGGGCCAGGAAGGTCATCCTCGCCAGGAAGTGCCGAGAGTCGGCGAAGCGTCTCCAGGCTTCGAAAGGCCCGGGCCGCCTGGCTGCGCAAAGGAGCAGTCGGCGTTACCACCAGCACGCGTCGTGTTTGCAAGAGGAAACAGGCTGCGGTGAGTACCGTCGTCTTGCCGTAGCCCGTCGGTAGCGAAGCGATGGCTGGTTCGTGTCGCTCAATGAAATGCGCAGCCAGCGCAAGGAGTGCTCCGACCTGACCGCGCCTAAGTCCGGAGTTGGGCGCCAAGCCCTCTCGGATGACCAAGCGCGGCGCGTTCTCATGAAAGTACGCCACTGCCTTCCTCCCTCGACGTCTGTTGCCTGCAGATTCAAGTGTTTTACGGAGTGTACGGCTGAGCTGGCGTCTTCTCTCGCGAAACGGGCTACGAGTCGGGTTCAGGCCTTGCGCTGCGCAGCCAGTTGAGCCGTCGCCTCGCGAATTCCCGATGACAAAACGCGCAAGCCATCCGCGGGGCGCAGGTGCGCGTAGCTCTTGAGGACCGTCTCGAGCTTGTCGTGCAGCAGCGTCGCGACGGTCAGGTAGTCACCAGGATGCCGACGCAGATGGTCGGTCGCAATGATGTGGCGGAACGCGTGGGGACCAAACCCAGGGCAACCTTCGATGTACGTCGCGGTCAGCTTCTTGATTCGGTCAAGGATGCCATGTGCGCTCCAGCCACGCTGTTGCTCGAGGCCTTGCTCTGTGAGGAAGGCCTTGTGCTTGCGAGGGCCAACAACGGCGGCTAAAAAGAACCGGTCAGTCGATTCCGCATCAACCAGATGAGGTCGGCTCTCTGCAAGGTAGCGGTCAATCCATGGCGCCACTGAATCGTCGACGTCGACTTCGTACGGTTTGCCTGCAGCGCCCTTTTCGTTCTTGAAATCCTCCGGCTCGAACCGCAAGCGATATCGACCAGGGCCTACGCGCAACAGATTGCCCCTGCCGTCCTCCCGGAAGGTCATCGCAGCGTATTGACTCGCGCGAATCGGATTGGACAACATCAGCCTACATAGCGTCACATCGCGAATCCACGCGCAGTAGTCCCGGTGATGTGCCGGCGGAGGGCAACACCGCTCCAAGGATTCAACAAATTCCAGCAGCTTCTTGAGCGGGAACTCGTCGTGCAAGACCGCAGCCAAGCGCTCTGTCGGGTCTCGCGACAAGCGAAGACCCATCGTGTCCGCCATCCGTTCTCGGAATTCGCGAAGCTTTCGACGCGCCAGCTCACAATGTCGTTGCCACATGGCTCGTTCGGACGAGCTGTCCGCATGACCCGCCTCCAACAGCAGGTCCAGCGACGGAACAGTCTTTCGCAATTCCGGTCGCAGCCACAAGAAGCCGGTCTTTGGCCGCAGGTAGCTTTCCACGAGTTGTAGAAACACGTTCACGCCGTTGTGGAAGCGCTTCGCTGATAGACCGATGCGCCACTTCACGTATGCAACGATTTGCTCATGGTCGGCCAACCAGGCGAGCGTCTCAGTCTCGTCGACAGGTGCCCCAATTCCCTCTGGACGGGGCAGTGTGCGCCAACCCAGGTATGAGGAGAAGAACGACCAATGAACGCCCGCGGTGGCACACACCTGACCGTCGATGACCATCCATGGCTTGACGAGCGAGCCGACGCGCTCGATGGGCTTCACGCGCCAGGTGTTCCTCGCGCGGGCATCGTCGCGCATTGGGTCGGTCTTCAGCCGTAGAAGGTCCGCCCACTGCACCGAAAGGCGCGCGGAAAAGTTCATCAAATACCGTGACTTCAACCTTGCTCGTTGAGCCCTGCGAATTTTGGTGAAGCCGGTGGATTGGTCCTTCTTCTCAGCATCTCGTGCGTATCGGGTTCGGCGAGCCAACGGCAATCTACTGACTAGCGTTCCAGCGGGCAGTTCAAGGGTGACTTCGAGGCCGGCGAGCTGGTTGACCGCAGCCCCTCGAGGCTGCCCACGGCCGCTTGACCAGTGCCGGAGACTGTGATGCGGAACCCCGCTGTCCCGAGCAATTTGGCCCAAGGTCAGGGGTGAGGCCTTCAGGCAGCGCTGCAAGGCTTCGGCGAACGAGGCAGGGAGAAGGTCGCGCTTGCGAAGCGTCTCTGCAATTCGACGCCAGCGGATTACCTGTTCTTGCCGGTCTCGCTGTGTGCGCGGCGCAAGGCGCTCCGCGATGGTGTCGCTGAAGCGCAAGAAAAATTTGTCGAAGTCGACCGAGAATTCTTCGGCGACCAGCTTGTTATAGGCATACCCGTGGACTTGAATCCAAAGGCGTAGTGCAGATGCGAGGTTCTTCGCCTGCTGATTAGCAACGCCATTTGCCTCAAGATAGGCGGCGCCGTGGGCAAGCAGCTGACCATAGGTCATTGCCGTGACGGTCGGGGATGAGTTATCCGTTGGCGCGGTGGAATCGCCGGTGTCGGCGACACTTTCTTTGTCGGTGAACATATACAGTCTGTGAAGGTCAGCGGTAACGGCAGCGTTATTTCAAGAAGCACGGTGAACTGGCTGCGGCCCTCGTCCGCCTTGGCCTGACGTGCGAAATCTCCATGCGAACTTGGTTGATGAAGACCGGGATAGCTGCCGTTACGCTTGTGGCCGCCCGCCTTGGCGGTGGTCTCGGGGAGCCACTTCGGGCGGGCTGCCTTGGTGGTCGAGCCATTCGTATAGGTACCGCGGATTTATCCCCAGCGTGGAGGACAGTGCCCGGGCGGCGGCGCTCTGCGTATGCCGCGCTGCCTGACTGCACATTCGCGTTACATTTCTGGCGGTGCAGGAGGGGCTGGACCGGCGGGAGGACCGAAAATTGAACCCATGAGCTGAGGAATATGTCGCAAACGCCATCACTCGCGACCGCGGCATCGTGGCGTACGTCACTAGGGTTCTGGTTCAGAAGCGGCGCAAGAAATCAGGCATCGCACAAGCGCAGAGCTCACGAAGCAGCCATCGAGCCGCTGAGCTACCAACGAGGGAGAAGAAGGTCTTGGCGGACGTCATCAGCATTCAACGCGGGCTACCGGCTCCTGGTCAGCTCGTGCAAGCCCGGAATCGCCGGTTTGTAGTGACGGCGGTCGAGGCTGGAAAAACAACGGGTTCCGTGCCGCAGCATCTGGTCTCCATGTCGTCGGTCGAGGACGACGCCCTCGGAGAAGAACTGCGGGTCGTCTGGGAGCTTGAGGCCGGGACTTCAGTGCTCGAGCGGGCGTCCATGCCCGAGCTGACCGGGTTCGATGACCCCCTGCAGCTGGACGCGTTCCTGAACGCCGTGCGCTGGGGCGCCGTGTCGCAGACCGACACCAGCACCCTGCAGGCACCCTTCCGTGCCGGCATCGAAATCGAGGACTACCAGCTCGACCCGCTGGCCCGCGCCATCCAGATGCCTCGGGTCAACCTGCTCATCGCTGACGACGTCGGCTTGGGCAAGACCATCGAGAGCGGCTTGGTCGTCCAAGAACTGATGCTGCGCCACCGCATCCGGTCGGTGCTCATCGTGTGCCCGTCGGGCCTGCAGATTCAGTGGCGCGAGCAGATGCGCGACAAGTTCGGTCTGGACTTCCGCATCGTCGATAGCGAGGCCATGAAGCAGCTTCGGCGCAGCCGCGGCCTGCACGTCAACCCCTGGAGCCACTACCCGCGGCTCATCACGTCCATCGACTTCCTGAAGCGCGAGCGACCGCTGCGGCTGATGCGCGAGGTGCTGCCTGCCGCGGGGCAGCCCTCCTACCCGCGTCGGTTCGACCTGCTGCTGGTCGACGAGGCACACAACGTCGCGCCGTCCGGCAGCGGCAAGTACGCCACCGACTCCCAGCGTACGCAGGCCATCCGGCTGCTGGCACCGCATTTCGAACACAAGTTGTTCCTGTCGGCCACGCCGCACAACGGTTACCCCGAGAGCTTCTCGGCCCTCTTGGAGCTGCTCGACGACCAGCGCTTTGCGCGTGCAGTTCGGCCCAAGCCCGAGCAGCTGGCCGCCGTGATGGTCCGCCGCCTCAAGCGCGAGCTCCCACCGCGCTGGGATGGCACGCCCCGGTACCCCGAGCGTGTCATCGAGGCGCTCGAGGTCAATTACACACCCGAGGAGCGACAGGCCCACCAGGACCTCAAGCGCTACTCCGAGCTGCGCGCCGCTGGAGCGCGCGACGACGGCGAGCGCTACGCCACCGAGTTCGTTCTCAAGCTGCTCAAGAAGCGGCTCTTCTCGTCGCCAGAGGCGTTCCGAACCACACTGGCCAAGCACGTCGAGTCGCTGGCCAACCGTCGCCGTGCGGCCCAGGCCTCGCCTTCAACCGGGCTTCTCCGTCGAATGATTGACGGCCTGGACGACGAGGTCGAAGTCGAGAGCGATGCCGAGTGGGACACAGCGGCCGATGAGGCCGTGACCACCGCGGCCTCGCTGTTCCGACCTCTCAACGACGAAGAAGCAAGGCTGCTCGACAACCTCCGCGCCTATGCGGACCGCATGTCCGCCCGTGGCGACTCCAAGCTTCAGGCCCTGCTGGCCTGGCTTAAGCAAACGCTGATGCCCGATGGGCAGTGGAACCAGCAGCGGGTCATCCTCTTCACCGAGTACCGCGCCACCCAGAAATGGTTGCAGGAGCGGCTGGTGACAGCCGGCTTCACTGGCACGGGGCGGGTGCAGCTGATGTACGGCGGCATGCCTTTGGAAGACCGGGAGCAGGTCAAGAACGCCTTCCAGGCATCTCCGGCGCAGTCGGACGTGCGAATCCTGCTAGCCACCGACTCGGCGTCCGAAGGCCTGGACCTGCAGAACCACTGCAACAAGCTGGTCCACATCGAGGTGCCCTGGAACCCGAACCGCATGGAGCAGCGCAACGGTCGTATCGACCGGCACGGACAGCGCCAACCTCAAGTCCACATCTTTCACTTCGTTGGACAGGGCTACCACCAGCGCTCACGCTTGGCGCAAGACGCCAATCCGGGCGACCTCGAAGGCGACCTGGAGTTTTTGCTCCGCGCCGCGCGCAAGGTGGAGACGATTCGCGAAGACCTCGGCAAGGTCGGACCGGTCATCTCACGGCAGGTGACTGAAGCGATGCTCGGTCGCCGTCGCAGCCTGGACACAACCGAAGCCGAGCGCCAATCCCAGCCGGCGCGGGAGTTGCTGCGCGTTCGCCGCGCAGAGAACGAGCTCAACGCCCAACTGGCTCGGCTGCATGCCCAGCTGCAAGACACGCGACGCGAGCTGCACCTGACGCCTGACGCCATTCACGCGGTCGTCGAAGCGGGCTTGTCACTGGCTGGCCAGCAGTCCCTCCTAGAGGCCACGCTCCCAGGTGTCTGGCCAGACCCCACAGGCCAGCGCGACCGGTGTCCCGTTTTCCGGCTGCCCCGCTTGGTGGGCACTTGGCAGTCGGCCTACGACGGTCTGGCTCATCCGCACACCCACGAGATTCGCCCTATCGTCTTCGACCATGCGCTGACGCAGGGGCGAGACGACGTGGTCTTGGTGCACCTGAACCACCGGCTGGTCCAGATGTGCCTGCAACTGCTGCGTGCGCAGGTCTGGTCACAGGGCGAGCAGAAGCTCAGCCGCATCACCGCCCGGCTGGTACCGCCCAACACCACGGATGTTCCCGTTGCGATTTCGCACGCCCGCTTGGTTGTGCTCGGAGCTGACAACCAGCGCATCCACGAAGAAGTAATCTTCGCCGGGGGGCAGCTTCGCGAAGGGCGCTTCACCCGCATCGACCGGGTCGGCGAGCTGGAACGCCTGGCAGCCTCCGGGCTCCCGCAGCCTGCTTCGGACTGGTTTGAAGAGAGCGTTGCGCCGCTGTGGCCCGCGCACCGTGAGAACCTCTGGCGCGCGCTGGAGGCCCGCATGAAGGACCGCACCAAGACGCTGCAGAGTCGCCTCGATGAGCGGGCTGAGGCGGAGGTGGCCGCCATGCGTTTAGGCATTGGCGAGCTCATCAACAGCATCCGAGCCCAGCTCCATGACGCCCAGCCGCAGCTTGAGTTGTTCTCCACCCCCGAGCGCGAGCAGCTCGAACGCGACCGCAGTGCGCTCGAGCGGCGCCTGACCGACCTGCCGCAGGAGATGGCCCGCGAGGAAGAGCGCATCCGTGCGCGCTACGCCAAGCCATCACCGCGCCTGTTCCCGGTCTCCGTGACCTACCTCGTGCCCCCCGGGCTCAGCAAGCGATAAGCCCATGTCCGTCGCCCGTCATCACGCCGAATGGCTCTCGCTGGTCGAAATCTCCGGCCCCTTCCTGTCGCTGCCCGTTCTGCTGCGGGTGTTTCCGCAGCAACTCGAATCCTTAGACGCCGGGGTCAGCCGCGACACCCGCCTGGCCTTTGCCGAATGGGAAGACGCCGAAGGCGACCGAGCCGTCCATCACGCCTGGCTCCAGTTCGTACTGACGCGCATCTTCAGCCTGCCTGAGGAGGTGCTGCTCACCGACCAGGCCATCCCGCCCGGCATGGAGTTCACCGTGGCCGAGCATGGTGAGACCTTGCGGCCCCAGTGGGTCGTCAAGCGCGCCGAAGACGAGCGCGCAGCGCTCTTGGTCGTCTCCTACCCGGCCGCACAAGACCTGGACCGCACGGTCAACAGCGCACGCTGGCAAGCCTCTCCCGCCACGCGGATGCTGGCCCTGCTGCAGGGAACGGGCGTTCCCTTGGGGTTGGTGACCAACGGCTCGCACTGGATGCTGGTGGCCTCTCGCCCCGGCGAGCCCGCCACCTACGTCACCTGGGATGCGGCGCTATGGAGCGAAGAGCCGCTCACGTTGCGCGCGTTCAGCTCGCTGATGGGCGCGATGCGCCTCTTCGGCGTGGCGGAGCGCGACCGGCTGCCAGCCCTGCTGGCCGAAAGTGCGCAGAACCAGCAGGAAGTCACCGACCAGCTCGGCCTGCAGGTGCGCAAGGCGGTGGAAGTGCTGGTCCAGGCCGTCGACCGCATCAACGCCGACCGGAATGGGCAGTTGCTCACCGGTGTGGGCGAGAAAGAGCTGTACCAGGCCGCGCTGACCGTGATGATGCGGCTGGTCTTCGTGCTGTCTGCCGAGGAGCGAGGGCTGCTTTTGCTGGGCGACCCGCTTTGGAACCGGCACTACGCGGTCTCGACCCTGCGCGACCAGTTGCGCGAGGTGCCAGACGAGAACTTGCTCGCCTACCGGCACGATGCTTGGTCTCGGCTGCTCTCCACCTTCCGCGCCATCCACGCGGGCGTGGAGCACGACCAGATGCGCCTGCCGGCGTACGGCGGCGCGCTGTTCGACCCCGACCGCTTCCCCTTCCTGGAGGGGCGCCAGTCCGGCACACATTGGCAACAGGTACCGGCCCAGCCGCTGCCCGTCAGCAACCGCACGGTTTTGCACCTGCTGGAAGCGCTGCAGTTCCTGCAGATGCGCATCCCGGGCGGCGGCGTGGAGCCTCGGCGTCTGAGCTTCCGCGCGCTGGATATCGAGCAGATTGGTCACGTGTACGAGGGCCTGCTCGACCACACGGCCCGCCGAGCCGCATCGACGGTGCTGGGCCTGCGTGGCAGCGGTGGCGCCGATGTGGAGGTCGAGCTCTCGGCGCTTGGAGCCAAGGCCTCCGAGAGCGAGCAGGCCTTGGTGGACTATCTCAAGGAGCGCACCGGCCGCTCGCTCGCCGCGCTGCGCAGTGACCTCCGCCGCGAAGAACCGCCCAACGCCTTGGCGCTCCAGGCTGTGTGCGCTGGCCATGACGGGCTGTACAACCGCATCGCACGCTTTGCTCACCTGCTGCGCGACGACTCGTCGGGTCACCCGGTGGTCGTCCACACCGGCAGCGTCTACGTCACCAAGGGCAGCGACCGTCGCAGCACCGGCACGCACTACACCCCGCGCACGCTGACCGAAGGAGTCGTCAAGACCACGCTGGACCCGCTGCTCTACACGGGCGTTAGCCAGGGCATCGAGCCGTCGCCGGGCACCTTGAAGACTCCGACCGAAATCCTGGCGCTCAAGGTCTGCGACCCTGCCTGCGGTTCGGGCGCCTTCCTCGTCCAGGCCTGCCGCTACATGGCCGAGCGGGTGGTCGAGGGCTGGGCAACGGCCGGGGCAGAGTCCGGAGGGAGCGGCCCGCTCACCGTGCCCGAGGCACTGCCAGCCGGCGCCAGCCACAGCCAACAGCTGCTGCCGCCTGAACCCGAAGAGCGCCTGGCGCTGGCGCGGCGCCTGGTCGCCGAGCGCTGCCTATACGGGGTGGACTTCAACCCCATGGCCGTCGAGATGGCCAAGCTGTCTCTGTGGCTCGTCACGCTGCACAAGCACCGGCCGTTCACCTTCCTGGACCACGCCATCAAATGCGGCGACAGCCTGCTGGGCCTGCACGACCCGGCGCAGCTCGAGCGTTTCCACCTCGTGCCGTCGCGTGCGCAGACCCGGGTGGTCGACTACCTGCTCTCCGAAATACAGCAGCTGTTGGCGGAGGCGCGGCGCAAGCGTGAGGCCTTGGAGCGGTTCACGGCACTGGATGTGCACGATGCCGAGCTGAAGGCCCAGCTGCACCGCGAGGCAGAGAAATCTCTGGCGATGGTGCGCGTGCTGGGCGACCTCATCGTGGGCGCAGCGCTCTCCACCGCGGGGTCCAACGCGGAGCGAAGCGCAACGCTGCTCAATGCGCGCCTTGAGGAGCTGCTACTGCAGGCTGGAAGCACGCTGGCACCTACAACCGAGCAACGCCTCGCTGCAGAAGGTGGCCAGAACACATCGCTTTGGCCACTGCGTCAGTCTGCGAGCCAGTTGCTGGGAACGGCGAACGGCAGCGGCGAGCCACGTAGGCCCTTCCACTGGCTCGTGGAGTTCCCTGAAGTGTTCCTGTCGCCCGATTCCGGCGGCTTCGATGCGCTGGTAGGCAATCCGCCGTTTGTCGGTGGCAAGAAGCTAACAGGCCTCTTTGGCACCGAGTACCGCGACCATTTGGTGCTGTACTTGGCTGATGGCCGACGGGGTAGTGCAGACCTCTGCGCCTACTTCTTCCTGCGTATCAAGCACGTTTTGCGCCCTGGTGCTGCTTCGGCCTGCTGGCAGTCAACACCATCGCAGAAGGCGACACGCGTCAGGTGGGGCTGGAGGCGATGTTGCGCCAGGGTATAGCGCTGTATGCAGCGCGACCCAACTTTGAGTGGCCTGGCGCAGCGGCCGTTTTGGCCAGCGCCGTCCATGGAGTCCGCGGCCCCTGGCAAGGCATTCGCCGAATCCACGGCGCGACCGTGCCCACCATCTCGGCGTTTCTATCGGCAGAGGACGAGTGGAGCCCCAAGCCTCTAGATGCCAACACTGGAACGAGCTTTATTGGTTCGTTCGTGCTGGGTATGGGCTTCACGATGACGCCCGACGAGGCACAGGTCTACATTAAGCAAGCCCCCCAAAACACCGAGGCTTTGTTTCCATTCTTGAATGGCGAAGACCTCAATTCCCACCCAGAGCAGCAAGCCTCTCGCTGGGTAATCAATTTTTGGGACTGGCCACTGAAACGCTCTGCGGAAGATGGCCATTGGGCAAGTGCAGACGAACGACAACGCGAACGTTGGCTGCGCGACGGACAAGTACCGCCGGACTACCCAGGCCCGGTAGCGACGGACTTTCCAAGCCTGCTCAGAGTTGTTGAAGCCTCGGTCAAGCCGGAACGGCAGAGGCTCGATGAGAGGGGTGAGTTCGCGCTGCGGAATCCTCTTCCCCAGCGATGGTGGCAGTACGCGGATAAACGCCCAGCGCTGTATCACGTCATCGGACGAGGATATGCGTTTGCAAGGCATCCTGAGGGATGGAGCGAAGGCGCTTCGCTTCGGCGCGTGTTCGCCATTTGCCGAGTGACAAAGTACGTGGCGCCCGCCGTTTGCAGCCCTGACCAAGTGTTTTCGGACAGCATCGTCGTGTTCACTGTCGAGGACTGGAGCGAGTTTTCGCTGCTGGCATCTAGCTTCCACGAAGTTTGGGCGCGGAAGAACTCCTCTACTTTGGAGACTCGGCTGCGCTATCTGCCTAGCGAAATCTACGAGACGTTGCCTCGGCCGTTGTCACTTGGTAATGAGTTGGCCAGCTTGGGCGAACAGTTCGCCACAGGTCGCAGCGATTGGTGCAGCGAGAACGGGTTAGGCCTGACCGACTTCTACAACGCTTTGCACGACCCTGGCCGAGCGGACTCAGCGCTGTCGTCGCTGCGTGAAGTAATGGTTCAAATCGACCGTGACTTGCTGGCGGCCTACAACTGGTCCGACCTGTCACTGGACCATGGGTTTCACGAGGTGGCTTCTCTGCCAGCCAACGACAGGGTTCGCTTTACGATTTCCGAGGCGGCGCGCCTCGAGGTCCTCCGACGCCTTGCAGCGCTGAACCGCCAGCGCTATCGAGAAGAGCAGGAAGCCGCGCAAAGCCTGCAAGCTGCGCTTGCAGAACGGGCAACTCCCAGAAAGCGCGCCGGCCGCCCGGCCGCGAAGAAGTCAGCACCGCCAGCAGCACAGACCCCATTGTTTGATTGAGTACTTCGCCCATGCCTTTCATCAACCACGTCTCCATCCGCGTGCCTTGGCACGATGACCTGTGGCAGGGCACGGTGTGCAAGCGTCCGCGGGACAACGGCTCGTGCGTGGTGCTGCCGGAAATCGCCGAATCGAAGCGGGACGAGCTCGAGGTTTGCATCGCAGGGCGTCGGTTCGACTCGCTTCAAGAGGACGAACTGCCGCCCTGCGTGAAAGAGCGCGCGACCTTCATGGCGCCCTTCACGCTGCGTCGCAATCTGACCCACCCGTACAAGCACAGCGGCAGCGAAGCGCACAGCGACTTGGAGGTGACGGCGTTGCAGCAGTCGCCGTTCACGGCCGCCTGCATCCCCTTCAAGTGGATGCGACGCGAGTTCGCTGACGAGCTGGCTAAGGGCTGGCGCCTGGACTACGACACTGCGCGCGAGCCGACGGAGCCACAGTGGCTGGTGGAATCCGGCTGGGTGCAAAACGGTCGCAATCAGCGGGCCTTGCTCGATGGCTTCTTCGGGACCATCAAGCCCCAGGCGTCGCTGTGCTTCTTCTACGCCAAGCAGACCCCGTTCTCGGATGACCCGCGGCGCGTCATAGTGGGCGTGGGGCGCGTCACGACGGTGGGCAAGCCGCTGCAGTACCAGCGGCAGGGCAAGCCGGCAGATGCCGACACCTCCTACGTGTGGGATGTGGTCGTCGGGCACTCGATTCGCCTGGACGACAGCGGCGACGGCTTCCTGATGCCCTATGCCCAGCTGGTCGAGGCGCAGGAGCGAGGCGCCGAGGTCGACTGGGGCAAGTGCCTGGCGTTCTCGCCAGCCGACCGGACGATGGAGTTCTCGTATGTGTGCGAGCACGTCAGTCAGGACGGCGCCATCTCCGCCATGCTCGAGTGCCGCATGGCGCTGGAGGCCGCTCGCAAGGTGTTGCCCGACACCACGCCAGTCGACAAGGCGCTGCGCTGGATTGACGCCCGCATCTCCGAACTGTGGAAGCTGCGCGGGCCGTACCCCGGCCTTGGCGCCGCGCTCACGGCCTTCGGCGTGCAGCATGGCAACTTCCTGGCCATGCACCTGGCGGGGCAGCTCAAGGAGAACGAAGACCCCTGGCCGCTGGTCGACCAAGCCATGCGCAAGCCGGCTTCGCTGCCAGCCATCCTGGCGTCTTTGGTGACGGCCGACCTCAGTGAAGCGTGGAAGAAGCTCAAGCCCAGCCGGCTGGAGCTGTTGAAGCTGCTGGCAAGGTTTGCGCTGACGAACTCACAAGCAGAGCGCTACTACGTCGGCGCGGTCCGCAGTGCGGCCGGTCTGGACTACGTGGACGACCAACTGCTGGAGAACCCGTACGTCCTGTACGAGGGTGACCGTTTCGCGGTGCCAACGTCCGACGACGAGCGTCTGGAGCGTGTGACGCTGGAGACTATCGACCGCGGGGCCTTCCCCGCCGAGGTGGTGGCGCTGGCACATCCGCTGCCGGAGGTGTCCCGCATGTCGGGGCCGCTCGACAAGCGTCGTGTCCGGGCGCTCATCATCGAGCCGCTCGAGGAGGCGGCGCGCAGCGAAGGGCACACGCTGCTGTCCGAGGAGATGGTCATCCTCGGCATTCGCAACGCGAAGCTCGAGCCGCCGTGCCCCATCACGGAGGACGTCATCGAGGCGGTCGCCGACTTCTTCTCCTACGAGTTGAAGCGGGTCACCATCAAGGGCGGCAAGCCGGCATTGCAGCTCTTCCGGTATCTGGGCTTCAACTCGCTGCTGTCCAAACAAATCCACGACCGGGCCCGCCTCGGGGCACGCTTCCCCTTCAAGGACGACTGGCGGGCACGGCTGGACAAGCTCCTTCTCTCGCTTGATGAAGGCGACGCGGATGAGGTGCGGGCACGCAACGAGAAGGCTGCCGCGCTGGCTGAGCTGGCGGCGTCGCGCTTTTCGGTGCTGGTGGGGCCAGCGGGTGCGGGCAAGACGACCGTGCTCAAGGCCCTGTGCCAGCACGAGGACATTGCCGCCAAGGGCATCTTGTTGTTGGCGCCCACGGGCAAGGCCAGGGTGCAGCTGTCGCAGAAATGCGGGCACGACGCGCAGACGCTGGCGCAGTTCCTGGCGAGCTGTGGCGGTCGCTACGACGGCCGGACGGGCGTGTACAAGACCGTCCAAGGCGCAACGTACACGGGGGCCAAGACGCTCATCGTGGACGAGGCGTCCATGCTCACGGAAGACATGCTGGGGGCCTTGCTTGATGCGGTGAAGGCCAGCGTTGAGCGGCTCATCCTTGTGGGCGACCCGCGGCAGCTGCCGCCCATCGGCGCTGGCAAGCCATTCTTCGATGCGGTGACCCACCTGACGCCGCCCAACGTCGAGGCACTCTTCCCGAGGGTGGGCCGGGGTTACGCGGAACTGACCATCCAGCGCCGACACAAGGCGTCTGGAGAAAAGGCCAGTTTCCCCATCGACCTGCAGCTGGCCAACTGGTTCAGCGGCCGACCGCTGGCACCGGGCGAAGACGAGGTTTGGTCCGTGCTGACCGGTCAGGGCGACCCGACGGGGCGTGTCGCTACGCACCGCTGGGATACGACCGAAGAACTCCGGAACAAGCTGCTCGAGGTGCTGTGCCGTGAACTGGGGCTTAATGGCATCGACGACCAGATGAGCTTCGCGGTCAGCTACGGCGGCGAGCTGAAGGGCGACTACGCGTCCTTCAACCTGGGTGCCGCGAGACGGGTGGAGGACTGGCAGGTGCTGACGCCGCTGCGCAACGAGGTCCTCGGCGCCAGGGATATCAACCGCCTGCTGCACAAGACCTTCCGCAAGGACGCCGTGGCGTGGGCCAGCAAACACGTGCGCGGGCGTCCTTACTTCACCCCACCGCGTGGGCCGGAGGAAATCGTCTACGGTGACAAGGTCATCAACGTGCGCAACCACAAGCGCAAGTTCGTCACACCGGAGTCCGGTGCGCTGCAATACATCGCAAACGGCGAGATTGGCGTCGTCGAGGGTGAAATGCAGGCCACTGCGTCGTATGGCAATGAGCCGTGGCGAACACGGGTCGAGTTTTCGTCGCAACCCGGCTTTGCCTACAACTTCGCCGGCTGGGACTTCGACGACGAAAGCTCGCCGCTGCTCGAGCTGGCGTATGCGGTCACAGTCCACAAAGCACAGGGCAGCGAGTTCGGCACCACCATCCTGGTGCTGCCCAGGAAGAGCCGGCTCGTCAGCCGCGAGATGCTCTACACCGCGTTGACGCGGCAGCAGCGCCGGGTGGTCATCCTGCACCAGGGTGACTTGTCCGAGCTGCGAGGGCTGGCGACGGACGACAACGCGGTCATCCCGCGCCGCTTCACGAACCTGTTCGAGAAGCAGAACCCAGAGATGCTGCCCTCGCCAGTGGAGGTGAACGGGAAGTGGATGGATGAGAAGCTCATCCACCGCTCGCGCCGCGGGACGCCTCTGCGCTCGAAGTCGGAAGTCATCATCGACGACGCGCTGGCGGCGCACGGCGTCGTGGCGGGCTACGAGATTCCGTTCCACAGCACAGATGGCAAGGAACACCGGCTGCCGGACTTCACCATCGACGACCAGGCGATGGGCCGGGTCATCCTTTGGGAGCACTGCGGCATGTTGGCGGACGAGGGATACCGCTCGCGCTGGGAGAGCAAGCTGCAGTGGTACCGCGCGAACGGCGTGCTTCCCTTGGAGGAAGGCGGCGGTGACCGGGCCACTCTGGTGGTGACCCAGGATGACGAGCGCGGCGGCATCGACGGCCGGCAGATTGATGACCTGATTCAGCAGCTGTTTGGCTGACCTGCTGTCGCCAAGCCCGAGTAAAGAATGACTACTGACAACACCATCGTCGCAGCGAACCCTGATGCCGGCTCCCCGCTCGCACCCTCGTTGAAGCGGCCGACCGACCTGCGTGCAGAGCTGGAGGACTTGGTCGTCAAAGACCTGCTCGGGCCTGCCGGCGGTCCAGAGGAAGAGGTCGACGAACCGAGAGTCTCAGACCGCTACTTGGTTGGCACTCTGTCTCCGAAGCGAACCGTCGTGAGGGCTGCGGAGTCGGACACCCTGGCGTCTGACGGCGCAGGCACCGTGGAGGACGGCAACGCGGACGACCTGGCGCTGCCGATTGACTCGCTGGCGCCAGCAGCCATCGGACTGACCTGCACCGTGAACGGCAGCAGCACCCAGCTCGTGGTGACGCCGCGGTGGGGCCGCTACGCGCGCGAAAAGAGCGCAACAGCAACCACCGACAAGGGCAACCCCAAGACGGTGTGGAGGCGCTACCCAATGGGCGGACAGCCGGTCGTGATTGACCTGGCAGAAGGCGACATTCCGGCCCAGCCCGCCGATGCCACGCAGCCCGATGTGGTGATTCGCGGCCGAGCCAGAAAGCTGGTTGGCGACTGGGTGGTCAGCCTCTTCCTCGTCAACGCGCAGCCGTCGGCGACTCGCCGCCCGAAGGATGACGAGCTGCTCTTCCAGCCCGAGCTGGAGGTTGCCGCGCCGGATGGAGCCCCGGTGTTCCAGAAGCGGCGCCGGCGCTCTGGCGCTGCGTCTGACGAGCAGGTCCGTCTGGAGATGCTTTATCGCAAGCACGTCGAGTTCGCCAGCGGGCACGGCGTCGCGGTTGACGCGGATGTGGCCGCTGGCGACCCGCAGAAGGCTGTGCGGCTGCAAACCCGCGTCACGCCAAGCTACGAAGTGCCGATGACGACGCCGCCGACGGCGGACGACAACCCGTCGCTGGCGGGTGTGGTGCTGGACATGAAGCTGCTCGCCGAGATGGACGACGCAGCCTTGTTCGCATCCCTGCGCCAGCTGACGGTGGCCTACGCGGAGTGGATTGCCAACAACCGGGCACGCATCGACGCCAAGGCAGATGGGCTGGATGAGTTCGATGTCACTGCTCGCCAGGCCTTGGACGACTGCGCGGAAGCGCAACAGCGCATCGACGCGGGCATCGCACTTTTGGAGGCCGATGCTGCAGCGCTGCGCTCGTTCCGCTTTGCCAACCATGCCATGTGGCAGCAGCGCATCCACGCCCTGTTCTCGGAACGGCGCCGTGCCGGTTCGAAGCAGTCGCTGGATGAGTTGGACCTGCCAGAAAATCGTAGCTGGCGCCCATTCCAGCTGGCGTTCGTACTACTGAACCTCCCTGGCGTTACCCAGCTGGACCACCCAGACCGGAACGATTCCGCCGCGGCCATCGCAGACTTGCTATGGTTCCCCACCGGCGGCGGCAAAACCGAGGCGTATCTCGGCCTGACGGCCTACACGCTGGCCATGCGCCGCCTGCAGGGTGTGGTGGCCCGGCGCTTGGGCCATGCCGGCGTGGCGGTCATCATGCGCTACACGCTGCGCCTGCTGACCCTGCAGCAGTTCCAGCGCGCTGCGGCGCTCATCTGCGCCTGCGAAATGATTCGTCGGGGTGACAGCGCGACCTGGGGAGCGGAACCGTTCCGCATCGGGCTGTGGGTCGGGCAACGGACGACGCCGAACTCGATTGAGGATGCGCACGAAGCCATCCTGAGGACCCAAGGCGCCGGCCCGGGCCGAGGGACCGGCTCGCCGCTGCAGCTGACGAACTGCCCTTGGTGCGGGTGCGAGGTCAAGGCCGGGCAGGACGTGACCGTGGAGACCTACAACCGCGGACGTGCTCGAGTCTTCACATTCTGTGGCGACACCTTGGGCCGCTGTGACTTCAGCCGCGCCAAGTCCCCGGACGAAGGCATTCCAGTGCTGACCGTCGACGAGGAAATCTATCGGCGCCTTCCTGCGCTGCTGATTGCGACTGTCGACAAGTTCGCCCAGATGCCCTGGAACGGGCGCACGCAGATGTTGTTCGGGCAGGTCGATGGGTACTGCCCTCGCCATGGATTCACGTCCCCCTGCATGGAGGACGCGAGTCATCACCCCGCGCGCAATGGCTTCTCTGCAGTTCGCAAGGTCGACCATGGCCCGCTGCGTCCGCCCGACCTCATCATTCAGGACGAGCTGCACCTGATTTCAGGGCCGCTGGGAAGCTTGGTGGGGCTGTACGAAACCGCCGTCGACCAGCTCTGCACCTGGACGGTCAACGGTCAGACGGTTCGGCCGAAGCTCATTGCCTCGACCGCAACGGTCCGCCAGGCCCGGGAGCAGATGCGCGCGCTCTTCCTGCGGGACGTGCGGGTGTTCCCGCCCCAGGGCCTGGACGTGGAGGACAACTTTTTCAGCGTCCAGCGCAAGCCCAGCGACAAGTACCCGGGGCGGCGATACATCGGAGTAGCCGCGTTTGGCCGGCGGCTGAAGCTGGCGCTCATCCGGGTCTACGTGGCCTACCTGGCCGCTGGCCAGACGCTCTTCCAAAAGTACGGCAGGCCGGTCGACCCGTGGATGACGGTGCTGGGCTACTTCAACTCCATGCGGGAGCTCGGGGGCATGCGTCGCCTCATCGACGACGACGTGCGTTCGCGCCTGCGTGACATGGACCAGCGCGGGCTGGCGCGGCGCCACAGCCCAGCGCTGGAAGAGCTGACGTCCCGGAAAAACTCTGGCGAGATTCCGCTACTTCTGGACCGCCTGGAAGTGCAGCACGACCCGGCCCTGCCTCCGCACACGAAGCGGTCGCCAGGACAGAAAGGTTCGCCCTCCCCGCTGGATGTAGTGCTTGCCACGAACATGGTCTCGGTCGGCGTTGACATCAAGCGCCTTGGCCTCATGGTGGTGGCCGGCCAGCCCAAGGGCACCTCGGAATACATCCAGGCCACCAGCCGGGTTGGCCGAAATGCCGCTGCGCCAGGCCTGGTATGCACGGTCTATAACTGGGCTCGGCCGCGCGACCTGTCCCACTACGAGCGCTTCGCGCACTACCACGCCACCTTCTACCAGCACGTCGAGGCGCTTTCCGTGACGCCATTTGCCGGACGGGCTGTTGACCGAGGGCTGTCGGCCATCCTGGCCGCCTTGGTGCGCCTGCCAGGTACCACGTATAACCTGAACCAGGCCGCAGGTCAGGTTGACCGCACCGCAGCGTTGGTTCAGGCGGCTGTGGCGGCCATTGCACGGCGTGCAGAAGAGGTCACTCAATCTGTGGCCGAGGGGCAGAAGGTGCAGCGGCATCTTCAAAACCGCCTGGACCGCTGGCTCCGAGAGGCTGCCCCGAAGCCGGGTGGCGCCAGGCTGGGGTACCAGTCTGAACGTGACGGGCTGACCAGGCCCTTGCTGCAGAAGGCCGGACTTGGCGAATGGGACACGTTTTCATGCCTTGGCTCGCTTCGTGATGTGGAGCCCAGCGTCAACCTGTTGCTGGACGACCGTCCGCTGGATGATGGATATGGGCAGAGTTACACCGCCCCGGTGGTGACCCAGCCGGCAGGGACGCTGGCGATTCAAGTAGCTGCAGCAGTCAATGCAAGTGCCGGGTCGGCCGGACAAGCGGGAGGAAATGGCTGATGGCCGAACACCGAGTGGGCGACGTCCGCCCTACACAACTACTGCACACCTACGGGGTTGGCGCGATGGTGGACCTGCCCAACATCGCCGCTATGGTGATGGGCCTGGATGACTGGAAGCTCCAGTACGCCATACCGGTTGGTGAAGAACGGCTACTGGCGGCTGTGCGGGGGCAACTAGGACCGCAGGTAGAGCGCCTGATGCTGCCCCCGGTTGACCTCGACGAGAGCTCCCGCGACGCCTTGAACGGGCCGCGCATCGGCGTGCCGGTCGCCGCGTTCCCGCAGTGGTACCGCTGCCCGTGGTGCGACCTCGTGGCGCCGCTGAGTTCGGGGCTCTTCGAGCTGCAATCGGACCCGTACCGCCCCGACCGAGTGCGCTTTCGGCACGTCTCCTGCAACCGAAGTCCCAATCCGCCCGCGGTCTTGCCGACCCGTTTCCAGCTGGCTTGCAACCATGGGCATGTCGACGACTTCCCGTGGCTCCAGTACGTTCACAGCGGCAGTACGAACTGCAATGGGCCACTGCGACTTCGAAAGACCGGGGTGGGCGACGAGGCAGCCAACCTGTTTGTTCATTGCGATTCCTGTGGTCAAACCCGCTCGCTGGTGGACGCCTTTGGTGATGCGGCCAAGGCGGACCCGCTCTTCGCCTGCCGAGGCCGCCGTCCCCACCTGCGCGACTTTGAACCAGGCGGATGCACCGAACATGCCGAGACCATGCTCCTTGGAGCCTCGAACAGTTGGTTTGGCATCTCGCTGTCAGCCTTGTCGATTCCGAAACACGTTAACCCGCTGCCTCAATTGGTCGAGGACAAGTGGGTGATGTTGCAACTCGTCACCTCGCCAGAGGTGCTGGTTGCGTTCCGCGCAGCCGGGAATATGCGTGGCCTCGAGGAGTACAGCGACCCTCAGGTGTGGGAGGCCATCCAAGCCAAGCGCTCAGGTGCGGTGAAGCAAGAAGAGAGTGGCAATCTCAAAGAGCCCGAGTGGCAAGTCTTCTCCGCCGCCGACCCAACGCGAAATACGGCTGGGTTCGAGCTGACGCCGGTAGCACCGCCTGAAGGCTTCGAGAGCTTCTTCGAAAAGGTGGTCCGTATCGAGCGTCTGCGTGAGGTTCGTGCGCTTGTCGGTTTCACGCGTATCGAGTCTCCTGGCGACTATGCCGACCCCTCCGACATTCCACCAGATATGCGGGCGCCTTTGTCGCGCAACGCACCCACCTGGGTGCCGGTGTCTGAGGTGCGGGGAGAGGGGCTGTTCCTTCAGTTCAAGCGGGATGTGCTGCTCGCCTGGGCTGCTAAAAATGCAGAACGGGAGGCTGAGTTCCTTGCAGCCCACGCTGGCTGGAAGATTGCGCGGAACATGCCGAATCCGACAAGTGGGTTCCCCGGACTGCGCTTCGCGTTGATTCACTCTTTCTCGCACGCGTTGATGCGGCAATTGGCTCTGCAATCGGGCTACAGCGCCGCAAGTACGCGCGAGCGCATCTATTGTGACGATGGCACAGGTTTGCCCATGGCAGGCCTGCTGCTCTACACGGCGGCGCCGGATAGTGAGGGAACCCTGGGCGGGCTGGTTTCGCAGGGCGAGCCAGGACGGCTTGGCGCGCTCGTTCGCCAGGCGCTGCACTCAATGCAGCTGTGCACATCAGACCCCTTGTGTGGCGAACACAGACCAGCGAGAGACGGGATGGCGTCGCTCCACGGTGCGGCGTGTCACGCGTGCCAGTTCGCACCCGAGACGTCCTGTGAGCGAGGAAACAAGTACCTAGACCGTTCGTTGCTAGTACAGACTCTGGGTAGTTCAGTCGTGCCGTTGTTCCAGTGAACAAGCCTTCCACGTTCCGTTGGCCAGATGCCGCGGCCCGGTTCGCCTGCGACGTGTCGCGCGCGACTGTACTTCGGGTCTGTGACTGTCTCGACAGAGGCAACGCGTCCGAAGCGCATTGCCTGCTCTCTTCGGATGCTGCGCGGCGCTTCTTGGAACTGCTAACCCTATGGCAAACGGAGATGCCCCTTGCCGCACTCTCAGAGCTTGGTCATGCTCTTCGCGCTGCCAGCGCAGCCAGTCGGGAGGAGCGTCAGCGGCAGCAGGTTGAATTGGTCTGGTCGGGGCCAGGGCTAACTTCCACAACGTTGAGGAGCACATGTCCTGCGCTTCTCGAGCTGATTGCGTCCGCGCGGGAATCGGTCTACCTCGTGACCTTTGCGGCCTACAAGGTGCCGCAAGTGGCCGAGGCACTCGCGGCTGCGGAAGGTCGTGGAGTTAGAGTCGTCTGCATTGTGGAGAGCGACGAGGACAGCGGAGGCAAGGTGAATTTTGACCCCATGCTCCATTTGCGAGCATCTGGCCTTCAGCGCGCGCGCGTCTACACGTGGCCGTTGGAATATCGAATTCGAGACGAATGCGGGCGCTACGGTAGCTTGCACGCCAAGTTCGCGGTCGCCGACCGGGCTCGGCTCCTCGTCTCCAGTGCCAATCTGACGGAGTTCGCATTCAAC
Source organism: Burkholderiaceae bacterium (assembly GCA_030151165.1). Next base: position 39,300 of record JASLEM010000390.1, read on the forward strand.
CTGAACATCGAACTGGGTGTCTCAGTGACCGGAGGCCACGCACCAGCTGAGGCCGCTAGCCATCTGGACGAGCTCATTCGGTTGGGAATTCTTCGCCCTGCAGATTCAAGGTAGCAAAGGCCGATTGGCGCTGCAAATCGGGCAGTGCTAAATCACTCATACTCAACGAATTTCAATGGCTCTTGTTCACTACGGCCGAAACCCAAAGCTGGGGGACAGACTTCTTTGATGGCCGTCTGTGGCGGCCAGGACGAATCAAGGCTGCGAGGGTAACGCGAGGTCGGGCCATTCCTCCGGAACGAGCGAAGGGGGCTTGCTCCAAGGCTTCTCAACGAGCGCCTCCTGGAACCACGCATCCCTCAAGTTGGCGTGCTCCGTCACAATAATTTGGAACCCTGGAACTTCATTCTGAGTGAAGCTAAGTAGGAAGGCGAACAGTCGCCTAACCGCGGAGAGGTCTGCATCCTCTTGGGTCTTCTCGACCGAGCCGTCCGCTGCTTTGTAGATGTCTTCTGAAGGGAAGTAAACCTGCGTCGGCTGGTCAATGAGGAGGAATCGGGGGATAGGCCGATTGTTTTTTGCGGCGAACCAATGAAGGGCGAGTAGCGCTGAAAGGTGATAAGCCAAGTGGTTCTCGCCACCACCGGTGCGGCTCATGGGGACGAACCTCTCGGGCCTGTCAAAAACGACGGTCATCCGCACAAGGTCGAGCCGAACAGGAACCTTCTTGAACTCTGCTTCGAACTGGTCAATAAATCGGAACACTTGAGCCGAGATGTTGCTCAAGATGGACGTCAGCCTCTCCTGGCTGTTGTCCCCGTCAATCTTTGCTTCGAGCGCATCGACCTTGGCCTTTAGACGCTGATGTTCGACTTCGCGTTCGAGAAGCTGCTTGTTCGAAACCAAGTTCTCTAGAAATAAGCTAATGCGGCCGACGACACGCGCCGCGGCGTTGTTCCGAGACCCCATCTGAGAGAGAAGCTCACTGGCAGATATCGCCGCGGCAAGCTCAACTTCTTTGTTCTTGATTCGGTCGGAGAGGTCGTCAATGTTTTTCTCGAGGTCGACGACGTAGGCGTCCAACTTGGGCTTCTCGCCCACGACGACCTTTAGCTCTTCGTCGAGGCTTCGCAGCTCTTTCAGAAGCACCTCGGCTAGAGGTGAATCCATCGCGAGATTCTGCTCACAGAATGGCCATTGCCATTCACCGGTTGCGGCATTCTTCGGAAAGGCCTTGATAGATGCAAGGCGGTCTTTCTGCTCAGCGGCTTCACTTTCGAATCCGCCTGCCTTCTTCGCATATTGGTGCGCCGAATCGACCCGCGCTTGAAACTCGCGGCGCTCACTCCGCAGGTCTCCAATTTCGCGCTCCAATCGACCGATGCGGCCGTTATCAGCGTCGGGCACCGAGGTGGGCTTCCACAACAGAGCCGGCCGAAGCGCTTCGACGAGGTCGACGCTGTCGCTTTCCGTCTCTGCTCTGCCCCGTAAGACGCCGACGGTCTGAGCCTCGGAGTACAGGCTGATAGCCTTTTGCTGCGCGACATCGACGGTCTCGCGAGCCTGTTCTAGAAGTTTTGCAGATATTTTGTAGTCGCGTTGGGCCGCGCGCAGCTTCGCCTCCAATTCATACCGGTCGCTCGAGGAAACACCGAGCAGGATAGGAAGCGTGTCACGAATTGTCTGGGGCTGAAAGCTCTCGTTCTGACGATAGAAGAGCTGGTCCTTATTGGCGACCAGCGTCTGCTTCTGGAAAAGGTAGAAGTGGGTGTGCTTGATGTTGGCGTTGTAGCTGGCGCGCGAGCTGTTTGTGGGAACGTCAGTTCGATTCTCGGGAATACCAAGTAGTCGAGAGAGCAGTGATTCAACGGCATCGTCATCCGAACTCGCGACGAGTTCCTCCATGTCTGGGATGACCACCGAGGTCCCGCGCCTGTACATCGCCATACTGCAGCTCTCGCCGCCACTGGGAGGGGTCGGCTTTGCAATCAGTACCTGCTCTTGGCTGAACTGGAAGACGACCGCAAACCAAGCGACCTTGTCCCTGATGACTCCCTCGGGAACATTGAAGGTTGAGCGACCCATGCAGTATTCAATGATGTCAGAGATGGCAGACTTTCCGGTCGAAGAGCGGCCGGTAATCACATTCAGACCATCCAACTTGAACGTCACATCCCGGCGTTGGCCCTCTTTGCTGTAGATGTGGAGAGATTTGATTTTCAAGGCCGAACTCCAAGGGTCGTGTACACGGTGACTCGGTCATCAATGCGAGCGAACTCTCTTCCGACAAAGCGCGCGACTCGCTGGCATGAAACAGACTCGGAGGTGCCAACGTCGGATTTCCTCACGAGCTCTGGCACGGTCAAGATGCGTCCAGAATCCTCGATTCGAATGCAGCCACGCTCGGCGAGCATCCCGAACGCCTCCAGCGCGAATGGCAGCAGGTTGGTGGCGCGCACCGGAAAGCCCACAAGAATTTTCGGATTCGTCTCGACCACTCTGAGGAGATAGCTTCGGTTGCCCTTTTCGAGCGTTTGTCGGGAGTCCTTGTGAAGGCAGAGCGGCAGGACAAGCAGCGAAAGCGAGAATGGCATTCCCCGAGCATCCAATTCCTCGTATCCCCTCAGTGCTTTGAATAGAACCAATCCGCAGAAGGCCGGGTTGAAGAGGTTTCGAACTTCGAATGGGCGCTGATTCCATGGCTTCACTTCCTTGCCTCCATGGCCTGCTCGATGCGCTTGAGAAAGTGAGGATGCCAGTAGACTTTTGGCGGGGGACCGACGTTCGCGAGGATGTGGAAACCTCCGCGCACGACGTACGGTTCAAGAACTCGCTCACGTATTCGAAGCGAAGCGATATTTCCGCTTTCCAGGTCAGCCCAGCGATACAGGGCGCGGCCTGCGCTCAAGAGAACGTCCTCCGCGCTCGCATCGTCAAGTTCTTCGAAGACAACGTCGCGATAGCGAGACCATTCGTCGACAAGCCTTTCTTCATAGCGCTCCAGTTCGTCAGAGACGAGCAAATACTCGCGTGCCCAAGAGGAGCGCTGCTCCCAAGCCCGGTAGTAGTCAAGAATTGCGTTCCGGATGCGCTCTGACGAGACGCCAATCGCCCGAAGCTGGCGAACGAACAATCTAGGGTCGCCGTCCGCATCCACACCATCCGCTGGCTCAGCTCGCCGAAAGGTGATTGGTAGGTTGTCGGCTTGGTACTCCTCGGCGATGGCTGAGAGCTTGTCAGACAGCTCGACGCCACTGAGGGCCTCCGTACGCTTGCCGTCGAGTAGGCTGACTATTTCCTCATTCCACCATCCTTCAAGTCGCTCGAAGACGGCGTCGCGATGCTCTCGCCGAATGCTGCGCATGCGGTCTTTGACCAGTGCCGGAATGTCTCCAATCCGAGGCGCACCATCGAAGATGACTATCCGAGAGAAGAAGTCCTCTTGTTCTTCTTCATCCAGCTTGGCGAACTCGTCTCGAAGAAGAGCCGCCAGCTCAGAACTGCTTTGTGCGAGTGCCTCGAGTGCTTGACTTCGCGCGTTGCGCCTATCCTCAAACACCGCGGCGTCAGCAAGCCGCGCAAGGAAGGATGAGTCAGATACCGTGGCGGTGGTGAACAGATAAAACTGCAAGCCGGCGGCGATGCGACCGTCGCGGTCGTATCTCGACAGCCAGATGCGTACAGACTTCCAAAAGTCCACTGAAAGGTCGGTTAGGCGCTCACCCTTCGCCTTATGCTTTAGTGAAGCAAGCGTCTTAACGCCAACGGTGTCTACAAAATCGAGGTCGTCGTCCTTCTCAATGAGGACGGACGTCTTTTCCGGAGCCTCGAAAAGCCGAAGCAGCGCGAAGCGCGGCTGAAAGATATAACCGAGGCCTTGCGCACCCGCTGAGAACTGGTCACCCGAACTACTTGCCATGCAGTTCCTCCCTGTGAACAACCGTCCGCCGCTCTTAGGTCACAGCGGTCAAGAGGTACTAACAGAGCATCGGCACTGAGTCGACTAGCATCTGCTCCTCCCCTTGCCTCGCCGTGGGGCCCAGTTGGCTTTTGCCGGACTATAAGTCGGGCGCGAAGGTCTTGGAAGTTCGCTTCAACTGAGGCCTTCTGCCTCTTGCTGCGACGAGGTGCGAACCACGAGGCTGCGCCAGCCTGAGGTAGATAGGTTCGGCCGACGGCTGAATTTTCGGTACGCCCACCTTGGTTGCGGCGCCCCTGAGGGTGCTCCATTTCGCTCTCAAGTTCTGGGCGCCTCAATGGTCTTGCTTCGCCCGCTCATCGGGCGCAGGGTGTACGCTCCTTGCAATGCAGGATAGAAAGAACCCCCGGGGAATCTCAGGACTTCTTTGTTCTCGGACGGTATAAAAGCCCGGGTGCTGCGGGCAAGGCTCCCCCTTTGGTCCGCGCCGACGCGCTGACTTCGAGCCTCGCCTCGCGCTCCGAGCCCGGTTCATGCGTCCGGACGTGTGCAGGGTCGCCCTGCACGGCGTGGGCAAGGCGGCCGCCGCAGTGCGCCGCCTCTGAACCAGACTGTCTGCGGGACTGCGCCGCACCTGTCGCCCTCTGGTTCTTGCTCCCAGGCTGCACCCCGACATCCCGCTTGGTGCTTATCGCCGGCCGCGGGGTGTTGAGCCCTCTCCTCCGACAACCAGGTTTAGCCAGCCTGGTTTATATGTGGGTTGCGTGCGACGCTTCAACTGACGGCCGATGTGCTCCATTCAGTCCCGCGGCAACAGTGATGGCGGCGAGCCGAGCGAGAACGTCCACCAGCCTCGCCGCGTAGTCGTTGTACGAATTCGCAGGGTCGTCCTTCCTCACCTCAAGACACCAGCCAGACGCTGGCCACAAGCGCGGGCCAGCGACGCAGCAGCTCAGCCGCATCCATCGTAGGCTGAAGGTCCGTGCCCATGGTCTCCGCTTCCTCCAGCGTCACCTCGGGGTAGCGCCACAGCGTCGGCTCGAGCAGGCAGCGGTCGAACAGCAGCCGCCAGCGGCCGGTCAGCGCGCCCGGGCAGTTGCTCGCCACGTGGGCGAAGAGTTCGACAGACATCAGTTCGCTGAGTCGGCGCTCCAGGTGCTCTTCGTTGGCAACGCACGAGTCGACAACGAGGCGCTCGACCCACTCGGCCAGGCCTTGCCGTTGGCGTTGCGCTTCGGTCAGCGCGGCGCTCGTCACGGCGGGGCTGAGGTGCAGAACGGTGCGGACGGATTGGTGAACGGGGTTCAAGAGGGTGTGCATGTCGCAGTTCCAGTCAGTGGTTTTGGTGCTGCGAATCCTCCTCGTTGCGCTTTAAACGGTCCAGCGATTCCAGTTACGTAATCCCGGGCGGCGGAGCTGTTTGCAGGTGGACTCGAACCCTCGCTACACGTGGTTGGCATCGCACTCGGGCGATGCCGCAACCAAGCGAGGACAACTATGGGAAGACCAGGCATCACGAGCGTGGACGTCGTGCGAGCCTACGTGGCGCTGTTGCGGCAGGGCCGCGTTCCGGGGCCGCACAACCTGCGGCTCGAACTCTCGGCGGGCAGCTTCACGACCATTGCCAAGCATGTGAATGCGCTGGCGCTGCGTCACGTCGCGCTGCGGCCGCCACGAAAGCGGCCGCGACGCACCGGCCGGCGTTGGCTGGAAGAGGGCGCCGGCGAGCGTGAACAGGTCGAGCGCTCAGGCTATAGATGAGCCGAGGACAAGCGGCTTGATTCCGTGCCCCGGCAACCGCTGGGGCACTTCTATGCCCGCCCGGAGGCGACCAATCAGCCCCATCCCGGGCCTGAACGGTCGAGCTTGCGCGGGCGGACCGCCGGTGGCTACACTCTGGCGAGACGCGGATGTTTCGGGTTGCCGGCGTATAAAAAATTCTGGCAATCGTCTGGCATTTGCGTCAGGCGTCGAGTGCGTTCAGCTGCGTTTGACTGCGGTCGAGTGCGCTGTAAGTGCTTGATTTTGTTGACAGTTGCGTTTGAGGGTCGTTGTCCCGTACTGGCGGATTCCGATTGAAAATCCGCGTGTCGGTGGTTCGATTCCGCCCCAGGCCACCAGAACAGCGAAGCCCTTGATTCTTGATGGAATCGAGGGCTTTTTGCATTCTGGGCCGTGATGCGCTCGCCACCTGCGGCCGTCACGCGCGATGCTTGGCGCCAGAAGCGCGCGCCGTCGCGCCGCGACTTCCGCGGGCAGCCGTCAGTGATTCGCCCGACGACGGACCTCTTGATCCTGAGTACCTCGCCAGGACGGCATTCCTCGATCGCCAGCTCGGCGCGCATCGCGAAGCCGGACTTTCGCCAGCGACGAACGACAACCCCTGTCGAGCAGCGCGTTCAGCGACTTTCGTCACGCGGAATTTCTCCTGTCGGGCTTGCGCTCCGGTTCCCGACGAGTTAGGGGGAGCCCAACAGTTAGCCATTGCTCCGCGCCATCAACCTCCGCAGAATCACTTAACAGTCGCAATTTCCGTAACCAATTGTTGGAGGTTTGAACCATGAAGAAGAGTCTGATCCGCACGACCGTCGCTGCTGCGGCCCTGCTCGCGGCCTCGATGGCTGCCGCTCCCGCCTTTGCGGCGGTCGAGGTGCTGAACTTCGCCGGCCTGAACGGCGCGGCCGAAGAAGGCCCGGCCAACTTCTACAACGGCGGCACCGGCAGCCTCGGCTCGTCCGGCGGCACGAACTACGGGATCTCGTTCGGCAACGACACGATCACCTGCAACGGCCAACCTGGCGGCACCTGCAACACGGCGCAGATCCCGGGCGGCCCGGGCGCGAACATCGTGTTCTTCCTGACGGGGTCGGGCGACATCATGAACGTCGCCGGCGGCTTCACGACCGGCTTCTCGTTCTACTACTCGGCGGTGAACAACCCCGGTTCGGTCAACGTGTGGTCGGGCCTGAACGGCACCGGCACGCTGCTGGCGACGCTGAACCTGTCCCTGACCACCAACGGCGCGGGCGACCCGGACTGCTTCGGCGCGAACTTCTGCCCGTTCTCGACGGCGGGCGTGACGTTCGCCGGCACTGCGGAGTCGGTCGACTTCACCGGCACGCAGAACCAGATCGCCTTCGCCGACATCACGCTGGGCTCGCCCGACGCGGGCGGCACCTCGCCGGCGCCGGAACCCGAAAACGCCGCGCTGATGATCGCCGGCCTCGGCCTGCTGGGCGTCGCGGCTCGCCGCCGCCAATCGCGCAAGTAAGAACGTCGGACGGGGCGCCGTCGGCTTGCCGACGCGCCCGGCGACGCGCTTCCAGGCGTTGGTTTCGAAGCCCTGATCGGTGCGCCGATCGGGGCTTTTTCATTCCAGGCGCCTCGTTGCGTCCGGCGCGAGGCGATCGCGCGCGCGACACGTGGCCGACGCCTCGACACGGATCGCGACACGGATCGACAGCGCGGCGTCGTGCGGCCGCTTCAGCGCGATGTCAGCAGGTTGGCGGGCCGACGATCGGCAACCGGCACGGTCATCGACGACATGATGCGCTGGGCCCGTCCGCTCACCAATACGTCTCGCAATTGACGCCCGCGGTATTCGGCGCGCCGCCGCAGACCAGCGCCGAGCCGTCCTGCAGCACCGTGGCCGTGGCGCTGCCCGGCACGACCAGCATCGCGGCCGCGGCCGTCCAGGTGCCGCTCGCGGGGTCGAAACGCTCGGCCGACGGCAGCGCCGACTGCGTGCCCCCGACGACCAGCACCTGTCCGTTCGGCAGCAGGGCGGCGGCACCCAGCGTGTGGGCCGCGCCCATCGAGCCGGTGGTCGCCCACGTCTGCGTCGCGGGGTCGTACAGCTCGGCCAGCGCGTTGCCGCCGCCGGCGAGCAGCACGCGGCCGTCGGGCAGCAACGTCGCCGTCTGGCCCGATTGCGCGAAGGCCATGGGGGTGGGCGTCGCAGTGGTGACGGCGTCCGTCCCGGTGCCGGTGGTCGTGTAGATCGCGGTGACCGTGAACGTGCCGGCGACGGGGTCGTAGAGCTCGGACGTGTCCAGCGGCGTGAGGATGCCCAGCTCGATGTCGAAGCCGCCGGCCAGCAGCACCTGGCCGTCGGGCAACAGCGTCGCCGTGTGCTGCGAGCGCGCGGAAACCGGCGGAGTCGCGGTCACCGTCCACGTGTCGAGGGCGGGGTCGTAGATCTCCGCCGTCGCGCCGACCAGATAGCTCGCGTTCTCGCCGCCGACCACCAGCACGCGGCCGTCCGGCAGCCGCGTGGCGGTGTGGTGCGAACGCGCGACGCTCATCGGCGCTGCGGCGGTCCACTGGTTCGCGACCGGGTCGTAGATCTCTGCGCTCAGGTTGTTGACGTAGCCCTTGGCCGCGGCGGTCGACACCGTCGATCCGCCCGTCACCAGCACCCGGCCGTCGGCCAGCAGCGTCGCGGTGTGGGAGGTGCGCTGCGTCGCCATCGGCGCAGCGTGGATCCAGCTCGCGGCGACCGGGTCGAACAGGTCGACGTTCGCGGTGCCCGCGCCGTTCGCGCCGACGCCGCCGGCCACGAGCAGCTTGCCGCCCGGAAGCAGCGTGGCCGTGTGGCCGCCGACGCGCTCCGTCGGCATCGCGGGCGAGGCCGTCCAGGTGTCGGTGGTGACGGCGACCACGGCGCTGGCCGACACGCCGTTCAACGTCGCCGTGACCGGGGTCGTGCCGAGCGCGAGCCCGCTGGCCGCGCCTTGCGAGATCGCGGCGATGCCCGGGGTCGTCGTGCTCCACGCGACGCCGGCGCTGACGTCGACCACGCTGCCGTCCGAGAACGTGCCGCTGGCCGTGAAGCGGCGCGTGATGCCGACGCCGGTCTGCAGCGTCGCCGGCGAGATCACGATGGACTGGATCGCCGCCGCGGACGCGTTCAGCGACAGCGTGCCCGACACGCTGCCGGAGGTCGCGGAGATCGTCGTCGTGCCGAGCGTCAACGCGTCGGACAGGCCGGACGCGGCGTCGATGTCGGCGACGCCCGGCGCGCTCGAGGCCCAGGTCACGGCGCCCGAGACGTCGGCCGTCGAGCCGTCGCCGAACGTGCCGGTGGCGACGAAGCGCTGCGCGAGGCCGATCGGCAGCACGCCGCTGGCCGGGGTGATCGCGATCGACGCGAGGCCCTTGACGAACGCGACGCGCGCGATCGGCGTGGTGCCGACCGTCAGGTAGGCCTTCAGCACGCCGTCCGGCAGCGTCGCGGGGGCGGCGAGCGTGACGACGTCCCCCGCTTTCAACATGACCGGCGCGGTCGCGGCCGTGCCGTTGACCGACAGCGTGCCGGTGCTGCTGCCGACGAGGGCGCCGGCGTGCGCGGCGGCGAAGTCGGACGGCAGCGTGAACGTGGACGCGGCGGTGGCGCCGTCGACTCGGAACTCGTCGTGGCCGATCACGCCGTCGCCGTCCTGGTCGATCCACTCGGCCAGCGTGCGCGGGTCGAACGTGGTGCCGCTCGCTGCGTAGAGCGCGGTCAGGTTCGCGGCGACGCGATTCAGGTTCAGCGCCTGCGCGCTGGCGGCGAGCGTCTGCCGCGTCGCGGCGCTGGTGATCGTGCCGTTGGTGGCGATGTCGGCTTGGATCGCGGCGATCAGCGCGCCGACGTCGGCCGACGAGCGGCCCTGCACGACGAGCGCGGACAGCGCGGCGAGGATGTGGTCGCCGTCGGTGGTGGTCGGCGGGCTGCCGGAGGCGCCGGCGGTGCCGCCGATGTCCAGCGTGCCGAAGGCCTCGATCGGCGTGCCGACCGCGATGCCGAAGGCGCGGAGCACTTCGCCCTCGGCCTGCGCGCGCGCGGCGGCGATGCTCATCGAACTCGCGCCCTGGTTCACCAGGTGATTGGTCCGCGTGTAGGCGAGCGTCGTGAGCAGGTTGACGTTGAGCGCGGTCGGCGTCGTGATGTCGGCGTAGGACTGCAGGGTGACGGGGCCGTCGGACACGGCGTTGGCCACCTCGTCGGCGTAGGCGCCCGTCGCGGTGACGGACACGTTGGGCGTCAGGAACTTCGCATCCGGCGTGAACGCGCCGAGGTTGCCGGTCGTCGTGTAGCTGTAGGCCGAGCCGCCGGACGCGAGGTTGAGGCCCAGCTCCTGCACCGTGACCGCGGCGCCGGCGACGAGCGGGCCCTTCTGCGCGACGCCGCGGGTGGCGGTGTACGTGGTCGCCGGTGGCGGGGGCGTCGTCGCGGCGCCGCCTCCCGACGATCCGCCGCCGCACGCGGCGAGCAGGGTCGCGGCCGCGAACGACAGCAGGGCGAGCGAAGCGGACTTCAGGCGGCGAGGATGCATGGCGCGGCGGGCTCGGGTGGCGAAGACGATGGGCCCGTTGGCGGGCGCGTGCGGGCCCGGGGATTTACGCATCGGCCTGCCGGGGGCGTCAATCGACGTTGCCAAGTGTCACCAGGAGCTCGATCGCCGTCGCGCGATGTGTGCCAAACATCACGAATCGACGAGGCCGCGGGGCGCCGCGCGGTCATGAACGCGGCTCCGGGGCACGGCCCGCCGACGCCTGCGCCGCGCGCACGGCGCCTTGCAGCGCCGCCGGCTCGTCGACGTAGACGGCGATCCACGACGGCACGGGCCGTTCGCGTCCCTTGCGCACGAGGCGGCAGCCCGGGCGTGCGGCGAGCAGCTCGATCAGCAGCGTCGGCTCGTCCAGCGGCGTGAGCGTCGCGACGTCACGGCGCGCCAGGCCGCGTTCCTCGCGCCAGCCGGCGTGGCGGCTCGAGAGCACGTGGACGTCCTTGACCGCCGCCAGCGGGAGCCGGCACACCGCGCCGAAGCCGATGGCGAGCACGAGCGCGTCGGCGTGCAGCACGTGGTCGACGTGGCGCACGGCGCTGCGCAGGCCGACGCCCCACAGCAGCGACCACAGCGTCGCACCGATCAGCGCGACGTGCAGCAGGGCTTCGTCCGGGACGGCGAAGGCATGCAGCAGCAGATTGGACACCGGCACGTCGACCAGCGACGACACCACGATCATCGGCACCAGCACGCCGGAGAACGATCCCTTGTGCAGCCCGAAGCGCCGGCCGTCGCCGCGCGGGTCGAGGCGCGCCGCGTGGCGCGCGCTGGGCAAGGCCGCGGCGGGCCGGCGTGCCAGCTTGCACAGCGCCTCCAGGCCCAGCAGCGCCTGCACACGCAGCGCGCCCGGAATGGCGTCGGTGGGATCGGCCGCGACAGCGGCGACGGCGCGTGGGTCGAGCGCAACGACGGGGCGAAGGGTGTCGGACATGCCTGAAATCTTAGCGGCGCCCGGCGCGCCAGCCCTGCGCGGAAGGGCCGGATAATCGAGGATTCCGCCGCCCACGCACCGAGCCGTTCGCGTCGAGAATGGCGTTCTCCACGCAATCGCGCATGACCGATCCCCTCCACGACATTCCGCCGGGCGACGCCGCCCGCGATCCCGCCCCGGCCGCGGCCGACGGCGGCGTGGATGCGCGCGATCCGTCGGCATCGATCGACGCGTCCGCCGACGCGCCCCGCCGCGGCGACGCCTTCGTGCAGTCCTTCGCGCGCGGCCTCGCCGTGCTGCGCAGCTTCGGGGCCGAGGCGCCGACGCAGACGCTCAGCGCCGCCGCCACGCGCAGCGGCATGACGCGCGCGGGCGCCCGGCGCATCCTGCTGACGCTGCAGCAGCTCGGCTACGTCGAGTCCGAAGGCCGGCTGTTCCGCCTGACGCCCAAGGTGATGGAGCTCGGTTTCGCGTACCTCAGCTCGCAGCCCGTATGGCACCTCGCGCAGCCGGTGATGGAGGAGCTGGTGCAGGACATTCACGAGTCCTCGTCCGCCGCGGTGCTGGACGGCGACGACATCGTCTACGTGCTGCGCGTGCCCGCCAACAAGATCATGGCGATCAGCCTCGGGCCGGGCAGCCGGCTGCCGGCGTTCTGCACGTCGATGGGCCGGGTGCTGCTGGCCGGCCTGCCGATCGCGGAGCGGCGCGCGCGCCTCGCCCGGGCGCCGCTGGCCGCGCGCACGAGCCGCACCGTCACCGACGTCGACCAGCTGCTCGACCTGCTCGAGCGCGTGCGCCGCGACGGCCATGCGCTCGTGCACGGCGAGCTGGAGGAAGGGCTGGTGTCGATGGCGGCGCCGATCGTCAACCGGGCCGGCAGGGTCGTCGCGGCGATCAACGTCAGCGCGCAGGACCAGCGCATGCCGCCCGAGGACATGAGGAAGCGCCTGCTGCCGCGCCTGCTCGAGTCGGCGGCCAGCATCAACGCGCTGATGCGCATGCAGGACTGACCCGCGCGCCACGGCCGCGTGGCCGTTGAGCCAATTTCCGCACGAACCGCCGATTCGCCGCGCCGCGCGCGGCCGGCTTGTGCTCAACTTGGCACTTCCCGGGCCGAATGGACGATGACGGCGCGAGATGGCCGGCTTCTTGCAAGCGCATTGCAGACGCGTGCGCGGCATCTCGGACGATCGCGCACGCGGCACTGCACAAGGACCCCAGCTCGCCATGATCCCCGACGGCGGCCACGCCAACGACACGCTGCCTCCCGCGCAGACGCCCGCGCCGGCGTCGCGCGGCACTGCCGCGGCGGCGCCCGCGGTCACGTCGGTCTACCAGGGTTTCCGCCTCGCGTCGCACTTCCAGCCGATCTACAGCCTCACGCACCACCGCGTCGTCGGCCACGAGGCGCTGCTGCGCGCCACCGACGCCGCCACCGGCGAGCCCGTCGCGCCGCTCGACCTGTTCGGCAGCTGCGTCGACGACGAGGCACGCGTCCGCCTCGACCGCGCGGCGCTGATGCAGCACCTCGCCGCCTACACGGGCGCGCAGGCCGACGAGTGGCTGTTCCTCAACGTCCATCCGCGCTCGCTCGCCTCGGCGCTCGGCGCCACCACCGACGAGATCGCGCGCGCGCTGGCGCTGCACGGGCTGCGGCCGGAGCAGGTGGTGGTGGAGGTGCTCGAGTCGTCGCTGCCGGACGACGCCGACTTCGACCGCCGCCTCGAGGAGCTGCGCGCGCTCGGCTGCCTCGTCTCGCTGGACGACTTCGGCGCCGGCCATTCCAACTTCGACCGCGTGTTCCGGCTGCGGCCCGAGATCGTCAAGCTCGATCGCAGCGTCGTGGTGCGCGCCGAGGTCGACACGCACGCGCAGCGCATCGCCTCGCAGATGGTGTCGCTGCTGCACGAATGCGGCTGCCTCGTGCTGATGGAGGGCATCGAGACCTCGGACGGCGGCTACACGGCGCTGCGCTGCGACGTCGACTTCGTCCAGGGCTGGCACTTCGGCCGCCCGGCGCCGCAGCTCGCGCGCACGCAGCTCGGGCTCGGCGCGCTGCAGGCGGCATGGGACCGCTTCGACCAGCAGTCCATCAGCGACGATCGCGCGTGGCAGGAGCAGATGTCGCCGTACAAGCAGTCGATCGAACTCGCCAGCGTGCTGCTCGCCGGCGGCGCGTCGATGGACGAGGCGTGCAGGCGCTTCCTGTCGCAGCCGGGCGCGGACATGTGCTACCTGCTGGACCGGCGCGGCCGCCAGGTCGTGAGCAACGCGTTCCGGGACGGCCTGTCGCACCAGGCGCTCGAGGCCTCGGTGCGCTTCGCGCCGCTGCACGACACGCGCGACGCGCGCTGGTCGCGCCGCGCCTACTTCCGCCACGCGCAGGGCTCGCCCAACATCGCGCAGGTCACGCGTCCGTACATGACGCTGCAGGGCAGCCGCATGTGCTTCACGGTGTCGATCCAGTTCGAGCGCGCGGGCGAGCTGCTCGTGCTGTGCGGCGACGCCACGCTCTGACGGCGCGCCGGCCGCACGCGCGAAAGCGCCGACAATAGGGCGATGGCCCTCAAAGCAACGATACACAAGGTCCGTCTGCAGCTCGCCGACATGGATCGCAACATCTACGGCGACCACGAGCTCACGATCGCGCGCCATCCGTCGGAGACCGACGAGCGCATGCTGATGCGCGTGCTCGCCTACGCGCTCAACGTGCCGGCCGACCGCGAGCAGGGCGACCTCGTGCTGGCCAAGAGCCTGTGGGACGTCGACGAGCCCGACCTGTGGCAGGTCGACCTCACCGGCCAGGTGATCCACTGGATCGAGGTCGGCCAGCCGGACGACCGCCGCCTCGCGAAGGCGAGCAGCCGTGCCGAGAAGGTCACCGTCTACAGCTACATCGCGAGCACGCCGATCTGGTGGGCCGCGCTGGTCGGCAAGCTCAATCGCGCGCCGAAGGTCGAGGTCTGGTCGATCGACCCCGACGCCTCGCAAGCGCTCGGCAAGATGGTGGCGCGCACGATGGCGTGGCAGGTGACGGTGCAGGACGGGACGGTGTGGGTGTCGGACACCGTCAATACCGTCGAGATCACGCCGAAGCTGCTGAAGGCCCGGGACGAGCGCGAGCAGTACTGACGGCCCCCACGCCCGCTGGCGCGGGCTGCCCCCCGAGGGGGAGTTCCGCGAGCGGACTGGCAAAGCCAGCTCCGCCACTCCCTTGGATCTCCAGCGGCGGGTCGAGCGCCGGCGGCGGCGACAACGGACTCAGCGTGGCGCGAGGAGCTTCGACAGCAGGTCCGGCTGGCCGGGGATGCGCTCCAGCGCCGGATAGCGCAGTCCGCCGCGGTAGTCGAGGCGCACGAGCCGGAAGTGGTCGCCGTCGCGCACCAGCAGCTCGATCGGGTGGTTGCCGTCCTTGTTGGCGGTGATGGCCTGCGCGAGGCGGTCGGCCTTGAAGGCCTGCATGTTGACGGCGACGAGCTCGTCGCCCTGCGCGAGGCCCGCGTCGAAGGCCGGGCTCTTCCACTGCACGGCGGAGATGCGGCCGTCCTTGTCGGCGATGGTCAGGCCGATCGAGTAGGCGTAGTTGTCCGACTTCTCGCCGCCGCGCGTGGCGTTGCGGTCGATCGCGTTCTCCTGCTCGGTGTAGACGAGGCGCCAGCCGGCGCGCGCGAGGCCGGCCAGCGGAGCGGGCGCGCCGACGGCGTCGAGGCGTTCGCGCAGGAAGGCCGCCCAGTCGTTCGGCTGCACCGCGTTCAAGGTGGCGACGACATCCTCGAAGCGGTAGGTCAACGGCTCGACGCGGCCGTCGTCCACGCCGAGGAAGCGGCGCGCGAAGTCGTCCAGCGAGCGCTGGCCGTGGCTCTTCTCGCGGATGATCATGTCGGCCTCGAGCCAGACCAGCGCGCCCTCGTCGTAGTAGTCGGCCGTGCGCTCCCACGAGCGCCATTCCTTCTCGCGCGTGTCGCCCATCGTCTCCTCGAGCGTGGTGTCCTGCAGCGAGCGCCACTGGCGGCCGAGCTGGTGCTCGGCGGCCGCGGCGACGTCGGCCCAGACGGCGCGTTCCTGCTCCTGCGTGACGAGCCCGCTGCGCGCGGACAGCACGTGGCCCCAGAACTGCGTCTGGCCTTCGTAGACCCACAGCAGCGAGGTCTGCATCGGCTCGTTGAAGTTGGGCGTCCACAGGTCGGCGGGGCGGCGGAACTTGCCGTTCCACGAGTGCGTGAACTCGTGCGGCAGCAGCTCGCGCTCCTGCACGGCGCGATCCCAGTCGCGGAAGTAGTCCGTCCAGACGCCGTTCTCGCTGGACTCGTGATGCTCCAGGCCGATGCCGCCGAAGGTCTCGCTCTGCGACAGCAGCAGGTCGTAGTGGCGGAAATGGCGCGCGCCGTACAGCAGGTCGGCCTGGTGCACGAGGCGGCGATGCGCGTCGACCTGCGCCTCGGTGGCGTCCAGCTGGTCGTCGGTGTCGGCGACGAGGTCGAGCGCGACGGGACGCGGCGTGCCGGGCGGATCGAGCTCGATGCGCTTGAAGTGCGCGCCCGCGAAGACCGGCGAGTCGACGAGATGCTCCAGCGTCACTGCGCCGAAGCGCCACCAGCCGTCGGCGGCCGGCGCGGCGAGGTGGTCGTCCGCGTCGCGCAGCGCCGTCGCGGCCTTCCAGCCGGTGGGCAGGCGCAGCGTCGGCCGCACCTCGATGCGCGACGACCAATACCCGGCCGGGTACAGCAGGGCCGTCTCCCACTGCACGCCCAGCACGGCACGCGTCATCGACACGCGGTCGGTGCTGTTCGGGTCGAGCGGCGTCACCGCCTGGAAGTCGAGCGCGAGTTCGTGCGTGCCGGCGGGCACGTCGACGAGGAAGGCCTGCGGATCGAGCGGGTCGCGCTGCCAGGCGAGGCGCTGCCCTTCGGCATGCACGACGAGGCCCGCCAGCCGGCGCGGCTCGCCGTACGGGCCGTGGTCGCCGGGCAGCCAGCGCGCGAACAGCAGGCGCAGCGGGCCGGGCGCGACGGGGATCGTCTCGTGGATCGCCAGCAGTCGGTGATCGAGGTCGGTCGCGTCGACCGCCAGCGTCAGCACGCCGGGATAGGGCACGTCCTGCGGCGGCGGGGCGGCGGCGAAGGCCGGCCGGGCCGAGGCGGCGCCGAGCGCGACGAGACAGGCGGCGAGGACGGCGGGCAGGCGGGGCGCGAAAAGCATGACGGGCGAGGCGATGATCTTTGAAGGGAACCGGGATGATCCCACGCGAGCGCGGCCGCGCCGCCATGGCCTGCGCCGGCGCGCGGGCACGCGCCCGCGCAGGCCGGATCAGGCCTCCAGCACGCGCAGGATCTCGCGCCCGTACGCCTCGAGCTTCTTCGCGCCGACGCCGCTGATGCCGGCGAGCTCGTCGAGCGACGACGGCGACTGCAGCGCCATCTGCGCGAGCGTGGCGTCGTTGAAGACGATGTAGGCCGGCAGGTTGTGCTCGCGCGCGACCTCCGAGCGCCACGCCCGCAACGCGGCGAGCCGCGCCTTGGCGGGCTCGTCCAGCTGCGCCTGCAGCGCCGCGGCGGCGGGGCTGATGCCGCGGCTGCCGCCCTCGCCGCGCACGCGCTTCGTGCGCCCGGCGCCACGCGGCAGCTCGCGGGCTTCACGCAGCGTGATCGGCACCTCGCCCTTCAGCACGGCGCGGGCGCTGTCGGTCAGCACCAGCGTCGTGTACTCGCCTTCCGACTGCAGGTGGCCCAGCGACAGCAGCTGGCGGATCACGCCGCGCCATTGCTGCTCCGACCATTTCGCGCCGATGCCGAACGTCGACAGCGTGCCGTGGCCGTGCTGGGTGGTCTTGTCGGTCGTCTTGCCGCGCAGCACGTCGATCAGGTGGCCGGCGCCGAAGCTCAGGCCCGAGTGCTGGCGGAAGCGGTAGACCGTCGACAGCGCCATGCGCGCGGCCTCGGTCGCGTCCCACGTCGCGGGCGGCGAGATGCAGTTGTCGCAGTTGCCGCAGGGCCGGCTCTGCTCGCCGAAGTACGCGAGCAGCCGCACGCGCCGGCAGTCGTGCGCTTCGGCCAGCGTCAGCAGCGCGTCGAGCTTGCCGCGCTGCATCTTCTTGAATTCCTCGCCAGCCGGGCTGTCGTCGATCATGCGGCGCTGGTTGACGACGTCGGCCAGGCCGTACGCCATCCAGGCGTCGGCGGCCTCGCCGTCACGGCCCGCGCGGCCCGTCTCCTGGTAGTAGCCTTCGATGTTCTTGGGCAGGTCCAGGTGGGCGACGAAGCGGACGTCAGGCTTGTCGATGCCCATGCCGAACGCGATCGTGGCGCACATGACGAGGCCGTCCTCGCGCAGGAACCGGTCCTGGTGGCGCCGGCGGACGTCGGCGTCGAGCCCGGCGTGGTACGGCAGCGCGTTGATGCCTTCGGACGTCAGCCACGCGGCGCTTTCCTCGACCTTCTTGCGGCTCTGGCAGTAGACGATGCCGGCGTCGCCCTCGTGCTCGTCGCGCAGGAAGCGCAGCAGCTGCTTCCTCGCGTCGTCCTTCTCGACGATCGTGTAGCGGATGTTCGGGCGGTCGAAGCTGCTGATGAACTCGCGCGCGCCGCCGAGGGCGAGGCGCTCGCGCATGTCCGCGCGCGTGTGGTCGTCGGCGGTCGCGGTGAGCGCGACGCGCGGCACGTTCGGGAAGCGCTCGTGCAGCTGCGCGAGCTGCAGGTAGTCCTCGCGGAAGTCGTGGCCCCACTGGCTGACGCAGTGCGCCTCGTCGATCGCGACCAGGCTCAGCAGGCCGCGCTCGTCGAGCGCCGTGAGCATCGCCATGAAGCGCGGGTTCGTCACGCGCTCGGGCGCGGCGTATAGCATCACCAGCCGGCCGCTCATCATCTCGCGCTCGACGTGCTGCGCCTGCTCGCCGCTCAGCGACGAGTTGAGGAAGGCCGCGTGGACGCCGAGCTCCTCGAGCGCGCCGACCTGGTCGTGCATCAGCGCGATCAGCGGGCTGATGACCAGCGTCACGCCGTGCCCCGCGCGGTGGCGCGCGATCGCCGGCACCTGGTAGCACAGGCTCTTGCCGCCGCCGGTGGGCATCAGCACCATCGCGTCGCCGCCGTTGCTGACCGTCTCGATGATGTCTCGCTGCTCGCCGCGGAACGCGCTGTAGCCGAACACCTCCTGCAGGATCGCGTGCAGGTCCTGCGGGGCCCTCAGCTCGCGCCGGCCCGCGCCCGCCGATGCGGCGTCGCCTGCCGCGGCGGACGCCGGCGACGCGGGGCGCGTGGTCGGAAGGGAATCGAAGTCGTAGTCGTAGTCGAGATCGGACACGGGGAGAGCCGGAATGCCCTGGCGCGGCTCGGCGTTGCACGCGAGGCGGCAGGGCGGGGAACAGGCCTCCATGGTACCCGCCGCGCGTGAAGCGCCGGGGGCCAAAAGCCCGGATTCCGGCCGGATTCCGCCCGCGGCCGCATCGTCGCGGCGCCCGATCGCCCTCAGACCAGCGCGAGATCCCGCGGCACGCCGCCGGGGAACACGCGCTGCAGCTGCGCCGCGTCGAGGCCGTACAGGCGCTGGAACAGGCCGCCGAACACGCCGCGGTACTCGTTGAGCACGGGCCAGTCGCGGCCCTGGTTGAGCGTCTTCGCCGACAGCGCCACCTGCTCGCCGCGCACGCCGCCCTTCACGCCGCCGCCCAGCACCCAGTAGGCCGTGCCGTGGCCGTGGTCGGTGCCGCGGTTGCCGTTCTCGTGGAAGGTGCGGCCGAACTCGCTGATGACGACGACCACCGTCCGGTTCCACTCCGGGCCCATCTCGCGGGCGAAGGTGTCGAGGCCGCGGCTGAGGTCGGCGATGCGGCCGGCGAGCGCGCCCGTCGCGCCGCCCTGGCCGACGTGGGTGTCCCAGCCGCCGACGTCGACGAAGCCGATGCGCACCTGGTCGCGCATCAGCCGGGCGATGCGCCGGGCCTCGAGCTCGAAGCCCTTCGGCGTGATCGCGTCGCGGCTGGCCTTCTTCATCTCGTCCATCGCCGCGGAATCGGCGGCCATCTGCTGCGAGACCTCGACCTGCGTCTGCAGGCCCTCGCGCACGCGCTGCTCGAGCGCGGTGCCGGCGTACATCTGCTGCAGCAGCGCGGCCTGGCGCGCGTCGGTGCCGGGCTTGCCGGTGCGGCCGAGGTTCGCGTTGGCGACCAGGCGCCGTCCTTGCAGCGAGATCGGCAGGCGATCGGTGAAGGCCATCACGCGCTCGTCCGAATCGAGCCGCACGCCGAGTTCCTGCGCGAGCCGGTTCAGAAAGCCCTGCGTCGAGTCGGCGCGCGCGACGCCCGCGGGCCACGGCTGGCCCGGCAGCGGCAGGCCCAGCTCGACGCGATCCTGCGTCTCGAAGTGGCTGCGCGAGAGGTCGTCGATGCCCGCGAACGGGATGAACGCGACCTCGCCGGCCTGGATGCGCGGGTACAGCGTCGTCTGCAGCGCGGGGGCGAACGCCCAGTCGCTGTCGAACGCCAGCGACTGGGCGTTCGCCCCCGCGCTGCAGACGACGCTGTACCCGCGCATCCAGGCCGGCGAGGTCGCGTTCATCCCGTTCGCGGGCATCGACGACCTCTCGCGC
>JASLEM010000400.1 GCA_030151165.1 Burkholderiaceae bacterium
GCCCGAGACCACGCTCACCGCGCCGAACTCGCCCATCGCCCGCGCGTTGCACAGGATCACGCCGTACAGCAGCGCCCACTTGACGTTGGGCAGCGTGACGCGCCACAGGATCTGCCAGCCCGACGCGCCCAGCACGCGCGCCGCCTCTTCCTGCTCCTGGCCCTGCGCCTGCATCAGCGGGATCAGCTCGCGCGCGATGAACGGGAACGTGACGAAGAGGGTCGCGAGCACGATGCCCGGCACCGCGAAGACGATCTTCAGGTCGTGGTCGCGCATCCACTCGCCGCACCAGCCCTGCAGGCCGAAGATCAGCAGGTAGATCAGGCCGGCGATCACCGGCGAGACGGAGAACGGCAGGTCGATCAGCGTCAGCAGCACGTTCTTGCCGCGGAAGTCGAACTTCGCGATCGCCCACGCCGCCGCGACGCCGAACACGAGGTTCAGCGGCACCGAGATGAACGCGGCGAGCAGCGTGAGCTTGAGCGCGGAGACGGCGTCGGAGTCGGTGAGCGCGGCCCAGTAGACGTCCAGCCCCTTCGCGAACGCCTGTGCGAACACCGACACCAGCGGCACGAACAGGAACAGCGTGAGGAAGGCCAGCGCGACGCCGATCAGCGTGCGCCGCACCCAGGCGGGCTCGGTGGTGGCGTTGCCCAGGCGCACCGGCGCGATCGGGTGGGCGCCTTGCGTCGAGGGCGCGGCGAGCGGGGAAGCGGGGACGGTGCTCATCTCAACGCCCCTGGCGCTTGCGCGCCCAGGCCTGCAGCAGGTTGATCGCCAGCAGCAGCGCGAAGGCCGTCACCAGCATCACGACGGCGATCGCGGTGGCGCCGGCATAGTCGTACTGCTCGAGCTTCGTGATGATCAGCAGCGACGTGATCTCCGAGATCATCGGCATGTTGCCGGCGATGAAGATCACCGAGCCGTACTCGCCGAGCGCACGTGCGAACGCGAGCGCGAAGCCGGTCAGCAGCGCCGGCATCAGCGCGGGGAAGATCACGAGCTGGAAGGTCTGCAGGCGCGTCGCGCCGAGCGTGGCCGCGGCTTCTTCGAGCTCCTTCTGCAGGTCCTCGAGCACCGGCTGCACGGTGCGCACGACGAAGGGCAGCCCGATGAAGGTCAGCGCGACGAAGACACCCAGCGGGGTATAGCTGACCTTGAACGGCAGCCACTTGCCGATCCAGCCGTTCTGCGCATAGAGCGTGGTCAGCGCGATGCCGGCGACGGCGGTGGGCAGCGCGAACGGCAGGTCGACGAGCGCATCGACCAGGCGCCTGGCCGGGAACCTGTAGCGCACCAGCACCCACGCGACCAGCAACCCGAACACCGCGTTGACCAGTGCCGCGAGGAAGGCCGCGCCGAACGTGAGGCGATAGGACGCCACCACGCGCGGCGACGAGACGGTCGCCCAGAACGTGCTCCAGCTGACGGTGAACGTCTTCAGGAACACCGCCGACAGCGGGATCAGGACGATGAAGCACAGGTACAGCAGCGCGAACCCGAGCGCGAGGTTGAACCCGGGCAGGACGCTGTGGCGCCTCAGGAGGAAGGAGCGTGCGGGCATGGCTCAGGCTCGCACGACGGGACCGCCGGCAGACGGGGCGCCGGCTGTCCGCTCCGGCGCGTGACGGCGCGACAGGACGGGGAACATGGGAATCCTTGGGGACATTCCGGGCCTCGGCCACGTGACGGTCGCGACACGGAGGCTAGCGGAACGGCCGACTGTAGGCGCGCAGCAACACTCCGCCAACGAAGCGATCCGCAATTGGTTATGCGCAATGGTGCTGTGCACCCCGGCGGCGCGCCACGACGGGCGCCCGCACTCAGAGCGTGGCGATCGAGACTTCGGTCGATTTCACGAGTGCGACCACGTCCTTGCCCACCTTCAGCCCGAGCTCGTGGATCGAGCGCGTCGTGATGACCGACGTGACGATGAGGCCGGCAGGGGTCTCCACATCGACCTCGGACACGACCGGCCCCTCGATGATTTCCTTGACCTTGCCCCGGAACTGGTTGCGAACGTTGATGGCGAGAATGCTCATGACGGGTCACCGATGCGACGGAACAGCCCGCCGATGACGTCATCATGCGCATGCGCACCGACTCGACCAACGAATCGGAACGCGCTTGCCCACGCGGTTTGCGCATATCGCGCGCCCCGCCCGGGCGACTCTGCCACGTTCACCACGACGTTCGCCGCGCCGTCCAGCCGCGCCCGCGAAGACGCGGCGGCCAGCGCGGCGCCGGTGTCAGCGCACCTTGGCCAGCAACGCGGTCAGCTCGCCGAGCACCTCGGCGATCTGCTTGCGGCCGCGCGTGTCGCCGCCGAGCCGCGTGCCCAGCTCCTGTTCGACGAGGCTCACGGTCAGGTGGACGTAGGTGCTGTCCAGCGCCCGCCTCACGGCGACCAGCTGGCTGGCGACGTCGATGCCCGGTTGCCCGGACTCGATCATTCGCTGGATCCCGCGCAGCTGCCCTTCGGCGCGCTTGAGGCGGTTGAGCATTTCGCTGCGGCTTTGTTCGGTGACAAGCACTGACATTTTTGACCCTCCAACGGCAGCGCCGAAGAGGCCCGCCGCCGGACCATTGTGGCGATTTCAGCGGCTTTGCATAGGTGGTACGGTACCCGGAAATGGTGAAAAACCAGGTTATTGCGCGCAAGTCCCTAGATCGCCGGACCCTGGCGCGGGTCGGCGCACGCGGCTCCGGGGGCGGCGGGCGCCGATACGGCTCCCCGTATCGCCCCGGCCTAGCGGCGGCGCTCGCCGGCGAGCAGCGTCGCGACTTCGGCCGCGGAGCGCACCCCTAGTTTGCCGAACACCCGCGCGCGGTGGACTTCGACCGTGCGCACGGAGATGCACAGTTCGTCGGCGATGACCTTGTTCAGCTTGCCGGCCGCGACGCGCTGCATCACCTCGCGCTCGCGATCGGACAGGCTCGCGAGCCGTGCGGCGGTCTCCTCGCCTTCCGAGTCCGCGGCCTGGCGTGCGGCATCGACCGCGAGCGCGCGCATGACGCGCTCCACGAGCGCGACGTCGCCGGACGGCTTCTCGATGAAGTCGAACGCGCCCTTCTTCAGCGCCTCGACCGCCATCGGGATGTCGCCGTGGCCGGTGAGGAACAGCACCGGTACGCCGCTGCCGCGCGCGACGAGCGCGTCGTGCACCTGCAGGCCCGACATCGGCTCCATGCGCACGTCGAGCAGGATGCAGCCGGCCAGCGGCGATTCGTCGGCGGCGTCGAGGAACTCGGGGCCGCTCGCGTACGCGCGCACCGCGAGGCCGTGCGACTGGAACAGGAACGTGAGCGCGTCCCGCACGGGCGCCTCGTCGTCGACCAGGTGCACCATCGGTTCGGACAGGCGGACGTTGAAAGGTGCGGCGGTCATGGACGGGCCTCGGGTTCGGGATGCGGCGATGCGCCGGACGGCTCGTCGACGCCGTCGTCGCCCGACGCGTCGCGCGCGTGCCCGGTCGATGTCGGCGCGCCGGCGATCGGCAGCGTGAGCGAGAAGCGCGCGCCGCCCAGCGGGCCGGCGACGGCGTCGAAGGCGCCGTGGTGGGCCTCGATGATCGAGCGGCAGATCGCCAGGCCCATGCCCATGCCCTCGGGCTTGGTGGAGTAGAACGGCGTCACGAGCTGCTCGACGCTGCGTCCGCGCAGGCCCGGGCCGCTGTCGTCGACGTCGAGCCGCAGGAAGCCCTCGGCGTCGTGCGCGCTCGCCGTGGCGCCGGTGCCGGCGCGCGCGATCGTGATGCGCAGCCGGCGTTGCGCGGGCGTCAGCGCGGCCATCTCGTCGCACGCGTTGCGCACGAGGTTCAGCACCACCTGCTCGATCAGCACGGGATCGGCGTCGACCTTCGGCAGCGCCGGCGCGACGGCCCATTCGACATGCAGCTGCAGGCGCCGCGTCTCGCGCGCGAGCAGCGCCAGCGCGCGATGCGCGGCCTCGCCGAGATCCATGGTCTCGCGCTGCGGGCTGCGGCGCGTGAGGAACTCGCGGATGCGCTTGACGATGCGGCCGGCCTCGGCGGCCTGGTCGCCGAGGCGGGTCATCGCGTCGACGAGGCGGGCGTCCGGCTGCCCTGCGCGTTCGAGCAGGCGCTTCACGCCGGCGGCGTAGCCGGTGATCGACGTGAGCGGCTGGTTCAGCTGGTGCGCGAGCGCGGACGCGACCTCGCCCAGCATCGTGAGCCGCGCCTGGTGCGCGACGGCGTCGGTCTGGTGGCGCTCGCGCTCCTCGAGGCGCTTGCGCTCGGTGATGTCGAGGATCGAGCCCATCCAGCCGATGTGGCGGCCGCTCGCGTCGACCAGC
>JASLEM010000401.1 GCA_030151165.1 Burkholderiaceae bacterium
GACGTCAGCATCAACTCGCTGCACCTGACCGACGTCGACATCGGCTACTTCAACTCGGACATGCGCCTGACGCCGCCGCTGCGCCAGGGCAAGGATCGCGACGCGCTGCGCGCCGGCCTCGCCGACGGCACGATCGACGCGCTCGTCTCCGACCACACGCCGATCGGCAACGACGCCAAGCAGCTCCCGTTCGGCGAGGCCGAGCCCGGCGCGACCGGCCTCGAGCTGCTGCTGAGCCTCGCGCTGAAGTGGGGCACCGAATCGAAGCTGACGCTCGCGCAGGCGCTCGCGCGCGTGACGAGCGAGCCCGTGCGCGTGCTCGGCGACGCGCTCGGCTCGCTGGGCCAGAGCGCGGGCCGGCTGGTCGAGGGCGGCGTCGCCGACATCTGCGTGTTCGACCCCGACGCCGAATGGCAGGTCACGCCCGACGCGCTGCGCAGCCAGGGCAAGCACACGCCGTTCGACGCCGCGTCGACGGGCACGCGCATGCCCGGACGTGTCCGCCACACGCTGGTCGCCGGCACGTTCGCGTACAGCGCCGCGGCCGACGCGCCGGCGTCCGCGGCCGCGTGAGGGCGATCGCGGCGTGAGCGTCCTCCTCGCGCCGTCGCGCCTGGCCGGCGTCGTCGGGCGCGTCTTCCAGGGCCTGTGGCTCGCGGGCGTGCGCATGCCGCGGCTCGACGCGGCCGCCCGCCAGGCGATCGTGCAGCGCTGGAGCACGCAGATGCTGCGCACGCTGGGCGTCGAGGTGCGCACCACCGGCACGCCGCACGCGGGCGCGGTGCTGTTCGTGGCGAACCACGTGTCGTGGCTCGACATCCCCGCGCTGCACGCGAGCGCGCCGCAGGCGCGGTTCGTGTCCAAGGCCGCGATCGCGCACTGGCCGCTGCTGGGCAAGCTCGCGCGCGCCGGCGGCACGCTGTTCATCGAGCGCGAGCGCAAGCGCGACGCGCTGCGCGTGGTGCACGAGGTGGCCGACGCGCTGCGCGGCGCCGACGCCGTCGCCGTGTTCCCCGAAGGCACGACCGGCGCGGGCGACACCGTGCTGCCGTTCCACGCGAACCTGCTGCAGGCCGCGATCGTCACCGGCACGGCCGTGCAGCCCGTCGTGCTGCGCTACAGCGAGCCGGGGCAGCGCTTCAGCGTCGCGGCGCAGTACATCGGCACGACGACGCTGGTCGAGAGCCTGATGAAGGTCGCGAAGGCGCGCGGCATCGTCGTGCACGTGGAGTTCCTGCCGCCGGAGATGCCGGCCGAGCTCGACCGTCGCACGCTCGCCGCGACGCTGCACGACCGCATCGCGGCCCGTCTCGCGCAGGCGAGCTGAGGCGCGGCCACGCGACAGCGCCGCCCGGCGCGCGGTTTGCTCCATTCGACGGCAACAGGAGACCGTCATGAACGAATCGAACTCGCAGACCGCGTACGGCGTCTTCAAGCCGGTCGGCCACGTGCTGGCCTCGTTCCCGAGCGAGCGC
This sequence comes from Burkholderiaceae bacterium, assembly GCA_030151165.1. The sequence continues at coordinate 1,476 of JASLEM010000401.1, forward strand.
GACGCGCGCGCCGCGATCGACGCGCTGGTCGACGCCGGCTTCGCGCCCGACGCCGTCGCGTACTACCCGCCGGAAGACGTGATCGAGCGTGCCGAACGCGACATCAAGAATTCGGGCGTGCTCGCCAACATCGGCCAGGAGCTGAATCTCGTCAAGCAGCAGCGCGACCTCGCCGAGGAAGGGCATCCGTTCGTGTCGGTGCGCGCGGCGGAGGACGACGAGGCGCGCCAGGTGGGCGCCATCTGCAGCCGCCACAACGCGGACCGGGCGCAGAAGTTCGGCGCGCTGATCATCGAGGAGCTGATCGAGCCCGGGACGTCGCGCAAGCAGGCGAAGGAGTCGCCCGACAGCGGCCTCGACGCGCAGACCCACTCGGGCCACGAGGCCGGCACCGGGCCGACGGCGCACTGACATTCGCGCGGCGCGCGTTACGCGTCACGCATCACGCGCGCCCGCGATCAGGCGCGCGTGGCCACCCGGTGCCCGCTCGCGACCGCCTGCGCGGCTGGCGTGCGCTTGAGGCGCCACGCGACCAGCGCGCAGCCGCCCCACAGCACTGCGAGGAACGCGAGGACGCCGGGCCACGCGCCCGCCGCCCACGCGTGGCCGCCGAGCCAGCCCATCGAGCTGGCGCCGATGTAGTAAGCCGTGAGGTAGGTCGCGGCGGCGAGCGCCTTCGACTGCCTCGCGATGCGCCCGACCCAGCTGCTGGCGATCGAGTGCGCGCCGAAGAAGCCGAGCGTGAACAGCGCGACGCCCGCGATCACGAGCGGCAGCGCGTCGGAGATCGTCAGCACGAGGCCGACCGTCGACACCGCGAGCATCCACGCGAGCACGCGCGACGAGCCGAGCCGGTCGGCGCGCTGGCCGGCCCACGGCGACGAGAACATGCCGACGACGTAGAGCAGGAAGATCGCGCCGATCGTCGCGTGCGACAGCCCGAACGGCGCCTGGCCGAGGCGGAAGCCGAGGTAGTTGTAGAAGCTGACGAAGCTGCCCATCAGCAGCAGGCCGAGCGCGAACAGCGGCAGCAGGCCGGGTTCGCGGGCGACGCTGCGCAGGTCGCCGGCGATCGCGCTCGCGTGCAACGCGCGTGGGCGATGGCGGCGCGACGCGGGCAGGCTGCGCCAGAACTCGAACGCCGCGAGCGCGCCCAGCGCGCCGAGCCCGGCGAAGGCCACGCGCCACGACACCAGGTCGGCCAGCGCGCCGCACACGAGCCGGCTCGACATCCCGCCTGCCGCGTTGCCCGCGATGATCAGCCCCATCGCCTGGCCGAGCGCGGCCGTCTCCATCTCCTCGGCGAGGTACGCCGATGCCACCGCCGGCAGCCCCGACAGGCACAGCCCGAGCAGCGCGCGCAACGCGAGCAGCGACGCGTAGTTCGGCGCGACGGCGCACAGCAGGCTGCAGATCGCGCCGAGCACGATGGACGCGACCATCACCGGCTTCGGCCCGACGCGCTGCGCGAGCAGCCCGGCCGGGATGAGCCCGACGGCCATCGCGCCGGCGGTGCACGACAGCACGCCGCTGGCCTGCGCCGGCGTGAGGCCGAACGCCTGTCCGAACAGCGACAGCAGCGGCTGCGGGCCGTAGAACATCGCGAAGGTGGCGAAGCCGCCGACGAACAGCGCCCACTTGGCGGCGCGGTAGTCGCGCGTGCCGGCGGCCAGCGGGGCGGGCAGCGACGCGGGGGCTTCCGTGGCGGTGCCGGGATTGGCCGGCCGGGCGGTCAGCGCGAGGGCGGTGGGGGACGACATCGTTGATTTGCTCGTCGCGGGCGCGCAGGGTGGCGTCGACGGCGGTGGATGTGAAGAGGCGATGACGGAAGTCTAGGTAATCACCCTGATCCAGTCCAATATATGATTCAGGCAGCACTGAGACTTGAAACAGATCAATGGCCTTCGAATTGCGTCACCTGCGCTACTTCGTCGCGGTCGCCGAGGAACTGCATTTCACGCGCGCCGCCGAGCGTCTCAACATCGCCCAGCCGCCGCTGAGCCAGCAGATCCGCGCGCTCGAGGGCGAGCTGGGCGTGGAGCTGTTCGCGCGCACGCGGCGCAGCGTCGCATTGACCGATGCGGGCCAGGCCTTGCTGATCCGTGCGCGCGAGCTGCTCGCGTCGACGCTGGCGCTGCCGGACGAGCTGCAGCGCGTCGCGCGCGGCGAGGTCGGGCAGCTGCGCATCGGCTTCTCGTCGACGCTGCCGCTGACCAAGCTGCTGCGCGACGTCGTCGCCGCGCATCGCCGCACGCATCCGGACGTCGCGCTGCACCTGCGCGAGATGCACACGACGCTGCAGTTTGACGCGCTGCGCCGCGGCGAGATGGACGTCGGCCTCGTGCGCTACAACGAGCATGCGCCCGAGGGCATCCGGCTCGAGGTGCTGCGGCGCGACCCGCTGCGCCTCGTCGTGCCGTCCGCGCACCGGTTCGCGCGCCGCAAGTCGGTCGCGATCGCCGAGTGCCGCGACGAGGCCTTCATCGGCTTTCCCGGCAGCGCCGGCACCGGCTCCGCGCCGGTGCTCAAGCGCCTGTGCGCGCAGGCCGGCTTCGAGCCGCGGATCGCGCAGGAGGCGCGCGAGGCGACGACGCAGATCGGCCTCGTCGCCGCCGGCCTGGGCATCGCGGTGCTGCCCGCGCCGCTCGAGGCCGTGCGGATCGACGGCGCGCGCTACGTGCCGCTGGACGGCCCGGACGCGATCCTCGTGATGTCGGCCGCCACGCGCGCGGACGAGGCGTCGGAGCGCGTGCTCGGGTTCGTGCGCAGGGTCAGCGCGCTGGCGGCGGCGGGCTGACCCGCCGCCTTCGGACTCGCCGTCAGGCCTTCTTGCCCTGGTTCGCCACCGCCGCCGCGGCCTTCGCGGCGGCCTCGGCGTCGCCGAGGTAGTAGCTGCGGATCGGCTTGAGGTCGTCGTCGAGTTCGTAGACGAGCGGGATGCCGTTGGGGATGTTGACGCCCACGATGTCGGCGTCGCCGATGTTGTCGAGGTACTTCACGAGCGCGCGGATCGAGTTGCCGTGCGCGGCGACGACGATGCGCTGGCCCGACTTGATGGCGGGGGCGAGCACCTCGTTCCAGCACGGCAGCACGCGGGCGACGGTGTCCTTCAGGCACTCGGTGAGCGGGATTTGCGCGGGGTCGAGCTTCGCGTAGCGCAGGTCCTGGCGCTGGCCGCGCGGGTCGTCGGCCTCGAGCGCGGGCGGCGGCGTGTCGTAGCTGCGGCGCCAGATCAGCACCTGCTCGTCGCCGTATTCCTTGGCCATGTCAGCCTTGTTGAGGCCTTGCAGGCCACCGTAGTGGCGCTCGTTGAGGCGCCAGTCCTTCACGACGGGCAGCCAGGTGCGGTCCATGGTGTCGAGGCAGTGCCACAGCGTCCAGATCGCGCGCTTGAGCACGGAGGTGTAGGCGACGTCGAACTCGTAGCCCGCTTCCTTCAGCAGCTCGCCGGCGGTGCGCGCCTGCGCGACGCCGGTGGGCGTCAGCTCGACGTCCGTCCAGCCGGTGAAGCGGTTCTCGAGGTTCCAGGTGGATTCGCCGTGGCGGATCAGGACGAGCTTGTGCATGTGAAAGGCCTCGCGCCGTGTGGCGATGTGGTCGGGGGGAATCGTGAATTCTATAATCCGACATTCGTCGCGAGCGACCCGGACGTCGTCTCGCGCCGTCTTTCGAATCCCCTCACAGAACGGCCCACCTTGTCCTTCTTCACCGACACCACCACGCTGATCCTGATCGCCGCCGCGATCATCTCGGGCACGCTGCTGTTCTGGCCGATGTTCACGGGCGCGCGCAGCGCCGGCATCACGACCACCGAGGCCGTGCGCCTGATCAACCGCGAGAAGGGCGTCGTGATCGACGTCCGCGAGCCGGGCGAGTACGCCGTCTCGCACATCGCGGGCTCGCGCAACGTGCCGCTCGGCCGGCTCGAGGTCGCGCCGGAGCTGCCCAAGAACAAGGCGCTGCCGGTGATCCTCGTCTGCGCGACGGGCAAGCGCGCCACCGCCGCCGCGAAGGCGCTGGCCGTCAAGGGCCACACGCGCGCCGTCGTGCTGGGCGGCGGCATCGACGCATGGAAGACGGCCAACCTGCCGATCGAATCGACCAAGGCCGTCGCCTGACAGGTTCGAACGCGCCGTGCGCGGCAGTGCGGTAGTTCACGTTGCCGCGTCACGGGTTTGTCATTGCGCGATGCAAGGTTGGCGACAACGCGGGAAAATCGGGACGTCATCAGTTTTTCGCCTCGCTCGACGAGGCGCCAGGCCATGAATCCGGTTCGCATGTTCACCACCCAGGTCTGCCCGTACTGCATCCGTGCGAAGCAGTTGCTCAAGCAGCGCGGCGTCGAGTCCATCGACGAGATCCGCGTCGACCTGAACCCCGCCGAACGCGACGCGATGATCCAGAAGACCGGGCGCCGCACGGTGCCGCAGATCTTCATCGGCGACACCTGGGTCGGCGGATGCGACGACCTGATCGCGCTCGACCAGAAGGGCGGCCTCGTGCCGCTGCTGACGGCCTGATCCACCCGGCGCTGGCGGCCCGTCGTCGGGCTGCTTCATAATGCGCGCTGCAGCCCGCACCGTCCCGGTTTGCGGGCTTCGTTTTTTCTGAGAACAGAGACACCCTCATGGCTGACCAAGACCAAACTCCCGTTTTCCAGATCCAGCGCATCTACCTGAAGGACCTGTCGCTCGAGCAGCCGAACTCGCCGCAGGTGCTGCTCGAGCAGACGCAGCCGCAAGTCGACATCCAGCTGGGCATGGCGGC
>JASLEM010000442.1 GCA_030151165.1 Burkholderiaceae bacterium
AATTCACTCGAAATACCTCCAGACGACCCGGTCGGGCGCTGCATCTTTTCCTGGCGCACCACAGCGCGGCTGCGCTGCGAAGTCGCGAACTATAGCGTGATCCCGTTCTCGGGGGTTTGCGGGTTTCCCTTAATTTTAGACGCCTAAAAGCCCATTCGACCGCACCGAATCTGGTTGGAACCCGGATTCACCGATGCTTGTGACAGTCAAAGCCAGCGAACGACCGTTCGTCTCTCTAGCATGAGCCGAACAGACGGAATCGCAAACTTCATGCCACTTTTCATACGGGCGTCATTTGGCAAGAGGCGTTCCGGGTGGCGGGCGCCGCGGCCGCGCCCGGGATCGGCGCGCGGCCGCTCCGGCGAACGTCGCGGCGCGCGCCACCGCGGCCTGGCGTTCGCCTCAGTGGCTGGTTAGGCGGCCGCGGGCCGGCATCGCGCGGCGGACCGGCGCTCCCTGGATTGGTGCGTCGGACCGCGGGACGCGCGCCCGGCTTCCGCCTGCTATCTATTAGTGGCCGCGACGCCCTGCCGCGTCGCGCACGCCCGCTTTCGGTGCCTGCAGGGAATTGTCATATCCTGCGGCACGCTCGACGACAGGACGCCGCCTCCACCATGACACGCCGGATTCGCACCACCCTCGCCGCCGGCTCCGGCGCGATGATCCTCGAGAAGCGGGGCATCTCGCGCTGGGACGTGCGCGACCCGTACCACTTCGCGCTCACCATCACCTGGCCCGAGTTCTTCGCCGCGCTGGTGCTGCTGTACGCGGCGATCAACCTCGCCTTCGCGTCCGTGTACTTCGAACTGCCGGGCAGCATCGCCAACATGCCGCAGCACTCGTTCCTCGACGCGTTCTTCTTCAGCGTCGAGACGCTCGCGACCGTCGGCTACGGCGTCATGGCCCCGACCACGCTGGCCGGCCACGTCGTCGCGACGCTGGAGATCTTCATCGGCATGATGTTCACCGCGACCATGACGGGCCTCGCGTTCGTGCGCTTCTCGCGGCCCAAGGCCAAGATCCTGTTCGCCGACAAGATGGTGCTCACGCTGCGCGGCCGCGTGCCGGTGCTGATGGTGCGCGTCGGCAACGGCCGCGCGTACGCGCTGACCGACACCGCCGTGCGCGTCACCGTGCTGATCGTCGAGAAGGACGACGACGGCCAGCAGTACCGGCGCGCCGTCGACCTCAAGCTCCGCCGCAACGACTTCCCGTTCTTTCCGCTGACGCTGACCCTGATGCACGAGATCGACGAGTCGAGCCCGCTGCACGGGGCCACGGTCGACGAGGTGCTGTCGCACAACCCGCGCCTGATGCTCAGCGTCAGCGCGCGCGACCCGGCGCTCGGCGCCCAGGTCTACGCGTCGCAGGCCTACCAGGGCGCGGACGTCATGTTCGGCATGCGCTACTCGGACGCGGTGTCCTGGGACGGCGGCGACATGTCCGTCGCGGACATGGGCCTGATCAGCGCCATCGAGCCCGAGGTCGCGCAGCCGGCCTCGAGCGTGCTGCGGGCCGACGGCCTGCGGATGGATTGAGCGCCCGCGCGCGCCGCGTAACGCGCGCGCGAGGGCCGCTCAGAACTTCGTCAGCGGCACGTGCGACGACTCGGCGTTCTCGTTGCCCGCGCCGCTGGGCAGCCGCGGCGGCGCGATGCAGTCGAGGTCGATCGACGAGCCCGCGGCTTCCTCGGTGCGGGCGAGCCAGTGGATGGCGGTGAGCTTCTGCTCGCGCTGCGCCGCGAGCTCGCGCACGATGTGGCCGAGCGCGACCGGGTGCTGCGCGGTGGCGCCCGCCAGGTCGAGCGCCAGCTGGCCGGTGCTGCGGCGGAACACGCCGGAGGTCGGCGTGTCGGTCGCGTACGGCCAGCAGAAGTACGCCGGGATGACCTCGCCGGCGGTGGCGACGTAGTCGGGGAACATGCCGATCTCGACCATCAGCTTGTCGAGCGTCGTGCGGGCGCGGTAGATCTGCGGGGCCGTGCGGCGCGTGAAGTAGAAATGGATCTCGACCTGCGGCGGAACGGTGAAGCGATCATCGGCGTAGCGAACGCCGTGTCCCGAAACGATGTAGCTCTTTGTCATGATGTCACCTGGGAGGCCGCATACCCGACCCCGTATCCGTGAAATGCGGATCGCGACGATCCGCCAGCGTGCATTCGAGTCGGTCGACAGCGCTCCGGCAACCCCTCTTGCGAGGGATGGTGGTATCAAAACGTACGTCTCGCTCATCCACTGAGCCTGTGCTCGCGCAGACTCTCCTTCGTTGCCCGGGCGCCGCGGTCGGTTACAGGGATACTTGGACGCTGGTCACGCGGCGCGGGCATCCATGCGTCGATTCGCGCCCGCGCAACAAAAGCCCCGTCGCCCCTTGCCGTCCATCGCTCGCTCCCCATCCGCATGACCGATTCCCTCGCCCCCGGCTTCATGGTGCTCCAGGGCAACCATCCGGAAGCGCTGCGCGACCTGATGCTCGCGTGGATGGCGCGGCATCCGCTCGCGCCGCTGGAAGACGAGCAGATCCTGATCCAGAGCAACGGCGTCGCGCAGTGGCTGAAGCTCTCGCTGGCGGGCGATGTCGCGGTCGGCGGCATCGGCATCGCGGCCGGCCTGCAGATGCAGCTGCCGTCGCGCTTCATCTGGCAGGCCTACCGGGCCACGCTCGGCGCCCAGGCGGTGCCGCTCGCGTCGCCGTTCGACAAGGACGTGCTCGTCTGGCGCCTGATGCGCCTGCTGCCCGGGCTGTTGGGCGAGGACGTCTTCGCGCCGCTGCGCCGCTTCCTCGAGCGCGACGAGGGCCAGCGCAAGCGCCACCAGCTCGCCGAGCGGCTGGCCGACCTGTTCGACCAGTACCAGGTCTACCGCGCCGACTGGCTCGAGGCCTGGGCCGACGGCCGCGACACGATCGCCACCAGCCGCTCGCCGCGGCCCGAGGCCGTGCCCGAGTCGCTGCGCTGGCAGCCGCGGCTGTGGCGCGCGCTGCTGGAGAACGTCGGCGCCGCGGCCGCGGCCGGCAGCCGGGCGGAGGTGCATCGACGCTTCCTCGCGGCCGCGAACGCCGGCGGTGCGCGGCCCGCCGGCCTGCCGCGCCGATTGATCGTGTTCGGGATCTCGTCGCTGCCGCAGCAGTCGCTCGAGGCGCTCGCCGCGCTCTCGCGCTGGAGCCAGGTGCTGATGTGCGTGCACAACCCGTGCGAGCACGACTGGTCGCACATCGTCGCCGACAAGGACCTCCTGCGCGCCGAACGCCTGCGCCAGCGCCGCCGCCCGGGCGGCGAGGGCGACATCCCCGAGGACGCGCTGCACCAGCACGCGCAGCCGCTGCTCGCCGCCTGGGGCAAGCAGGGCCGCGACTTCATCCGCCTGCTCGACGCGCACGACGACCGCGCCGGCTACGAGCAGCGCTTCGCCGCCATCGGCCAGCGCATCGACTGCTTCGTGGCCAACCCGCAGGCCACGCTGCTGCAGCAGCTGCAGGACGACATCCGCGACCTGCGGCCGCTCGCCGAGACTCGCGAGAAATGGCCCGCCGTCGACGCCGCGCGCGACCGCTCGATCCGCTTCCACGTCGCGCACGGCGCGCAGCGCGAGGTCGAGATCCTGCACGACCAGCTGCTCGCCGCCTTCGCCGCCGACGCCAGCCTGCGCCCGCGCGACGTCGTCGTGATGGTGCCCGACATCGCCGTCTATGCGCCGCACGTGCAGGCGGTCTTCGGCCTGCTCGACCGCGACGACCCGCGCCACGTGCCGTTCACGATCGCCGACCAGGGCCTGCGCCACCACGACCCGCTGCTCGGGGCCGTCGAGAAGCTGCTGGGCCTGCCGGAATCGCGCATCGCCGTCACCGACGTGCTCGACCTGCTCGACGTCCCTGCCGTGCGCGCGCGCTTCGACATCGCCGACGACGACCTGCCGCTGCTGCGCCGCTGGATCGGCGCGGCCGGCATCCGCTGGGGGCTCGACCCGGCGCAGCGCAGCAGCCTCGACCTGCCCGCCGGCCTCGCGCAGAACACGTGGCTCGCGGGCCTGCGCCGCATGCTGCTCGGCTACGCGGTCGGCGCGGGCGAGGCGTGGGACGACATCGTGCCGATGGACGAGATCGGCGGGCTCGACGCCGTGCTGCTCGGCCCGCTGGCGCGCTTCGTCGACGCGCTCGAGACGCACTGGAAGCTGCTCGCGACGCCCGCCGCGCCCGCCGAATGGGGCGAGCGCCTGCGCGGCCTGCTCGCGGCCTTCCTGCGCGTCGACGAGGCCACCGACGGGTACACGCTGCTGAAGCTGCAGGCCAGCCTGCAGGCCTGGCAGGACGCCTGCGCCGACGCCGGCATGGACGAGCCGCTGCCGCTGTCCGTGGTGCGCGAACACTGGCTCGCGCAGATGGACCAGGGCACGCTCGCCAGCACCTTCCTCGCCGGCGCCGTGACCTTCGCCACGCTGATGCCGATGCGCGCGATCCCGTTCCGCATCGTCGCGCTGCTGGGCATGAACGACGTCGACTACCCGCGTAGCCGCCCGCCGATGGACTTCGACCTGATGGGCCGCGACTACCGCCCCGGCGACCGCTCGCGCCGCGAGGACGACCGCTATCTCTTCCTCGAGGCGCTGCTGTCCGCGCGCGAGCACCTGCACGTGAGCTGGGTCGGCCGCAGCATCCACGACAACCAGGAGCGGCCGGCCTCGGTGCTCGTGGCGCAGCTGCGCGACCACCTCGCGGCGGGCTGGCGGCTCGAGGGCCACGACGACGGCCGCGCGCTGCTGCACGCGCTCACCGTCGACCACAAGCTGCAGCCGTTCGACGCGGCGTACTTCGCCGGGCCGGGCGACGGCAGGCACTTCAGCTACGCCACCGAATGGCGCGCGGCTTCGGCGCACGGCGCCGCGAGCGACGAGCCCCTGCCGCCGATCGCGCGCGAGGAATCGCTGACGCTGCGGCTGCTGTCGGACTTCCTGAAGGATCCGGTGCGCGCCTTCTTCCAGCGCCGCCTCGCGATCCACTTCGCCGACGCCGAAGCGGCGCAGGCCGACCACGAGCCGTTCGCGCTCGACGCGCTCGAGAACTGGAAGCTGCAGCACGAGCTGATCGCGGCGCAGAAGGCCGCGCTCGACGCCGGCACGTCGCGCGCCGAGGCGCTGGCGCGGCAGCTCGAGCTCGTCGCGCTGCGCGGCGAGCTGCCGGTCGGCGCGTTCGGCGAGGCCGTGCGCCAGGAGCTCGCCGCGCCGATGGACGACATGTTCGAACGCTACGCCGAGCAACTCGCCGCGTGGCCGCACGCGTTGCCCGACGAGCCGCTCGACTTCGCGCCCGCGGACGCCGATCTCGCCGCCGACGCCTCGCTGCGCATCGAGGACTGGCTGGGCGACATGCGCCGCGACGACCGAGGCCAGCGCGGGCGCCTGGTGATCGAGAGCACCGGCCTCGTCAAGGCCAACCGCTACCGGCGCGACAAGCTGCTGCCGTACTGGGTGGCCCACCTGGCCGGCCACCTGATGGGCGAGCCGTTGACGACGGTGATCGTCAGCAAGGCCGGCAGCGTGACCCTGCCGCCGCTCGACGTCGCCGTGGCGCGCACGCGCTGGTCCGCGCTGCTGCGCGCGTGGCGCGAGGGCGCGGCGCGGCCCCTGCCGCTGGCGGTGGCGAGCGCGTTCGCGTGGCTCGAGAAATCGGCCGACGGCGACACCGCGGCCGCGTCGGAGGCCGCGCGCATCGCCTACGAAGGCGCCGACGGCGACCTCGGCGCGCCGGGCGAGCGCGCCCGCAACGCGTACCTCGCGCGGGCGTTTCCGGACGTCGCCGCGCTCGTCGCGTCCGGCGAGTTCGCCCGGCTGGCCGAGACGCTGCTGCGCCCGTCGATGGACGCGCTCGGCAAGCCGGCCAAGGCCGCAAAACCAGCGGCCACGGCGGCCGCGCCGGCCGGAGACGCCGCATGAACGCACCGACATCCTCCATGCCCGCGAGCCTGCGGCCGCTCGAGTTCCCGCTGCGCGGCAGCCGCCTCATCGAGGCCAGTGCCGGCACCGGCAAGACGTTCACGATCGCGGCGCTGTACCTGCGGCTCGTGCTCGGCCACGGCGACGACGAGACCGCCTTCCCGCGCCGCCTGACGCCGCCGGAGATCCTCGTCGTCACCTTCACCGAGGCCGCGACCGGCGAGCTGCGCGACCGCATCCGCGCGCGCCTGGCCGAGGCCGCCGCGGCCTTCCTCACCGACGCGGACGCGGCGCTCGAGCCGACCCTGCACGAGCTGCGCAGCGCCTATGCGCCCGCCGACTGGCCCGCCTGCGCGCGCCGCCTGCGCCTGGCGGCGGAATGGATGGACGAGGCCGCGGTGATGACGATCCACGGCTGGTGCAACCGCATGCTGCGCGAGCACGCGTTCGACAGCGACAGCCTCTTCACGCAGACCCTCGAGGCCGACCAGGGCGAGCTGCTCGCCGAAGCCGTGCGCGACTACTGGCGCACCTTCTACTACCCGCTCGACGCCGCTGGCGCGCAGGCCGTGCGCGCGTGGTGGAAGACGCCGGAAGAGCTGCAGGCGGCGATCCGCGGGCTGTTGTCGATCGCGCTCGACGCGGACGACGCCGACCCCGGCGAACCGGCCTCTGCGCTGGACAAGGCGCGGCGCGAGGCCGAGGCCGCGCGCGCCGCGATCAAGGCGCCGTGGAGCCGCTGGGCGGAGGAGCTCGAGACGCTGTTCGACGGCGTGGTGGCGCTCAAGCAGGTCAACGGCCACAAGATCCAGGCGCGCCACTACAAGCCGTGGTTCGCCGCGTTGTCGGCATGGGCGCTGGGCGACCACCCGCAGCCGCTGCTCAAGGACGACAGCGCCGCGTGGACGCGCCTGACGAACGCCGGCTTCGCCGAGGCGTGGAAGTCCGGCGAGCCGGTGCCGAGCCATCCCGCGTTCGACGACATGGAGACCCTGCGCGACCGCCTCGCGGCGCTGCCCGACGGCCGCGAGGACGTCCTGCGCCATGCGATCGCCTGGATCTCCGACCGCTTCGCGGCGGCCCAGGAACGCCGCGCGCAGATGGGCTTCGACGACCTGCTCGCACGCCTCGACGCCGCGCTGCGCGGCCCGAACGGGGCGCGGCTGGCCGAGCTGATCCGCCAGCAGTTCCCGGTCGCGATGATCGACGAGTTCCAGGACACCGACCCGGTGCAGTACCGCATCTTCGACGCGATCTGGCGCACGGCTTCGGACGACCGCGACACCGCGCTCGTGCTGATCGGCGACCCGAAGCAGGCCATCTACGCGTTCCGCGGCGCCGACATCCACACCTACCTCGCCGCCCGCCGCGACACCTCCGGCCGCCACGCCACGCTCGGCACCAACTTCCGGTCGACGGCGCCGATGGTGCGCGCGGTCAACCACGTGTTCCACCAGGCGGAGCAACGCGAAGGCGGCGCCGGCGCGTTCCTGTTCCGCAGGTCCGGACAGCCCGGCGGGGACGACAACCACCTGCCGTTCTTCCCGGTCGACGCGAAGGGTCGCCACGAACGCCTGCAGGTCGACGGCGCCGATGTCGCCGCGCTGAACTGCTGGTGGATCGACGACGGCGCCGTGCTCGGCTCGGGCGAGCACACCCGGCGGATGGCCGGGAGCTGTGCCGGCGAGATCGTGCGGTTGCTGCGCCTCGGGCAGCAGGGGCGGGCCGGTTTCGCGCGCGATGGCCGGCCGTTCGCGAATCTCGTCGCGAGCGACATCGCCGTCCTCGTCAACAACGGCCGCGAGGCGCGCGCCGTGCGCCACGCGCTGGCGGAGGGCGGCGTGCGCAGCGTCTACCTGTCCGACAAGCAATCGGTGTTCGACAGCGCCGTCGCGGGCGACCTGCAGCGCTGGCTCGAGGCCTGCGCCGAGCCCGAGGACGGCCGCCTGCTGCGCGCCGCGCTCGGCACGCCGACGCTCGGGCTTTCGTGGCACGAACTCGATCGCCTGAACCAGGACGAGCTGCACTGGGAGGCGCGCATGCTGCGCTTCCGCGACTACCTGCAATGCTGGCGCCGCCAGGGCGTGCTGCCGATGCTGCGCCGCCTGCTCGCGGACTTCGGCGTGCCCGCGCGCCTGCTCGAACGCGGCGACGAGCGCACGCTGACCGACCTGCTGCACCTCGCCGAACTGCTGCAGGGCGCGAGCGCGGTGCTCGATGGCGAGCACGCGTTGACGCGCTGGCTCGGCGAGCAGCGCGACGGCACGGGTGGCGACGGCGACGTGCGCCAGGTGCGGCTCGAGAGCGACGCCGAGCTCGTCAAGGTCGTGACCGTGCACAAGTCGAAAGGCCTCGAATACCCGCTCGTGTTCCTGCCGTTCGCCAGCGCCTTCCGCGCCGTCAAGCCGACCGACAGCCCGCTCAAGTGGCACGACGCCGACGGCCGCCTGCGGCACGCGCTCACGCCCGACGCGCAGGCCGCGCAACTCGCCGACGCCGAGCGCCTGGGCGAGGACCTGCGCAAGTTCTACGTCGCGCTCACGCGCGCGCGTCACGCGACGTGGATCGGCGTCGCGCCGCTCGCCGGCAGCGAGCGCAGCGCACTCGGCCACCTCGTCGGCGGCGGCGTGGCGATCGCGCCGGGCAGCGTCGAGCCGATGCTGGAGCGCCTGCGCGCCGGCTGCGCGGACATCGCCGTGCTGCCCGCGCCCGAGCCCGACGGCGCCCGCTACCAGGCCGAAGCCTCGACCTCTGGCGCACGCGCGCCGTTGCCGCTGCCGGCCAGGCGCGAGGCGTGGTGGATCGCCAGCTATTCGGCGCTGCGCATCGACGAGGACGGCGCGGGCGAGATCGAGGCCGAGCCCGCCGGCGGCCACGCGTCGACCGAGGCCGGGCCCGTGACCGCGGCCGAGGAGACGTTCGCGGAGAGCGGCGCCGACGACGGCCGGGCCGACGCGCCGGGCTCGTCGGACGCGTTCGCTGACCCCGCATCCGACGAGCCTGGCGACGGCCTGCATGCGTTCCCGCGCGGTGCGAGTGCCGGCAACTTCCTGCACGGCCTGCTCGAGTGGGCCGGGCGCGAAGGTTTCGCGGCGGTCGCCGCGGATCACGGCAAGCTGCTCGACCAGGTCGCGCGGCGTTGCAACGTCCAGGGCTGGAACGCGTGGATCGCGCCGCTCGCGCAGTGGCTGCAGGGCTGGCTCGCCACGCCGCTGCCGCTCGGGCCCGGCGCGCAGGTGCGGCCGGCCGACCTCGGCCGCGTGCAGGTCGAGATGGAATTCTGGTTCTCGGCGACGCGCGTGGACACGCAGGCGCTCGACGCACTCGTCCGCGCCCATACCCTTGACCGTATGCCGCGACCCGCGCTGCAGCCGGGTCGCTTGAACGGCATGTTGAAGGGCTTCATCGACCTGGTGATCGAGCACGACGGGCGCTACTACGTGCTCGACTACAAGTCCAACTGGCTCGGCCCGCGCGACGAGGACTACACGGCGCAGGCGATGCGCGACGCCGTGCTCCACCATCGCTACGAGCTGCAGTACGTGCTCTACCTGTTCGCGCTGCACCGGCTGCTGCGCGCGCGGCTCGCCGACTACGACTACGACACCCACGTCGGCGGCGCGGCCTACGTCTTCCTGCGCGGCGGCGCGTCGGCCAGCGGCGGCGTGCACGTCGAGCGTCCGCCGAAGGCATTGATCGAGGCGCTGGACGCGCTCTTCGCCGCGGACGAATCGACGAGGGAGATCCCCGCATGAGCGCCGTCGACGTCACGTCCCGCGATCCGCGCGAGACGATGCTGCGCCAGCTCGATCGCTGGGTCGAGCAGGGCTGGCTGCGCGAGCTCGATCGCGTCTTCGCGCGCTTCCTGGCGCGCGAGGCCGCCGACGCGCCGCCGTTGCTGCTGCTCGCCGCGGCGCTCGCGAGCCACCAGCTCGGACGCGGCCACGCGTGCCTCGAGCTCGACGCCGCGCTCGCCGACTCGACGCGCGCGCTGGCGTTGCCGCCCGATCGTCCGCTCGCCGTGCTCGAGCCCGGCGCCGAGCGGGCGAAGCCGCCGGCCGCGCTGCTCGCGGGCGTCGACCTCGGCGCGTGGCAGGCCGCGCTCGCGCATCCGCGACTCGTCGGCGACGGCCCCGGCACGACGCCGCTGGTGCTGGTCGGCACGCGGCTGTACCTGCGGCGGTATTGGCGGCACGAGCAGTCGGTGCGGCGCGCGATCGAGGCCCGCGTGGCCGGCGACGCCGTGGCATCGCCCGACGAACACGCCTTGCGCGACGCGCTCGACGCGCTGTTCCCGCCGCGCGCCGATGCCGCGCAGGCCGACTGGCAGAAGCTCGCGTGCGCGCTCGCCGCGCGCCACGGGTTCAGCATCGTCACCGGCGGGCCGGGCACCGGCAAGACGACCACCGTCGTCAAGCTGCTGGCCGTGCTGCAGCACCTGGCGCTGTCCGGCGCGGGCGCGGGCACGCACGGCGGCGGTCGACGGCTGCGCATCCGCCTCGCCGCGCCCACCGGCAAGGCCGCGGCGCGCTTGAACGAGTCGATCTCCAGCGCGGTGGAGCACCTCGCGCTCGACGCGCTGGCCGACGGCGACGCCGTGCGCGCGGCGATCCCGACGCAGGTCACGACCGTCCACCGCCTGCTGGGCAGCCGCCCCGACACGCGCCACTTCCGCCACGACGCGACCAACCCGCTGCCGCTGGACGTGCTGGTGATCGACGAGGCCTCGATGGTCGACCTCGAGATGATGGCCGCCGTCTTCGCCGCGCTGCCGCCGACCGCGCGCCTCGTGCTGCTGGGCGACAAGGACCAGCTCGCGTCCGTCGAGGCCGGCGCGGTGCTCGGCGACCTGTGCCTGCGCGCGGACGACGGCCACTACACGCCCGCCACGCGCGACTGGCTGCTGGCCGTCACCGGCGAGCGCGTCGCAGAGGCCTTCGTCGACCCGGCCGGCCGGCCGCTCGACCAGGCCATCGCCAAGCTGCGCCAGAGCCACCGCTTCAGCGCCGACAGCGGCATCGGCCGCCTCGCCGCCGCGGTCAACGACGGCGACGCCGGGGCCGCGATCGACGCGCTGTCGCAGGCCTTGCCCGACCTGTCGCGCATCGACCTCGACCTCGACGCCGACGCCGACGCCAACGCCGTGCGTCGCCTCGTGCTCGATGGCGCGAGCGGCGGCTTCCCGCACGCGGGCGAGGGCCGCTTCGTCGGCGGTGCCGTGCAACCGGCGCCGGTTGGCTATCGGCGCTACCTCACGCTGCTGCGCGAGACGCGCCCGGCCGAAGGCAGCGGGCGTGCCGCGTTCGACGCGTGGGCGCGCGGCGTGCTCGGCGCCTACAACCGCTTCCAGCTGCTGTGCGCCGTGCGCAACGGGCCGCAGGGTGTCGAGGAGATGAACCGCGTCGTCGCGCAACTGCTGTTCGAGGAAGGGCTGCTGCCCGGCGCCGCGGGCTGGGCGCTGGGCCGGCCGGTGATGGTCACGCGCAACGACCACGAGCTCGGGCTGATGAACGGCGACGTCGGCATCACGCTCGCGCTGCCGCGCGAGGACGAGGGCGTCGCGGCGAACCTCGGCGCGCGATCGTCGGCGGCGGGCCTCGCGGGCCGTGCGCGGGACGTGCTCTGCGTCGCGTTCCCCGGCGCGCACGACGGCGCCGACATCCGCTGGGTGCTTCCGAGCCGGCTGCAGGCCGTCGAGACCGTGTTCGCCATGACGGTGCACAAGTCGCAGGGCTCCGAGTTCGTGCACGCGGCGCTGCTGCTGCCCGAGCGCCTGAGCCCGGTGCTGACGCGCGAGCTCGTCTACACCGGCATCACGCGCGCGCGCCACTGGTTCACGCTCGCGACCGCCGGCCGCGGCGACGCCGTGCTGCAGCAGGCCGTCACGCGCCGCGTGACGCGCGCGAGCGGCCTGCTGGCCTAGGAAGCCGCGGCCTTCGCGCTACGGCGCCGGCGGCGCCACGATCGACAGCGGGACGTCGATGGTCGGGTGTGCGGGGTCGTTGGAGACGAGCAGCAGGTCGGCGCTCGCGGGCGGTGCCGCGCCGGCGGCCACGCCCACGCCGATGAAGCAGAACGACAGCGGGGCGATCAGCACGCCCGCGAAGCAGTTGCCGCTGCGGGCGCCGCTGGTCAGGAAGAAGTCGGCCGGGTTCGTGCCGCCGATCGAGAAGCTGCGCAGTTGCAGCGACACGCCGCCGGTGTTCTGGATGATGAGCGTGGCGGGCGCCGAGCCGGGCAGGAACGCGAGCGCGCCGTTGGCCCCGCTCAGCACCGGCTGGGTCGGCAGCCCGACGCCCGACACCCCGACCTGCACGACGCCCGCCGCCGACGTGAACACCACGTTGGCCGAGCGCGGGCCCGGCGCGCCGGGCTTGAACGTGATCGGGATGGCCTCGACCGCGCTCTTGTTGGCGGGCAGCGTCGTCGACTCGATGGTGGCGAGCGTCTGGGCGTCGATGCTGAAGTCGCCCGGGTTCGCGCCGGTCATGTGGATGTCGGTGATCGTCAGCGCCGTCTTCTTGCTGGTGTTGTAGACCAGCTCGGTGGCCGCGCGCGTCGAGCCGACCGGGATGCCGCCCTCGGTCATGTTCTGGATGCGCGTGTAGTCGATGTCCGGCGCGAAGCCGGTGATGTTGACGCTGCTGATGTTGGCGAACGCCCAGGCCGGGCCGTCGACCGTCGAATTCGGCGGCAGCCTGCCGTTCACCGCCGCCGCGGGAGCGGACGCGGGCGCGGCGGGCGCCGGCGCAGGCGACGGGGATGGTGCGGGCGCGGGCGTCGGGGCCGGGGCCGGTGCTCCGCCACCGCCGCCGCCCTTGGCCTGGATCGTTGCCATCGTCGTGACGGCGATCTGAGGCTGCGCCATCGGGGCCGGCGCGTCGCCGCCGCCGCAGGCCGCGAGGCCCCCGAGCGTCAGGAGCAGGCTGGCGCCGAGGCGGGGGCTCGGCAGGGGCAGGGGGGCGCTCGATGCGGCGGCGGACGGGTTCATGCGCGTCTCCTCGGTTCGCATCGCGGGCGGTCGTCGCGGCGGCCCCGGTCCGCGATGCGGGTCGACCGGGAGGCGCGGAAGGCGGCTGGACGCGGCGCCATCGCGCGCCGTCCGCCCTCGTTCCGCCGTCACTCCGGTGAATGCCGCCGTGCGGGCAATGGTTTCGCGCGCGGCGACTTCGTTCTAGGGAGGAGCGAGCGTTCAGCGAGCGCCCTGGGATGCGGAGCCGGAGCCGGGCGCCGGCCCGGGTCGGTACCAGAGGCGCTGGTCGTCGAGCGGCGTCGCGGCCGGCAGCAGCGGGTTCTTCATCTCGAAGACGCGCCGTCTCGCCAGGTTCGAGCGCTTCAGCAGCGCGCCGTAGGTGCGTTCGAACAAGGCCTGGAAGGAGCCGTCGCGCAACGCGATCTCGAGGCCGCGGCGGATGTCCTGCGCGAGTTCCGGCCGGCGCTTGCTGACGAAGAAGTACATCGCCGTCGGATAGTGGAACGCCAGCTGCGGCTCGATCGCGAAGCCTTCCGCGCGGTGGTTCTCCAGCTCGCCCCAGATCTCCTGCACCGAGCGCGGGAAGTAGTCGATCCGCCCGGCCGCCAGCTTCTGGAACAGGTCGCCGTAGCGGGCCGATTCGTCGATCGACAGGCCGGCGGCGCGCAGGATCGCCGTGTCCGGCCAGTCGGCGCCCTGGCCGCCGCGCCAGGCGCGCAGCTGCTCGATCGACGTCGCCGCCGACAGCGCCGGGATCGTCGTCGGCCGCGCCAGCAGCAGCCGCCAGCCCAGGAGCCCGCGGTCGATCGGGATGCGCACGGGCAGCAGCGCCTGCTCGCGCTCGTCCGACGTCTCCGTCCAGACGACGTCCAGCCCCGTGCCCTGTTCGACCTCGCGCATCGCGCGCACCTGCAGCATGAACACGGGGTGCGGCTTCAGCTCGTAGCCGGGCCGCGCCTTGTGCAGCGCGAGCTTCAGCAGCTCGACCGCGTACTCGTCGCGGTGGTCGCTCTCGAACTCGGAACGCGGGTAGACGACCGTGCCGGCCTTCGCCGGGCCCAGCACGCCGATGACGAACAACAGGACGAGCGCGCGTATCACCTCGGGGCCGCACCCACTATAGTCAGGCCGGGGAGCACGAAAGCCGATGGAGCGGGGCGAACGACACGCCGCGCCCGCGCGTTCCACGTCGACGATGCAAGACCGAAACACCACCCCGCTGGCCACTCATTTTCTGCGTCGATTCCTGTCGGTGTACGTGGCGCTCAGCGTCCTCGGCCTGGCGACGCTGTCGGCGGTGGAATACCAGCGCCAGCGTGCCCGCGTCATGAGCGAGCTGCACGCGCTCGCGACCACGTTCGGCCCCGTCCTGGGCCACGCGGTGTGGGACTTCCAGGACACGGCCGTCTCCGCCATTGTGCATGGCATCGCGCTGGATCCGGACGTCGTCGACGTGCGCATCCCGGCCGCCGCCGGCTTCCCGGCGCGGCACGAGGCGTCGCCGGGTGGCGGCACGCCGTCCGAGCGGGTCCGGGTGGAGCTGCCGCTGACGATCGCGGGCGAGTCCGGCGCGTCGCAGCGCGTCGGCACGCTGGTGATCTCGTCGAGCGAGGAGATCCTCTGGACGCATGTCGCGTCCGAGCTCGCCGCCACGGCGACGATCATGGGCGCGCTGCTGCTGCTCGGCGCGCTCGGGATGTGGCTGCTCGTGACGCGGCTGCTGGTCGCCCCGCTCACGCGGCTGTCGACCCAGCTGCAGCAGGAGGCGCAGCTGTCGCCCGGCCTCGCGCGCCGCCTGCCGCGATTCGCCGGCCGCGAGTTCGCCGTGCTGCGCATGCGCTTCCTCCTGCTGCTGCGCCAGGTCGGGCGCGCGCAGTCCGAGCTGCGCAAGAGCCACGCGCTGCTGGAGGCGCGCGTCAACGAGCGGACGCTGGAGCTGCGGCAGGTGCTGGAGTTCAACGCCGCGATCATCCGCAACTCGCCGCTGCCGATGGGCGTGTACGCAGCCGGCGGCGACTGCGTGGCGGCCAACGATGCGTACGCGCGCTTCGTCGGCGCGAAGCGCGAGGAGCTGCTGGCGCAGAACTTCCTGCGCATCCCGACCTGGCAGGAGTCGCGGCTGCTGCAGGACTGCCTGAGCTCGCTCGAGCTGCGCGAACCGCAGCGCGGCGAGGTGCGCATGCGGACGTCGTTCGGCAAGGAGGTGTACTTCGAGTACCAGATCTTCCCGACGCTGCTGAGCGGCGACGACCACCTGCTGATCCAGTTCACCGACCTCACCGAGCGCCGGCGCCTCGAGGAAGAACTGCGCCACCTCGCGTTCCACGACACCCTCACGCGCCTGCCGAACCGCCGCCTGCTGCTCGATCGCCTGCACCAGGCGGCGCGCGCCAGCAAGCGGCTGGGGCATCACAACGCGGTGATCTTCATCGACCTGAACAAGTTCAAGCTGCTGAACGACACCTGGGGACACGACGTCGGCGACAAGCTGCTCGTCATCGTCGCCGAGCGGCTGCAGTCGCTCGTGCGCGGCAGCGACACCGTCGCCCGGCTGGGCGGCGACGAGTTCGTCGTGCTGTCGCTGGAACTCGGCACCTCGCTCGAGGACGCCGACCGCAACGCGCGCGTCATCGCCGACAAGATCCGCACCGCGGTGGGCGCGGACTGCATGATCGACGACGTGCGCCACGCCTGCTCCGCGAGCGTCGGCGTCAAGCTGTTCACGGGCGACGACGACGACGCCGAGGCGATCCTCAAGCAGGCGGACTCGGCGATGTACGAGGACAAGAAGGCGCCCGCCGCGCTGAAGGCCTGAGACGCCGGGCCGCCGCGGCGCGCGGTTCAGGGGGGCGACGGATACGGATGCGCCAGCGGGTCGCCGATGATCAGGTCGGTCCAGCCGACGAAGCGCGAGGCCGCGGCGAGGCTCTCGCCCAGCGTGAAGCCGCGCGTGTAGCGGTCGAGCGCGATGGTCGGCGACGCGATACCCTGCAGCAGCGGCTCGTCGATGTAGCCCTTGACGCCGGTGATGCCGTGCTCGATCAGGTCGCCGATCGCGGACTGGCCGTCGCTGCCGGGCGGCAGCATCGTGATCGCGCTGGTGGAGACGGCGGTGTCGCCGATCGCGCCGGGCAGGAAGACGAGCGACTCGTAGGCCGCGTGCGAGAAGCGATCGTCGTTGCTGCCCCACGAGAAGTAGCCGAGCAGGTTCTTCTTGCCGCCGACGAAGGTCGGCGCGGTGTTGAGCGTGACGGGGATGCCGCGCCGGCGCAGGATGTACGAGGCGTGCACCATGTCGGCGTTCCAGGTGCTGAACGGCGACTCCTGCGTGATCGGCGACACGGTGACCGGCGCCGGCTGCGAGTTCGGGTCGTCGATGCCGAAGTCGGATTCGGCGTCCAGCAGGATCGTCCCCGCCTGTAGGCCGGCCTCGGCCTGCTGCGCCCGCACGATCAGCGCGCGGGCCTGCGAGAGCGTGAACGCGTCGAGGCGCGTGACGACATAGCCGCCGAACCGGTCGTGCGTGAACGGCTCGTCGGCGTTCCAGTAGCGATTGAGCCAGGCCGTGCCGACGGCGAAGCCGCCCGGGTCGTTGAACGTGATCTTGCGGGCGTCGGGGATCTGGTCGTAGCCGAGGGACGCGAGCGCGCCGTCGACGGACTCCTGCGGCCGGTCGAAGCCGGCCTGCTCGCCGGTGTCGCCTCCGTCCACGCGGATCGGCACGCCCTTGGTGAGCACGATGAAGTTGATGCCGGGGTGGGTCGCGAGATAGCTCGTGACCGGCTGGCGGATCTGCGCGTCGAAATCCGCGGCGGACATCGTCTCGTTGTTGCGGCTCAGCGCGGAGTCGACGCAGTGGACGCGCAGCACGTTCTGCACGCCGCGCATCACGCGGTAGTCGTGCCCGAGCGCCTCGGAGGTCGGGCTCTCGGCGTTCATCACCAGCAGCACTTCGGACGGGGTCGCGGCGCGCGCGACGCCGCAGGACGCGGCGGCGATCGCCGCGAGCAGCCAGGAAAGTCTTTTCAGCAAGAGGTGCTCCTCGATGGGTGTCGCGATACGCCAGGCCGTATGGCCCGGCGCCGGTGGGTGGGGTGCGCTCGCCGCGCCGCACCAGTATGGCGGCGGCCGTGCGACAGCGCAGTGTCGACGAGCCGTTGATACACCGGTTGCGCCAAGGGGTTCATTCGACACGCTTCGACACGCGGGCCGGACGTGGCGCGCCCGCCCGCGCGAGGCTTGCGACCCGCGCGCATGCATGGTCTCATCCGTGGCTCACCTCAGCGCGGAGGACGCGACCCGCCCATGGCCACCTTCGAATGGATCATCCTGCTGCTGCTCGGCGCCGCGGCGCTGGCGGCGCTCGCGCGCCGGGTCGGCGCGCCGTACCCGACCTTCCTCGCGCTCGGCGGCGTGGCGCTCGCGTTCGTGCCGGCCAGCCCGAACTGGACGCTCGACCCGCGCCTCGCGCTCGCGCTGTTCGTCGCGCCGGTGCTGATGGACGCGGCCTACGACACCTCGCTGCGCGACCTGCGCACCTACTGGCGGCCGGTGGCCGGGCTCGTCGTCGCGGCGGTCGGCACGACGGTGGCGGCGGTCGCCGTGGCGGTGCACTGGCTGGTGCCCGACATGCCGTGGCCGGTCGCGATCGCGCTCGGCGCCATCGTCGCGCCGCCCGACGCGGCGGCCGCGACGGCCGTGATGCGCCAGATGAAGCTGCCGCACAAGCTGCTCAAGATCCTCGAGGGCGAGAGCCTGCTGAACGACGCGAGCGCGCTGCTCGTCTACCGGCTCGCGATCATGACGGCGATGTCCGGCCACCTCGGCGTCGGCAGCGTCGTGCCCGTGCTCGGGCTCACGCTGTTCGGCAGTGTCGCCGCGGGCATCGCGTGCGCGTGGGCGCTCGGGCCGGTGACGGCGGCGATCCGCGACATGCCGATCTCGCTGATCGTGCAGTTCTCGGGCACGTTCGGCGTCTGGATCGCGGCCGAGCGGCTCGGGCTCTCGGGCATCCTCACGCTGGTCGCGTTCGCGATGACCGTCGCGCGCCGCGGCGGCACGCAGATGCCGGCGCGCATGCGGGTGCCGATCTTCGGCGTGTGGGAGGCGGTCGTCTTCGTGCTGAACGCGTTCGCGTTCGTGCTGATCGGCATGCAGATGCGGCCGATTTGGTCGCGGCTGGAAGCGGGCGGCGCGCGCCACGACGCGCTGGTCGCCGCGGGCGTCGTCCTCGCGGTGACGATCGCGTCGCGCTTCGCCTGGGTGCTGAGCTACACGCTGTGGATGTGGCGCACGCCGGCCGGCAAGCCGCCCGCCGGCGTGCAGCCGCGGCTCGCCAACGGCGTGGTGCTGTCGTGGGCCGGCATGCGCGGCATCGTGACGCTGGCCGCGGCGTTCGCCGTGCCCGAGACGCTGCCCGACGGCACCCCGTTCCCGCACCGCGACCTGATCCTGCTGAGCGCGTTCGGCGTCGTGCTCGGCACGCTGGTGCTGCAAGGCCTGACGATGGCGCCGCTGGTGCGTCGCATGGCGCTCTCGGACGACGGCTTCGTCGCGCGCGAGATCCGCCTCGGGCGCACTTACGCGTACCGCGCGTCGCTCGCGGCGATCGCGGGCGACGACACGCTGCACGCGAAGCTGCTGCGCAAGGAGTACGACGCGATCGTGGACCTGAACGAGGGCGCCGCCAGCGACGCCGCCGTCGACGACGTGCCCGGCGGCCCGGTGCGCCGGCGCGCGATCGCGGTCGCCCGCCAGCGCGCGTTCGAGCTGCTGCGCGACGACGTCATCGGCGACGACGCCTACCGCGTGCTGGTGCAGGAGCTGGACTGGGCCGAGCTGAGCGCCGGCGGCGCCCGCGAAGGAACCTGACCATGGCGATGCTGAACCTCGCCCACGACCGCGTCTTCGGCGCGGGCCGCCTGACGATCGGCCTGATGACGCCGCTCGCGCGCGAGCCCGACGCGCTGGCCGACCCCGCGATCGAGCAGGCGCTGGCGCGCACGGCCGACGAGCTCGGCTTCGACGCGCTGTGGACGCGCGACGTGCCGCTGCTGGTGCCGCAGGGCGCCGACCCGCAGGCCACGCCGCTCGACGACCCCTTCCTCTGGCTGCAACTGCTCGGCGCGGCCACGACGCGCGTCGCGCTCGGCATGGCCGCTGCCGTGCTGCCGCTGCGCGAGCCGCTGCACCTGGCCAAGTCGGCGTTGAGCCTCGACCGGTTCAGCGGCGGGCGCTTCATCCTGGGCCTGGGCTCCGGCGACCGCGAGGCGGAGTTCGCCGCCTTCGGCCGCGCCTACGACCAGCGCGCGGAGACCTTCCGCAGCCACTGGGCCATCGTCCGCGCGGCGCTGTCGCCCGCGCAGGAGGAGCGCGCGCCGCTGCTCGCGCGCACCGGCGGCTTCGACGTGCTGCTCGCGCCGCACCGCCGCGTGCCGATGATCGTCGTCGGCTCCGCCCGCCAGACGCTGCAGTGGACGGCCGCCAACGCGGACGGCTGGGCCACCTATCACCGCGACGAGCCGCGCCAGCAGGGCCGCATCTCGCTGTGGCAGACGGCGCTGGCCGAGCGCGGCGGCGGCGTCGCGAAGCCGTTCGTGCAGTCGGTGCGGCTGGAGCTGCTGGCGTCGCCCGACGCGCCCGCCGAGCCGATCGAGCTGGGCCTGCGGACGGGCCGCCGCGCGCTCGTCGACTACCTGCGCCGCATGGAGGCCGCGGGCGTCGCGCATGTGCTGCTGCATGTCGGCGGCACGCCGCGCCCGGTGCGCGCGGTCGTCGAGGAACTCGGCGAGCACGTGCTGCCCGAGCTGGGGCGCGCCGCGCGCTGACGCCGCCTTCAGTCGGGCAATCGCTCGTGGCGCGTCTCGGGCAGCGCGAGCATCGCCGCGGCCGCCGCGAGGCTGGTGCCGGCGACGAGCCACGCCGGCGCCGACGGCTGGCCCGTCACGGCGATGAGCCAGGTCGCCACGAACTGCGTGCTGCCGCCGAACAGCGTCACGCCGATGGCGTAGGTGATCGACAGCCCGGTCGCGCGGATGCGGCGCGGCAGCAGCTCGGAGATGACGACCAGCGACGGCGCCGCGCTCAACGCGGTCAGCGCCGACAGCAGCGCGGTGACGGCGAGCAGCATCGGGGCGGTCGGCTGGCGGATCAGCGCGAGGAACAGCGGCAGCGTCGTCACCGCCGCGACGACGCGCGGCCACAGCATCACGGGCCGGCGCCCGAAGCGGTCGGCGAGCCAGCCGCCCGCGAGCGCGAACGCGAAGATCGCCACGCCGCCGACCACCGCCGCGCCCATCGCGACGGCCGGCGCGAGCTTGAGCGTCGCGATGGCGAAGGTCGTCATGTAGTTGCCGACGTAGGTCGACACCGT
Organism: Burkholderiaceae bacterium; assembly: GCA_030151165.1. The sequence goes on from JASLEM010000442.1 coordinate 20,273, forward strand.
GCCGCCGATGATCACGACGACCGACAACGCGATCGTGCGCCGCGCGCGCACGAGCTCGGCCAGGCGCGGCGTCTCCTCGCGCACGCGCGGCTCGTCGTGCTGCGGCAGCTGGCGGCGCAGCACGAGCGCCACCGGCAGCGCCAGCAGCGCGATCGCGAAGGGCACGCGCCAGCCCCAGTCCTGCATCTGCGCGGGCGCGAGCGTCGCGGTGAGCAGCAGCCCGGTCGTGCCGGCCGCGACGATCGCCAGGCCCTGGCTGGCCGACTGCCAGCTGCCGTACAGGCCGCGCCGGCCGGACGGCGCGAGCTCGATCAGCAGCGCACTCGACGGCCCGACCTCGCCGCCCAGCGCGAGGCCCTGCACGAGCCGCGCGACCACGATGATGACGGGCGCCGCGATGCCGATGCGCTCGTACGTGGGCGTGACGGCCAGCGCCAGCGTGCCGAAGGTCATCAGCGCGATCGTCCACAGCAGCGCGGGACGCCGGCCGAGCCGGTCGGCCACCACGCCGAACACCACGCCGCCGAACGGGCGCGAGAGGAAGCCGACGCCGAACACCGCGACCGCGGACAGCAGCCGCCCGAGCTCGGTGGCGGCCGGGAAGAAGGCGCGGCCGATGTAGACCGCGAAGAACGCGTAGGCGACGAAGTCGAAGAACTCCAGCGCGTTGCCGGCGACGCAGGCGGCGATGGCCGCGCCGGGTCGCGCGGGCGCGCGCGCCGCGGCGTTGGCCGGTGGCGGCGAAACGGGGATGGTGCTGGAAGCGGGCGGGTGGGGGCTCATCCGGTGGACGTCGGGCGTCGCGCGAGGGGGAAGCCGGCATTCTGCAGGACGGGCGGCGCCGGCGCCGTCCTTCGCGTCGCCTCGGGAAACCCCCATGACCCCGGCCGCCGTCCCGCCGTAGATTGCCTGACCTCACCCACGGAGCCCCTCGATGCGCACGAAATTGACAACGCTGTCCACCTTTGTCGCCAACGTCAACGCCACCATGGCCACCACCGCCGTCGCCGCTGGCGCCCTGGCGGCCTTCGGCACGCCGCTCGCGCACGCGGGCGAGGTCGAGGTGCTGCACTACTGGACGTCCCCCGGCGAGGCGAAGGCCGCCGCCGCGCTCAAGCAGACGCTGCAGCAGCAGGGCGACACGTGGAAGGACTTCGCCGTCGCCGGCGGGGGCGGGGACGCCGCGATGACGGTGCTGAAGTCGCGCGTGATCTCGGGCAACCCGCCGTCGGCGGCGCAGATCAAGGGCCCGGCCATCATCGAGTGGGCGCAGGAAGGCGCGCTCGAGAACATGGACTCCGTCGCCAAGGCCGGCAACTGGGACGCGCTGATCCCCAAGGTCATCGCCGACGGCCTGAAGTACCAGGGCCACTACGTCGCGGTGCCGGTCAACGTCCACCGCGTCAACTGGCTCTGGACGAACCCCGAGGCGTTCCGCAAGGCCGGCGCGAAGGTGCCGACGACGTGGGACGAGTTCTTCGTCGCCGCCGAGGCGCTGAAGAAGGCCGGCATCACGCCGGTCGCGCACGGCGGCCAGACGTGGCAGGAGTTCGAGCTGTTCGAGACCGTCGCCCTCGGCGTCGGCGGCGCCGACTTCTACCGCAAGGCCTTCGTGCAGCTCGACCCGGCGACGCTGAAGAGCGCGACGATGGAGAAGTCGCTCGTCACGTTCAAGCGCATCAAGGGCTACGTCGACCGCAACGCGCCGGGCCGCGACTGGAACCTGGCCACGGCGATGGTGATCCGCGGCGAGGCCGGCATGCAGTTCATGGGCGACTGGGCCAAGGGCGAGTTCCTGGCCGCCGGCAAGGTGCCGGGCAAGGACTTCGGCTGCGTCGCCGCGCCGGGCACGCAGAACGCGTACACCTACAACGTCGACAGCTTCGCGATGTTCAAGATCAAGGATCCGGCCAACCAGAAGGCGCAGCAGGATCTCGCGACGGCGATCATGTCGCCGGCCTTCCAGGAGACGTTCAACCTGAACAAGGGCTCGATCCCGGTGCGGGCGGGCGTGTCGCTCGACAAGTTCGACGCCTGCGCCAAGCTCTCGTCCGCGGACTTCGTGGCGACGCAGAAGAACGGCGGCCTCGTGCCGTCGATCGCGCACGACATGGCCGTCTCGCCGGCGGTCGAGGGCGCGATGAAGGACGTGGTCTCCGCGTTCTGGAACGACGAGAAGGGCACGCCGGCCGCGACGATGGACCGGCTGGTCGGCGCCGCGAAGGTGAAGTGACCGGTGGCCGCCCTGGCGCGCCGGCGGCGGGGCGGTTCGATGTTCCAATGGGGCCGGGCCCCGCGTTTGCCGTGGGGTCCTCTGGCTGCAACGTCTGCGGTCGAAGGCGACCCATGAACATCCAGCAGCGCAACAACGTCCACGTGACCGGCCAGGGCCCCATCACCATGGTGTTCGCCCACGGCTTCGGCTGCGACCAGAGCATGTGGCGGCTGCTCGCGCCGGCGTTCGCCGACCGTTACCGCGTCGTGACCTTCGACCTCGTCGGCAGCGGCATGTCCGACCTCGCGTCCTACGACATGGCGAAGTACGACTCGCTGCAGGGCTACGCCGACGACCTCAACGAGATCGTCGACGAGTTCGGCGAGGGGCAGGTCGTCTTCGTCGGCCATTCGGTCAGCGCGATGATCGGCATGCTGGCCGACATCAAGTCGCCGGGGCGCTTCGCCGCGCACGTGATGGTCGGGCCGTCGGCGGCGTACATCAACGACGGCGACTACGTCGGCGGGTTCGAGCGCGAGGACATCGAATCGCTGCTGCGCACGCTGGAGAGCAACTACCTCGGCTGGTCGAGCACCATGGCGCCCGCGATCATGGGCGCGCCGGACCAGCCCGAGCTCGGCGTCGAGCTGACGAACAGCTTCTGCCGCACCGACCCGGGCATCGCGAAGCACTTCGCCAAGGTCACGTTCACCTCCGACCACCGCGCCGACGTCTCCCGCCTGCAGACGCCCGCCCTCGTGCTCCAGTGCAGCGACGACCTGATCGCGCCGCTTTCCGTGGGCGAGTTCTTCGGGAAGACGCTGCCGCACGGCACGGTCGCGATCATCGACAACATCGGCCACTGCCCGCACCTGAGCGTGCCGGGCGCGAGCGCGAGCGCCATGACGACGTTCCTCGACGCCGCCGGGCTCTGAGGCCATGGCGGACGCGTCGCCGAGCCCGTCGTCGACGGATCGCGCCTACGAGCACGCCGCCTGCGGCCTGCTCACCACCGACAGCCACGGGCACATCCTCAAGCTGAACGCGACGTTCTGCGTCTGGCTCGGCTACGACGCGGCGGAGTTGCTGGGCACGCGGCTGCAGAACCTGCTGACGATGGGCGCGCGCATCTTCCACCAGACGCACTGGTCGCCGCTGCTCGAGCTCCAGGGCTCCGTCGCCGAGGTGAAGTTCGAGATGCGGCGCAAGGACGGTCGCGTCATTCCCGTGATGCTCAACGCGGCCCGGCGCGGGGCGGGGAGCGACCGCTTCGACGACGTCGCCGTCTTCGTCGCGGAGGATCGCCACAAGTACGAGCAGGAACTGGTGCGCGCGCGCGGCGTCGCCGAAGACCTGCTCAGGACCAGCACCGAGGCGCAGGCGGCGGTCGTGCAGATGCAGGGGCAACTGGTCGACGAAGCGTCGCGCCAGCGCGCGGCCGCGGAGGATCGCGCGCTGTTCGCCGAGCAGATGATGGGTATCGTCAGCCACGACCTGCGCAACCCGTTGTCGGTCGTCAGCCTGAGCGGCCACGTCATCAAGCGCGGCGCGCTCGAGCCGATGCAGGCCGACGCGCTCGTGCGGATCGCCAACGCGACCTCGCGCGCGAACCGGCTGATCTCCGACCTGCTGGACTTCACCCAGGCGCGCCTGGGCGGCGGCATCCCGATCCGGCGCCGGCCGTTGCCGCTGCATCCGTTCGTGCAGGACGTGGTGGTGGAGCTCGGCGCCGCCTATCCCGGTCGCCGGCTCGCGCGCGTCGCGGAAGGCGAGGGCGCCTGCGTGGGCGACGCCGACCGGCTGTCGCAGTTGCTCGGCAATCTCGTCGGCAACGCGATGACCTACGGCGATCCGCGGTCGGAAGTGCAGGTGACGTCGCGCATCCTGCCGCGGGCCTTCGAGCTGTGCGTCCACAACCACGGCGAGCCGATCCCGCACCAGGTGCTGGCGTCGCTGTTCGAGCCGATGGTGCGCGGCGTTGGCGTGAAGACGGTCGGGCGCAGCGTCGGGCTCGGGCTCTACATCGTCCGGCAGATCGCGCGGGCGCACCGGGGCGACGTCGTCGCGACGTCGACCGAGGCCGACGGCACGCGGTTCACCGTCACGATCCCGCATCCCGACGAGGCGCTCGAACCGGCATGAGGCGTCGGCCTGGACGCCGGACGCAGGTCGCCCGGGGCGCCGACCCGCGTGGCCTGGCGCCTCACAGCAGCGCGAGCCAGCTCTTGCCGCCGGCCGCGGCGACGAAGAGCGCGCCGCTCGCGACGTCGGACACCGCGTCGCCGGTCGCCTGCAGCGCCACGGCCGCGTAGTGGCCCAGGCTGGTGGCGGCCGCCTTCGTGCCGGAGACGACCTCGTCGACGGCCGATTCGCCCGCGCTCTCGGCGCTGGCCACGGCGGATTCCACGCCGTCCCACGCCGACTCCAGCAGGTGCCCGGCGCCGACCGCCGCGTCGCGCACCGTGTGCCAGGCGCCGACCGCCAGCTCCTCGACGCCGTCGACGGCCGACGCGCCGGCCTGTTCGAGCGCCTCCAGCGCGCCGCTGCTGAACGACACCGTCGCGCTCACGCCGTCGCTCGCGGCATCGACGATGCTCGACAGCGCGCCGGCGACGCCGGTCGTCGATTCCGCGGCCAGCGCGGCGCGTGCCGCGGCTTCGGCCGAGGTGCGGAAGCCGGGGGAGGTGACGAAGGCCGTGAGCGACATGGCGGTGACTGCGAAGGAAGTGGCCGGGGTGGCGTGAATGACGATGCTCGATCGATGCCTGATGCTACGCACGGCCGCGCACGCGGAGGCCTCGATCAGGCGCGGCAAACCCGCCACCGAAACGCCGCGCGAACAATGTGTCCGGAAAGACACCCGCCCGACACGAACCGTCGCGGGCGAGCCGTCCGGCGGGGCTTCGATCCGGCCCTTTACTTCGACGTTCCCGGCCCCATGTGGAAGGGTTGTCGGAATGCCTCCGACCGACTGGAAGCGCCATGAATCCCAAGACCCGTTCGTCCTCCCCCTCCACCGCGGCCACGCGCGCCGGCGGCGTCCGCGTGGTCGCGGAGGCCGCGCCGAAGGCCCGGCCGCTGCGCGTCAACGTGCCGAAATCGAAGGCGCGCGCGCTCGACCGCGAGTTCGGTCTCGCCAGCGTCGCCCTGACCGCCGAGGAAGCCGACCAGCGCCGGGTCGACCTCGCGGCGCTCGTCAGCCTGGGCAAGGAGCGCGGCTACCTGACGCAGCAGGAGGTCAACGACCACCTGCCGGAGCGGCTGGTCGACGTCGAGCTGGTCGAGGCGACCGTGCGCCTGCTGGGCGACCTCGGCGTGCCGGTCTACGAGCAGGCGCCGGACGCCGCGACGCTGCTGGTCGCGGGTGCCTCGGGTGCGGTGGCGACCGTGGACGACGTCGAGGAGGCCACGGAGGCCGCGGTCAGCAGCGTCGACTCGAGCTTCGGCCGCAGCGTCGATCCGGTGCGCCTGTACATGCGCGAGATGAGCGCGTTCGACCTGCTGACGCGCGAGGGCGAGATCGAGATCTCGAAGCGCATCGAGCAGGGCATGCAGGACATGGTCGACGCGATGTCGGCCGCGCCGGCGATCGTGGTGGAGATGCTCGCGTACGGCGAGAAGATCGCCTCCAACACCTTGAGCGTGAACGAGGTGCTGGACGGCTTCGTGTCGGCCGCGGAAGCCGACGACTACGTGGCCGAGGAGGACGTCGACTCGTTCGAGGACGCCGACGATGGCGACGAGGACGGCGGCGCGCGCGCGACGACCGCGCGGCTCGAGGAGATGCGTGCGGAGGCGTTGGCGCGGTTCGGGCAGATCGCCGCGGCCTTCGAGGGCCTGCGCCGCGCGTTCCTCGACGGCGGGTTCGGCACGCCGGCGTACGTCGCGGCGCAGGAGGCACTCACGGCGCAGGTGGTCGCGCTGCGGTTCACGGCGAAGACGATCGACAAGCTGTCGGCCGCGATGCGCGCGCAGCTCGACGACGTGCGCTCGCACGAGGGCAGCCTGCGCAAGCTGATGGTCGACCGCGCGGGCATGCCCACGCCGCATTTCCTCGCCCGGTTCGCGGTGGAAGGCACGGACGCCGCCTGGCCGGCGCGCGAGGCCGCGGGCCGCAAGCCGTACGCGAAGACGCTGGCGCGGCATCTCCCGGCCATCCACGAGCACCAGGCGGCGCTGCTGGACATCCAGGCGCGCAACGTCGTGCCGCTGGCGGCGCTGAAGGCCATCGGCCAGCGGCTCTCCGACGCCGAGCGCGCCGCGCGCGGCGCCAAGGAGGAAATGGTGTCGGCGAACCTGCGCCTGGTCATCTCGATCGCCAAGAAGTACGTGAACCGCGGCATGCAGTTCGGCGACGTCATCCAGGAAGGCAACCTCGGGCTGCTCAAGGCCGTCGAGAAGTTCGAATACCGCCGCGGCTTCAAGTTCTCGACGTACGCGACCTGGTGGATCCGCCAGGCGATCACGCGCGGCATCGCCGAGCAGGGCCGCACCATCCGCGTGCCGGTGCACATGATCGAGCAGATCAACAAGCTCCATCGCGTGAGCCGCGGCTACCTGTCGGAGTTCGGCGTCGAGCCCGACATGGCGACGCTCGCGTCCCGCATGGGCCTGCCCGAGGAGAAGGTGCGGCAGATCCTGAAGGTCGCGAAGGAGCCCGTCTCGCTGGACGCGCCCGTGGGCGACGATCCGGGCGCCACGATCGGCGACTTCATCGAGGACAAGTCGGGGTTCGCGGCGGCGGAGGCGGTCGAGCAGTCGCAGCTGCGGGAGGTCGTGGAGCAGTTGCTCAACGAGCTGACGCCGCGCGAGGCGGCCGTGGTGCGGATGCGCTTCGGCATCGACGTCGGCGAGGCGCGCACGCTCGAGGAGGTCGGCGCGCAGTACGAGCTGACGCGCGAGCGCGTGCGCCAGATCGAGGTCAAGGCCTTGCGCAAGCTGAAGGCGCCCGGCACCGCGGCGCGCTTCCGCGGGCTCGGCCAGTCGCTGTGAGCGCCTGACGCGTCAGCCGGCGCGGCGATACGGCCGGTAGTGCGGCGCCCAGACGCAGGCGTCGATGCGCGCGTCGAGTTCCGCCGGCGACCGCGCCTCGGCGACGCCATCGGCCTGCGCCTGGCGCGCCACGGCCCGCGCCACCGCGAGCGAGAGCGTGCGCAGGGCGCCGATGGCCGGCAGCATCTGCGGGCGGCCGTCCGCGTCGACGGCCTCGTGCGCCGACAGCGCCACGGCCGCGGCCATGAACATCGCGTCGGTCACCCGCCGCGCGCCGGACGCGAGGATGCCCAGGCCCATGCCCGGGAAGATGTACGAGTTGTTCGTCTGCGCGATGCGATGGACCTGGCCGTTCCACTCGACCGGCGCGAACGGGCTGCCCGAGCCGACCAGCGCGCGGCCGTCCGTCCACTCGACCAGTTGCCGCGCCGTCGCCTCGCTGCGCGACGTCGGGTTGGACAGCGGCAGGATGACCGGCCGCGCCACGTGCTGCGCCATGGTGCGCACGACGCGCTCCGTGAACGCGCCCGCCTGTCCGGAGACGCCGATCAGCACCGTCGGCCGGGCGTTGGCGACCACGTCGGCCAGCCCGATGCGGCCGGGGCTGTCCAGCGTCCAGCCCTGCACCGCGTCGCGCGGCTGGACGAACGGGCGCTGCGCCTCGGTGATGCCGGCCATGCCGTCGACCAGCAGGCCGTCCCGGTCGACCGCGTAGAAGTGGCGGCGGGCCGTCGCCTCGTCGGCGCCGGCCTCGATCATCGCCTTGAGCACGAGGTTGGCGATGCCGCATCCGGCGGCGCCCGCGCCCAGCAGGGCGACGCGCTGCTGCGTCAGCGGCTGGCCGGTGATCCGCACGGCGGACATCAGCGTCGCCGCGGCCACGGCCGCCGTGCTCTGGATGTCGTCGTTGAACGTGCACAGCCGGTCGCGGTAGCGCGCCAGCAGGCGGGCGGCGTTGTGGCCGGCGAAGTCCTCCCATTGCAGCAGGACGTCGGGCCAGCGCTCGGCCACCGCGCTGATGAACTCCTCGACGAACGCGTCGTACTCGGCCTCGCCGATGCGCTCGTGGCGCCAGCCGACGTAGATCGGATCCTCCAGGCGCTCGCGGTTGTTGGTGCCGACGTCCAGCAGCACCGGCAAGGTCCATCCGGGGTGGATGCCGCCGCAGCCGGTGTAGAGCGCGAGCTTGCCGATCGGGATGCCCATGCCGCCGGCGCCCTGGTCGCCGAGCCCGAGGATGCGCTCGCCGTCGCTGACCACGATCACGCGCACGTCGTCGTAGCGCGGGTCCGCGAGGATCTCGCGGATGCGGTGCCGGTTCGGGTAGCTCAGGAAGACGCCGCGCGGCTTGCGCCAGATCTCGCTGAAGCGCTGGCAGCCCTCGCCCACGGTCGGCGTGTAGACGATCGGCAGCATCTCCTCGAGGTGGCCGGTGACCAGGGCGTAGAACAGTGTCTCGTTGGTGTCCTGCAGGTCGCGCAGGAAGCTGTAGCGCTCGAAGTCGGTGGCGAGCCCGCGCAGCGCCTTGAGTCGGCGCCGCACCTGCTCGTCCAGGCTGCCGACGTGGGGCGGCAGCAGGCCGTGCAGGTGGAAGGTGTCGCGCTCGTCGTCGGTGAACGAGGTGCCCTTGTTCAGCATGGGCGTGTTGATGAGGTCGTAGCCGCCGAGGCGGACGGCGACCGGGCTGTTCCAGTCCGGGAGAGAGGTCATGGGAGTCCTGCGCGCGGGTTGACGGTCGGCGTTGCCCCGAGCGTATCGCCGTGGCGCGCGATGCGCCAACAGGGGCGATCGCGCGTTCGCGGTCTGGCCAAAGGGCGGTGTCCCGCGACGGCACGGCTTGGTAACATGGCCTCCGCCATCGGAGACTTGGCGCCGCCGGAGCCCGGCGGGCCGCGGGGCGCGTGACCGCCAGGTTTCCTCCTCACCTGCGGAACGCCGTGCCGGAAAGAATCACCGTCCTCGCCGTCGACGACCACCCCCTGATCCGCGAAGGCATCGCAGCGGTCGTCATGGGCGAGGACGACATGGAACTCGTCGCCCAGGGGGCGTCCGGCGAAGAGGCGGTCGAGCTCTATCGCCTGCACCAGCCGGACGTGGTGATCATGGACGTCCAGATGCCCGGCATCGGCGGGATCCGCGCGATGGAGGCGATCCGCCGCGAGTTTCCCGCCGCACGCATCATCTTCCTGACCATCTACAGCGGCGACGCGCAGGCCAACCGCGCGATCCGGGCCGGCGCCGCGAGCTACCTGCTCAAGAGCATGGTGCCCAAGGAGCTGCGCCGCGTGATCCGCATCGTCCATTCGGGGCAGCGGCACATCCCGTCGGAGGTCGCGACCGAGCTGGCCAACGGGCTCACGCAGGATTCGCTGACGAGCGTCGAGATCGACGTGCTCCGCCTCGTCGCGGCGGGGTGCTCGAACAAGCGCATCTCGGCGACGCTCAACGTCTCCGAGGAAACGGTCAAGTCGCGGATGAAGCACATCCTGTCGAAGCTGTCCGCCACCGACCGGACGCACGCCGTGACGCTGGCCATGCGCCGCGGGTTCATCGAACTCTAGGCGCGGCCGGCGCGCGCCTCAACCGGCCCAGGCCGAGCGGCGGATGACGCTGCAGAAGTTGCCGCGCTGGAAGCCCGGATCCTTGTCCGCCAGGACATCGGCCTTGACGTTGCCGAAGGTCGACTGCGGCTTCTTGCGGATGCCGTCGTAGAACGCCTGGATGATGTCTTCCTTGAAGGCCGGCGGGCGCGGGAACGCGCCCACCACCGCCTCGCGGGTGGCGTCGGCGTACCGGTCGTAGTCGATGCCCAGGACGTCCATCTCCACGCCGGCCGTCACCAGCGCGACGACCGGATGCATGTGCACCGGGATACCGGGTGTCGTATGCAGCGCGATCGCCGTCCACACGGTGTCGACGTCCTGCTGCGGGATGCCGTGGCTGCACAGGAAGGCCTTCGCGGCGTTGGCGCCGTCGACCTCGAAGCGCTCGCATTCGCTGCTGTGCTGGTGCGTCAGGCCCATGTCGTGGAACATCGCGCCGGCGTACAGCAGCTCGGGGTCGAAGACCAGGCCGCGACGCTTGCCCGCGAGCGCGCCCCAGTAGTAGACGCGGCTCGAGTGGTTGAAGAGCAGCTCGGATTCGGTGTCGCGAACGAGCTCGGTGATCTCGCGCGCGAGCCGCGAATCGGGTATCGCGATGCCGCCGATGTTGTCCTGCATGGTGTCTCGCTTTCGAAGGTGGGGTCAGCGGTGGAAAAGGCCACGCCGCGACGCCCCCGCGGTGATGCGGCGCGGTGCGGGGTGATGCGACGCGGTGCGGGGCGGTGCGACTCAGGCGTCGGCGTGCGTGAACGACTCGCGCGCCGGGTGCAGGCCTGCCGGCATCGGCGGCGCGACGACCGGCGCCGCGACCGGCGCCCTGCGCAGCAGCCCGCGCCGGCTCGCCTCCGCGACGGCGTGCGTGCGGCTCTTGACCTCGAGCTTCGCGTAGACCGCGCGGAGATGCGACTTCACGGTGCCGACGGACAGCGCCATGCGCCGGGCGATCTCCTTGTTGCACTCGCCGTCGATGACGCATTGCAGGACTTCCTCCTCGCGCGCCGTCAACGCGTTGCCGCAGATGCTCTCGGCCAGGCGCTGCGCAACGGACGAGCCCAGGTGCACGTGGCCCAGCGAGATCTGCTGGACGGCGGTGGCCAGGTCGTCGATCGAGCAGCCCTGCAGGACGTAGCCGCGCACGCCCTGCTTGAGGGCGCGGCGGATGTCGCATTCCCGCTCGCTCGTCGTCACCACCAGGACCTTGGGCTGCGCGCCCTTGGCGGGCGCCGACGCGAGGTAGTCCATGGCGCTCTGGAAGTCCGCGGCCAGCACGTCGACCGCGTCGACGGACGCCCAGGATTCCGCCGGCGCGCGATGGATCACCTCGAAGCCGGGGAAGGCCTGGAGCGCGGACGAGATGCCGGCCTGCGTCAATGGCGCCGTGTGTCTCACGAGGATGCGGATCGGTGAGGTGGGAGGCATCGCGGTCATCCTTGTCGAGGTTGATTGGAACCGGTTCACTTCCGGTCGCTCGCCGCAACGATATTTCCGAACGCGGCCCGCACCTATCCCGATCAGAGGCTGCGGAAGTGACTCTTTCGAGTCATCGGCGACGAGCGACCCGAGGACGGGGCCAGATTCGCCAATTGCTGGCAGTTCGTACCAGACACCGCGGAGGGTCGGCCTCCAGAATGAATCGCAAGGGGCTGCCCCTGGCGGCCGGCGCCTGCCCTCGGGACGAGGCGACCGGCCGTCGCGCTGACCTCCCTCGCGCGCGACGCTCGGGCGAGGTCGACGAACCTTCATCCATCACCCTGGAGTCACAGAATGACCACCCGTTTCCGTTCGACCGGTTTCCTCCCATCCCGCAGGGGCGCGCTGTCGCTGCTTGTCGCCGCGGCCGTGACGGTCGGGATGCCGATCTCTCCCGCCGAAGCGGCCGGCGCGCCGGCGCCCGCCATCCGGAACGTCGTGCTGGTGCACGGCGCCTGGGCTGGCGCGTCGAGCTGGAGCAAGGTCATCCCGCAACTCGAGGTCGCCGGCCTGCACGTGGCCGCCGTGCGCATCCCGCTGACCAGCCTCGCGGACGACGTCGCCGCGACCCAGCGCGAGATCGCCCTGGCGGACGGCCCGGTGCTGCTGGTCGGCCATTCGTACGGCGGCGCGGTCATCTCGCAGGCGGGCAACGATCCGAAGGTCGCGGGCCTCGTCTACGTGGCCGCGTTCGCGCCCGACGCGGGGCAGGGCGCCGGCGACCTGGGCAAGGAGTTCCCGCCGCCGCCGGGGCTCGCCGAGCTGCGCCCCGACGCGGGCGGCTTCCTCAAGCTGACCGACAAGGGCATCGACGACTTCTTCGCGCCGGACGTCCCGCCCGCCGAGCGCAGGATCATGTCCGCGATCCAGGGCCCGACCAACGGCGCGGCGCTCGGCGGCAAGGTCACGACCGCGGCGTGGAAGACGAAGCCGACGTGGTACGTCGTCGCGAGCCACGACCAGATGATCTCGCCCGAGCTGGAGAAGCAGTTCGCGAAGGCGATGAACGCCAAGACGATCGTCGTGCCCGCGAGCCACGTCGCGATGCTGTCGCATCCGAACGAGGTGGCGCGGCTCATCATCGAGGCGGCCGGCACGCCCCCGGCGCACTGAGCGATCGGCCCGCGGGCCGCGGGGCCTCGGCCTCGCGCGGCCTGCGGGCGCGGTGCCGTGGCTCGCTCACGCGGCCACGAACGGCCGCTCCTGTCGATCGTTCGCTCGCGAGCCGTCGATGTCGCGGGCGAGCTGGGCGCGGCGCCACGCGCCGGGGCTGAGGCCCATGCGCTGCGAGAACGCCCGCGTGAAATGGCTCTGGTCGAAGAAGCCCGAGTCCACGGCGATGTCGGACAGCGCGAGCGCCGGGTCGCGCATCAGCTCGGCCGCCCGGTCGACGCGACAGCGCAGCAGCCACTGGTGCGGCGGCACGCCGAAGCTCTCGCGGAACGCGCGCAGGAATCCGCTCTTCGACAGGCCGCAAGCCGCGGCGACGGCGTCCAGCGGGATGCCTTCGACCACGTGCGACTGCAGGAGATCCCGCGCCCGCCGCTGCTGCCAGGGCGCGAGGCCGCCGCGGAGGGTCGACCTGGCGGCGTGCGCGAGGGCGTCGACGCTGCGGACATGGATGGCCGCGGCGCGCAACGCGTGGTCGATGTAGCCCTGGTTCATCCTGACGCTGCCGTTCATCAGCGGCAGCAGCGAGATCGCGAGGCCGAACAGCACGCGGTCGTCCGCCGCTCGGGGCAGGGCGGCGTGGCGCTCCGGCGCGTCGCCGGGGAAGACGAAGGCCAGGACATGGAACGCGCCGTCGTGCTGGAAGTGCGGCGGGCGGCGGAGGTCGTGGAAGGTGCATGCGCCCTTCGCGATCGAGGACGGGCCGTCGGATTCGCCGCCATGCCAGGCCTGCGTGCGCCCGATGTCGCGCAGGTGGACGCAGGCCATGAGCGCGGCGCTCGCGCCGGGCGGATCGGTGCGGTGCGATCGCGCGGCGTCGCTGCGCAGCTCCGTGACCGAGACGGCGTTGCCCGAACGCGCGCTCGCGGTCAACGCCGGCGCGTGGTCGAGGCGGAACGCTTCCCGCAAGCGCTCGGCGGACAGAAGACCTGGCACGAACTCCCTTTCGGCGTGTCGAACGTGTGCCTGCTGCGCGGCACCCGGATGGCGAACGCAAGGCGGACGACACGCACGTTAGTCCGGCGCCCGCATGTTGCGAACCCGGAGATGTGGGTCGCGCGCTCGTCCGGAAGGCGCAGGAAAACCTGCGCTCGCCGACCCGCGCGCCGGTGCCGCGCGTGCGCCGCGGGGCGGTTCGCGCGGACGAACAGCGGAGGCTGCCTTGCCTCCTAGGGCGCAGGCGTTCGACCGAGGATGTGGCTACGCTCACCTCGTCCTGAACGAGATCCGTGGGTGCACGATGAGCCAGTCCCTGTTCGTCGAACTCGCCCCGACACGGTCTCGGGGCACTCGCCGTGCGGCGCTGACATGACCGTCGGCGGCACGGGAAGCGGCTGGGGCGCCAAGCGTCGCCTGCGCCTGCGCGTGACCCTGTTCGCGGGCGTCGAGTACGTCGCGACCTGTGCCTTCCTGCTGGCCTACTGGCTCATCGGCAAGGCGAGCGGGCCCACCACGCTGGCGCTGTTCGCCTATTCGGCCGTCGCCAACCTGCTCATCCTCCTCGCGATCGCGAGCGGATGGTCCGAGCGGTTGCGCGATCCGTCGATGACGGCGATCCAGATGGTCGTCTCGTGCGGACGCGATCTCCTCGGCTGCTATTTCATGCCGGGCGTCTGGTTCGTCTTCGTCTTCAACCTCTTCATCGCCCTGCCGTTCGGCAGCCTGCAGTTCGACAACCGCCTGTTCGCGCGGTTCTGGCTCGGCACGTGCGCGGGCCTGGGCCTCGTGTTCATCGGCTACCCGCGGTCGCTCGAGATCGGCTTCGCGACCGCTGCCGAGAAGGGGCTGTTCTGGCTGTTCATCTCCGCCGCGCTGGCGCGCCTGATGCTGTTCAACTCGCGGATCTCGCTGATGCGCCGCAACCTGCGCGCCAAGGCCGTGGAGCTGGCGCAGGCGGTGCGCCGGATGGAGCGCGAGCGGGTGGCGCGCGAGCTGCACGACGCCGTGCTGCAGACCCACTTCGGGCTCGTCTTCCAGCTGACCGCGCTGGTCGAGCGACTGCCCGCGGACAGCCCGCAACGCGCCGAGATGGAGGCGACGCTGCGTGGCGCCGAGCAGGCGCTGTCGCAGGGGCGCGAGCACGTGCTCGAGACGCGCTCCGAGGCGGGCGCGGACCGGACGCTGGTGCAACTGCTGCGGCAGGCGGGCGACGATCTCGCGTACGACACGGGCCTCGCGTTCCACCTCCACGTTCCCGGCGACGAGATCGCGTTCACGGACGACGCGCGCGCCGCGATCCAGGCCATCCTGCTGCAGGCCCTCGCCAACGCCTTCCATCACTCGCAGGGCCGCAACGTCTGCCTGGAGCTGGGCTTCTGGAAGCGCGAGTTCACGGCGGCGGTGCTGGACGACGGCCGGGGCATGCCGGACGACGGGACGCTCAAGGGATCGGCGAGCCGCTTCGGCGTCCCGATCATGCGTGCCAAGGCCGAGAAGCTCGGCGCGGGATTCTCGATCGAGGCGCGCGCCAGCGGCGGCACGGAGGTGCGGCTCGTGGTGCCCGCGCCGTCCGCCTACGACCTGCCGCGGCCGCTGGTGCCGCGGTGGCTGGCGTGGCTCGTGCGCCGCGGCCCGCGCGGCTGACGCATCGAGCCGCGCCGGGTCGATCAGCCTTCGAGCTTGCCGAGCGCATCCCCGAGCGAGCGCTCGAGCGGGCCACGGGTCTGGAAGCCGCCGTCGAACAATGCCTTCGCGCGGGCCTGCACCCGCGGATCGCGCACGGCCGACTGGAAGAGGACGGCGTCGTTGCGGACGTCGGCCAGCGGCGGCAGCGCGATGTCGTTGATGCGCCGCTTGACGACGGCCGCGCCGCCCGGCGGAAAGCTGGCGATGCGGGCGGCGAGCGCCTCGACGAAGGCGTCGAGCTCGGCGTCCGGCAGCGCGCGGTTGATCCAGCCGTAGCGCTCGGCGGTCTCGGCGTCGTAGTCGTCGGCCGAGAGCATGATCTCCATCGCCCGGCCGCGCCCGACGAGGCGCGTCAGGTGCTGCAGCGCGCCCGCGCCGGGCAGCGCGCCGAAGCCCGCCTCGATCTGCCCGAACACGGCCTTCTCGCGCGAGGCGAAGCGCATGTCGCACGCCAGCGCGAGCTCGCTGCCGGCGCCGCGGGCGAAGCCGCGCACCAGCGCGATGGTGACCTGCCGGATCTCGCTGAGGCGGCGCAGCAGGCCGCCGAGCGATCCCTTCGCCGAGCCCGGGATGCGCCCGGTCTCGCGCGTGTAGTCGGGCACGCGCGTCATGTCGACGTGCGGGATGAAGAACTCGTTGTCCGCGCTCGAGAACACGACGACGTTGGTCGTGTCGTCGTGCTCGAGCGCATCGAGCAGCGCCACGAGGTCGATGACGAGCTCGGGCCCGATCAGGTTCATCGGCGGGCTGTCGAAGGCCGCGAACAGGACGCCGGCGCTCGTGCGCGTGCGAACGGTGTCGAAGGGGGTGGGCATGGCGTGCTCTCGGAGGATCGGGCGGATGGCGGATCCATTCTTCCGTCGCGCCAGCGAGGCCGCATGCATCCTCCGGAAGAGGCTCGCCTACGCAAAAGCGCCGCGCGATCGCGGGTTGGTCGTGGCACTGCGGGCCGCGGCAGGTTCCGCCTCGATTCATGAGCCAGCGCCATAAGGGCAAGCGACGTCGGACGGCTACCGCGTCCGGCGCCCGCGACCTACAGTCGTGCGAACCGTCGACGGCGCACTCGTCGTCGCGTGACGCGAAGGAGCCCCATGGCACTGCAGGATCTGTCGACCGTCTCACCCGCCCTGGCCCGTTATGAACGGGAGGTGCTTCTCGACGACGTCTGGCGCCGCCCGGGCCTGTCTCCGCGCGACCGCGGCGTCGTCACGCTCGCGGCGCTGATCGCGCGCGGGCAGGCGGCGCCGCTGGCGGGCGGCGTCGAACGCGCGCTGGAGGTCGGCGTGACGGCGAAGGAGATCTCGGAGATCGTCACGCACCTCGCGTTCTACGCGGGCTGGGGCAGCTGCGTGGTGGCGGTGCCGATCGTCGCCGCCGTGTTCGCGGCGCGCGGCATCGGCGCCGCCGACCTGCCGCCCGCGTCGCCCGCGCTGTTGCCGCTCGACCCGGCGGCGGAGGAACGCCGGGCGGCTGCCGTCGAACAGGCGGTCGGGCCGGTGTCGCGCAGCCTCGCCGACGACACGGGCGCCGTGCTGTTCCGGGA
This sequence comes from Burkholderiaceae bacterium, assembly GCA_030151165.1. The sequence continues at coordinate 36,891 of JASLEM010000442.1, forward strand.
CTTGTGGCTGCGGCCCGACCTCGCGCCGCGCGACCGCAGCCTGGCCACCGTCGCGGCCCTGGTCGCCGGCGGCCAGTTCGCCCAGGTCACCTTCCATCTGGGCAAGGCGATGGACAACGGGCTGACCGCGGGCGAGGCGTCGGAGATGCTGTCGCACCTTGCCTACGATGCGGGCTGGCCGAACGCGATGTCCGCGGTGCCGGTGTTCAAGGGCGTGTTCGAGAGCCGCGCGAAGGCGTAGCACGTCGCGCTCGCCGACTCAGTGCATGTGCATGTTCATGTGCATGCCGCCGCCGTCGCGCAGGGGGTCGCGGGGCTTTCCCGACGCGGGCAGGACGCGCAGCACCGCCATCATCCCGTTGTCCTCGTGGTCGACGAGATGGCAGTGGAAGGGGATATCGCCCGCCAGTGTCGCGGGGAACGTCATCTTGATGCGCACGCGCCCCGGTCGCACCGGGCCTTCCTTGCTGCGGTAGCCGGTGGCGGTGGCGTACGGCACCTCGACGACGTCCAGCGACGGCGGATTCGCCACCGGGCTGCCGTCGATCTCCAGCACGCGGAAGTGAACTTGATGGATGTGGAACGTGTGGAGTTCGTTCGTCCAGTTCTCGATCACCCACTCCTCGGTCGTGCCGGCGCGCACCGTGATCGACGGCGCGTCGCCCATCATGTACGGCCGCAGCACCGCGCCCGGCTTGCGCTCCGCGATGTAGAAGTCGGTCTGGTCGTCGCTTCCCGGCCGCGGGTACTCGGCCATCGCGATCACGCGCGTGCGGTCGGTCCGGCGACGGAGGACGCCGGCGAAGAAGTCCGCGTGCCGCGCGCCTTCCGCGATCGGCGGCGGCGATGCGGCGGCGGGCTCGGCGTCCACCGCCGCGGCCGCGACGCTCGCCAGCCGGCGTTCGGGCAATCGGTCGCCGGCGCAGCCCGTGTCGACCGCGTGCGTGACGAGGTAGGCCTTCACGCCCGGCGGCGGGGCCGCGACCATCACCTCGAGCCGGCCGGACGGCGGCACGGACTGCGGCTCGAGCGTCGTCGCGCGTGGGAGTCGCCTGCCGCTGTCGTCGGAGAGCGGGGTGCCGTCGCGCGCAACGACCTCCAGCGGCAGCGGGTGGCCGTCCGTGTCGACGACGCCCAGGCTCAGGAACGCATCGGTCGCGGCGTTGAGGATGCGCCAGAGCTGCGGCCGCCCCGGCACGATCTCGTAGTGCGCCAGCGCGGCGTCGGGCGCCTCCCCGACCGGGATCGGCGTGCCGTTCAGGCTCAGCTGGTCGATGCCCGAGTTGCTCGTGCACAGGAGTTCGTGCGAGGTGTCGATCGCGTTCGCCGGGGGCGCCGGCGCGCGCGGCTCGCGCGACTCTCGGCGATGCTCCGGCGTCGTGGCCGCGCCGGTCATCGACGCGGCGGGCGTCTTGCCGGCGTCGAGATCCTGCGTCTGCCGCACGACGAGGACGCGCTCGACGACGCCGGCGGCGCGCCGCGCGTCGTCGTCCGGGCCTTCCACGACGATCGCGCCGGTCAGGCCCATCAGCATCTGCGCCTGCACCTCGCCGTGCGCGTGCGGGTGGTACCAGTACAAGCCCTCGGGCATCGTCGCGGGCAGGCGCCAGCGG
>JASLEM010000199.1 GCA_030151165.1 Burkholderiaceae bacterium
TTGGTCTTTGTCGACGCTTCGCGTCGGGTGGCTTTCTTCGAGCGGGGTGGCGGCGACAGGGCGGGCAGGGGCTCGGCTCGCAGGCGAGCGCGCAGCTCGCGGGCATCCTCGGCACGTGTCCAAGGCGTCGAGCGCGGCCCGGTCGTGGCGGGGGGTGAGAACTTGAACGAACGCCCGCGGAATCCGGCCGTCCAGGCCGGATTCAGACGCACGCCGAGCCGGCGAGCCGAGCCCCTGCCCGCCCTGTCGCCGCCACCCCGCTCGAAGAAAGCCACCCGACGCGAAGCGTCGACAAAGACCAATAATCTCGCCATGCAGACACTCTGGGACATCTCCCCACCCATCAACGCAACGTCCCCGGTTTTCCCCGGCGACACCCCCTACAGCCAGCAATGGGGTGCCACCATCGGCCCCGGCTGCCCGGTCAACGTCAGCGCCATCACGCTCTCGCCGCACACCGGCGCCCACGCCGACGCCCCGCTGCACTACGAGAATGGCGCCGCCGCGATCGGGCACGTCGCGCTCGAGCCGTTCATCGGCCCGTGCCGCGTGATCCACGCGATCGGCGTGGGCCCGCTGGTCGAGATGGCGCACCTCGCGCACGCGCTGCACGGGCCGCTGCCCGCGCGCATCCTCGTGCGCACCTACGCCAAGGCGCCGCTCGATGCGTTCGACGACGACTGCGCCGCCTTCGCGCCGGCGACCGTCGAGGCGCTGGCCGACCTCGGCGTCACGCTCGTCGGCATCGACACCGCCAGCGTCGACCCCGCCTCGAGCAAGACGCTCGACAGCCACCAGGTGCTGCGCCGCCGCGACCTGCGCGTGCTCGAGAACCTCGTGCTCGACGACGTCCCCGAAGGCGACTACGAGCTGATCGCCCTGCCGCTGAAGCTCACCACCGCCGACGCCAGCCCCGTGCGTGCCGTCCTGCGCGCGACAAAAGCACCGTAAATCAGCCATTCCGCGCAGGTGGACGCCCGCAATCCCCGGTGCGAATTGCCTAGAATCGATCGCATTCACGAGACACCGGCCGCGCGCTCCGCCTTCGCCGCGCCACCCCCAGCGAAAGAGATCCGATGGACACCCGCACTTCCCCCGCCCGCGCCCGTATCGCCCGCCTGCGCGAGGTGATGCACGAGCGCGGCATCGACGCCGTGCTGGTGCCGTCGAGCGACCCCCACCTGTCCGAATACCTGCCGGGCCGCTGGCAGGGCCGCGAGCACTTCTCCGGCTTCACCGGCTCGATGGGCACGCTCGCCGTCAAGGCCGACAAGGCCGCGCTGTTCGCCGACAGCCGCTACTGGACGCAGGCCGAGGCCGAGCTGCGCGGCAGCGGCATCGACCTCGTGAAGATCCCGACCGGCACCGCCGCCCACCACATCGACTGGCTCGCCCGCGAAGTGCCGCGCGGCGGCGTGGTCGCGGTCGACGGCGACGTGCTGGGCCTCGCCGCCTCGCAGGCGCTGCGCCACGCGCTGACCGCCGCCGGCGTGACGCTGCACACCGATGCCGACGTGCTCGCCGACGCCTGGGACGACCGCGCCGAACTGCCGCGGGCGCGCGTCTACGAACACGTCGCGCCGCACGCCCCGCTGCCGCGCGCCGACAAGCTCGCGCACCTGCGCGCCGCGATGAAGGCCGTCGGCGCCACGCACCACTTCGTCTCGACCGTCGACGACATCGCCTGGATCACCAACCTGCGCGGCGCCGACGTCGACTACAACCCTGTCTTCCTGGCCCACCTGCTGGTCGCCGCCGACGACACGACGCTGTTCGTCGGCGCCGACAAGATCGACGCCGACCTGAAGGCCCGCCTCGCCGCCGACGGCGTGAGCGTCGCCGACTACGCCACCGCCGGCGCCGCGCTCGCCGCGCTGCCGAAGGACGCCGTGCTGCTGGTCGACCCGCGCCGCATCACGCTCGGCTTCCGCGAGCAGGTCGCCGCCGGCGTGCGCGTGATCGAGGCCATCAACCCGAGCACGCTCGCCAAGAGCCGCAAGACGGCCGCCGAGATCGCCTTCGTGCGCGAGGCGATGGCCCAGGACGGCGCCGCCATGTGCGCGTTCTACGCCTGGTTCGACAAGGCCACCGCGCCCGACCGCCCGTACGGTCCGGTCACCGAGCTCACCATCGACGAGAAGCTGTCGGGCGAGCGCCGCACGCGGCCCGGCTTCGTCGGCCTGAGCTTTCCCGTCATCGCCGGCTGGAACGCCAACGGCGCGATGCCGCACTACCGCGCGAGCCCCGCGTCGTTCGCCGTCATCGAGGGCGACGGCCTGCTGCTGATCGACTCCGGCGCGCAGTACCTCGGCGGCACGACCGACATCACGCGCGTCTGGCCGGTCGGCACGATCACCGCCGAGCACCGCCGCGACTACACGCGCGTGCTCCAGGGCACGCTCGCGCTGAGCCAAGCCCGCTTCCCGCGCGGCACGCTGTCGCCGATGCTGGACGCCCTCGCCCGCGCGCCCTTGTGGGCCGCGAAGCTGGACTACGGCCACGGCACCGGCCACGGCGTCGGCTATTTCCTGAACGTGCACGAAGGCCCGCAAAGCATCAGCAAGGCCATGACCGAGCCGCACATGGCGATGGAGCCCGGCATGATCACCTCGATCGAGCCCGGCCTCTACCGCCCCGGCCAGTGGGGCATCCGCATCGAGAACCTCGTGGCCAACACGTCGATCGGCGCGAACGAGTTCGGCGATTTCCTCGAGTTCGAGACGCTCACGCTGTGCCCGATCGACACGCGCTGCATCGAGCCGGGCATGCTGAGCCGCACCGACGTGGACTGGCTCAACGCGTACCACGCCGTGGTGCGCGAGCGCCTGCTGCCGCTGGTCGAGGGTGCGGCGAAGGACTGGCTGCTGCTGCGCACCGAGCCGTTCGCCGGCTGATGCGCCGCCTCCGCGGTCTCGCGCCCGCCCGCGCCCGAACCATCGTGTCCGTCGCCCTCGCGGGCGGACGGGCCGCGAGCGCCGGTGCCCTGCTCGCGCTCGGCGCGGGCTGCATGTTCTTCAACTCGAACAAGGTGAGCGCGCCGGCGCCCACGGCGTCCGTCCCTTCGGCGCCGCTGCCGGCCTACGGCCCGGTGGAGTTGCCACCGGTGACCCCTGCCGCCGCCCCGGCGCCCGCCCCACGGCCTGCAGCCTCGGCGAACGACGCGCGACGGGGTGCCCCGTATTCGGCGAAGTACAGCGCGCGCGTCGCGCAGGCCGTGCGCTCGAACGTCATCTACCGCGTCACCGCGCGCGTGACGCAGCCGTGCGAGGTCGACGTCAGCATCGCGCCGGACGGCCGGATCATCGGCTTCAGCGTGACGCGCTCGAGCGGCTCGCACGACTGGGACGAAGCCGTGAAGCGCGCGCTGCTGCGCACGCACACGCTGCCGCTCGACACCGACGGCCGCATTCCCGAGCAGATGGTGCTGAGCCTCAAGCCGAAGTGACGCTGCCGGCGGCGGCGCGGACGGCTCGCGCTGCACGCCCGGGGCACCCACCTCCGGGTGTCTGACCGCGACGTCGACCGCGCCCGGCAACGCCCCCGCGACCTGCAACCTGCGACCTGCGACCTGCAACAGCATGGGTTCAGCAGGCAACTTCGGCTTCCCCGACCGCGTCATCGGCGACTCGGGCTGTGGCGCCCAGCCGAGCGCGAAGCCAAGGCGACACGCGCAACGACAAAGGCCCGCGCCTCCCGGCCCGGGCCCTTCCTCGCTCGCCCGCCCGCGCGCGTCACGCGCGGGCGCGGGCGCCGGTCACTCCAGACGGAACGTGTTGACCAAGGTGTTCAGGCCGGCGGCCTGCTCGCGCAGCGACTCGGCGGCGGCCGCGCTTTCCTCCACCAGCGCCGCGTTCTGCTGCGTCATCGTCTCGAGCTGCGTCACCGCGCCGCTGACCTGGCCGATGCCGCTCGACTGCTCGGCCGACGCCGCGCTGATCTCCGAGATGATGGCCGTCACGCGCTCGACGCTCGACTCGATCTCGCGCATGGTCGCGCCGGCGTCGGCGACCTGGCGCGCGCCCGTCTCGACGCGCTCGACCGACGCCCCGATCAGCGACTTGATCTCCTTGGCCGCACCCGCCGAACGCTGCGCCAGCGAGCGCACCTCCGACGCGACGACCGCGAAGCCGCGCCCCTGCTCGCCCGCCCGCGCCGCCTCGACCGCGGCGTTCAGCGCCAGGATGTTCGTCTGGAACGCGATGCCGTCGATCACGCCGATGATGTCGGCGATCTTCTTCGAGCTGGCGTTGATGTCGTTCATCGTCGAGACGACCTCCGACACCGCCTGCCCGCCGCGGCGCGCGACGCTCGACGCCGACGCCGCGAGGCCGTTGGCCTGCACGGCGGCGTCCGCGCTCTGGCGCACGTTGCCGGTGAGCTGCGTCATCGCGCTCGCGGCGTGCTGCAGGTTGCCGGCGGTCTGCTCGGTGCGCTGGCTCAGGTCCTGGTTGCCGACCGCCACTTCCTTGCTGGCGTCGCCGATCGACTCCGCCGATTCGCGGATGTGGCCGACCAGCGCGCGCAGCTTCTGCTGCATGGCGTGCATCGCCTGCAGCAGCAGGCCCAGTTCGTCGTCGCGGTCGGAATGCACCTGCGCCGACAGGTCGCCGTCGGCGACGCGGCGCGCGAAGTTCATCGCGCGGTCGATCGGCCCCTTGACGCTGCGGATCACGCGCCAGCCCACCAGCGCGCCGACGCCGGCCGAGGCCAGCGCGAACACCACCAGCAGCGTCATCATCAGCGCCTCGGCGTTCTTCGCGCCCGCCGCGGCACCCGCGTTGTCGACGCCGATCGACTTCTGCAGCGACAGCAGGCCCTCGCGCCACTTCGTCTCGTTCGGCAGCACCCGGTTGGTCAGCGCCAGCGCCGCCTCGACGTTGTTGCCGTCGGCGGCCTGGTTGGTCGCATCCTCGACGAGCGGGATCGTCGTCGCCGCGATCGCGGTCACGTCCTTGACGATGCGGCGTTCGTCGTCCGTCCCGCCCGCGCCGGCGACGAGCGCCTGCAGCGCCTTCTCGTCCGCCTGGTAGCGCGCCTTGGCGGCCTTGAACTTGTCGACTTCCGCGGTGATCGACTTCATCTCGGTCATCAGCGCGACGCTGCGCGCCTGGATGCCCATCTCGTCCATCGAGTTGCGAAGGCGGCCGACGGTGTCGGTGATCGCGTTGTTGACCTCGACGACGCGCGCGACCTTCGCCGCGATCGCCTGCGCCTGCCAGCCGCTGACGACCGAGCCGAGCAGTGACAGGGAGACCACGGCACCGAAGCCGAAGGCGAGGCGGCTGGCGACGGACAGCGTCTTGCGCGAAGGAGTGTTGGGCATATCGAGAATTCCTTACAGGGGATTCCCGTAGCTATCGGCACAAAGTGGAGACAACTGAAGAGCTATCGCGGCCTGCCGCAAGCCCCTCCCCCCAGTTCGAAGGCAGCGCGCGACATCCGTCACGAACCCGGCCGCCGGCGCGCCCGACCGCCGCTCCCGCGACGTCAGCGATGCATTCCCCGGGCGCTCGGCGCGCCACCCGGTTCCATCGGCAGCGAACGGCGGCGATCGAGGGCTCAAAAACGTCGAATCGCGAAAACGCGGGAATAGGTCACGAAAATGGGCCAAGGGTTATCGATATAAGCGGCCGATGCTGTCCCGCAGCAATGCAACAGCGCGTTACAGTTCATTCCAGGGATGGACAGCACGTTTCCACCCCTTTTGGCTCCCCGAGTGACTTGGGGGGAGGACGTCAACCATGAAAAGAACGGGATCCATCATGAGCAAGAATTTCCTGCGCGCCACCATCGGCGCCACCCTGCTGGCCGCGGCGACGCTGGCGGGCGCCACCACCGTCTCGACCACCATCGATTCCGTGGCGGATGCCTACGGCACCGACGGCAGCACCTTCGACAGCGCGCTGACGCTGAGCGCCGGTGACTTCTTCACCATCACCGCCTCGACCGGCGACCACCAGTGGAACAACTCGTTCGGCGACGACGGCTACTGGTCGGGCGCCGACGGTCACAGCAACCAGGCCCTGACGCTGGGCGGCCTGACCGCCTACGCCGGCACGCTGGTCGGTGAGATCGGCAACGGCCCGCTGTTCGTCGTCGGCAGCAACTACACGACCGGCTACACCGCGACCGGCGGCGAACTGAAGCTGTTCTACTTCGATTCGGACTCCTACAACAACGTCGGCTCCGTCACCGCCACCATCAGCGCCGTGCCGGAACCCGCCACGTTCGCCCTGATGGGCCTGGGCCTCGGCCTGATCGGCCTGAGCCGCCGCCGCAAGATCTGATCCCCGCGGCCTCGTGCCGCCGGATCTGCACAAACGAAGGGTGCCGCGAGGCACCTTTTTCGTTTCTGCGTCGACCCTGCGCCGCCCGCGCGTGACGCGCGCGCGGCGCTCAGTATTGCCGGAACCAGTGCACGTGGTTGCGGCTGACGCTCAGCGTCTCGGCCCGGCCCTTCAGGTGCACCTCGGCCGTCTCGTTCGGCCCCTTGATCACCTGCGCGACGAAACGCAGGTTGACGATGGTCGAGCGGTGGATCTGGATGAAGGTCTCGGGCTCGAGGCCGTCCAGCAGTTCGCGGATCGACTTGCGGATCAGCGCCTCGCCGCCGACCCAGACGACCAGCGTGTACTTCTCGTCGGAACGGAAATACAGCACCTCGTCGACGGGGATCAGCTTGATCATCTGGCCGACCGATGCGCGGATCCACTGCAGCCGCTCGCTGGCCGGCACGCGCCGGCGCAGCTCGCCCGCGAGTGCGGCGAGCACGGCGTCGAGGTCGCCCGCGGGCACTGCGGCGAGCGCGCCGCCGGCGGCTCGTTGCGCCGCGGGATCGGCCGCGCGGTCGTCGGCCTCGCCCTCGTCGCCGTCCAGCGCGGCGCTGGTGATCCGCGCGGCGCCGCTGGTCGAGCCCGTCAGCGCGTGCGCGCGCCGCCGCTCCGACAGGCGCCGCCGCAGCCGCGCGACGCTCTCGCCGAGGCGCTCGACGTCGAAGGGCTTGACCAGGTAGTCGATCGCGCCCTGCTCGAACGCGGCGACGGCGTATTGCTCGTAGGCCGTCACGAAGACGATCTGCACGTCGTGGCCCATCAGCCGCGCGGCCTCGACGCCGTTCATGCCGGGCATGTGGACGTCGAGGAAGACGACGTCGGGCTGCAGCGTCGCGACGAGGTCGACCGCCTCGCGCCCGTTGCGCGCCTCGCCGGCCACGACCAGCTCGGGCCACAGCTGCGCCAGGTGATGCGCGAGGTGGGTGCGCAGCAGCGGCTCGTCGTCGACGACCAGGGCGCGCACCGCGTTGTCTTCTGCACTCATGCTTCGCCTCGCACGGAATTCGTCCCCGGCGCGCGTCCGGCGCGGCGCTCGGGGGTGACGATGACTTCGGCCAGCAGGCCGTGCGGCTCCAGCTCGGTCAGCTCGAGCCGCGCGGCGCCGCCGTAGAACGCGGCCAGCCGCTCGCGCAGGTTGTTCAGGCCGGTGCCCGGCGCGGCGGCTTCCGTCATGCCGACGCCGTCGTCGCGCACGACGAGCCGCACGACCTCGCCGCCGTCGACGGCCTCGCGCGTCGCCGTCACCGTGATCGTGCCGCCGGTCTCGGACGGGTCGATGCCGTGGCGCACCGCGTTCTCGACCAGCGTCAGCAACGCCATCGGCGGGCACGGGAAGCCGTTCAGCGACGGGTCGCCATCGACGCCGAAGCGCAGCCGATCGGGCATGCGCAGGTGCATCAGCTCGAGGTAGCTGCGCACCAGCGCGATCTCGCGGCCCAGCTGCGCGTCGCCGTCGTCCAGGCGCGGCATCGTGGCCTTCAGGTAGGCGATCAGGCTGCGCAGCACGGCCGGCGCG
>JASLEM010000466.1 GCA_030151165.1 Burkholderiaceae bacterium
GTCGAGACGGCGTTCATCTCGAACCCGCAGGAAGAGGACAAGCTGCGCGACCCGGACTACCGCCACCAGCTCGTCGAGGCGCTCTACACGGGCATCGACCGCTACTTCGCGAAGAACCCGCCGATCGCGCGGCATCGCGACCTGTAGCCTGCGGCCGGCGCCGCGGCGCCGCGTCAGGCTTCGAGCGCGGCCCGGCGCTTCTGCTTGCCGCGCTGGCGGAAGATCCCCAGCAGCGCGAACGCCCCCGGGATGAAGATCGTGCCGAGGAAGATCAGCTGCAGGTGGCCCTTGACCCATGGCAGGTTGCCGATCAGGTAGCCGAGCAGCGTGATGCCGCCGATCCACAGCAGCGCGCCGCTGACGTCGTAGAGCGTGAAGCGGCGCCGCGTCATCGACGCCACGCCCGCCACGAACGGCGCGAAGGTGCGCACGAAGGGCATGAAGCGGCCGGCGATCAGCGCGACGCCGCCGTACTTGTCGAAGAACGCATGCGCCTTGTCGAAGCCTTCCTTGTTGAACCAGCGCGAGTTCTCCCAGTGGAAGACGCGCGGCCCGATCCAGCGCCCGATCGTGTAGTTGGTCTGGTTGCCCAGGATCGCCGCGGCCAGCATCACGCCGAGGGCGGTGGAGATGTCGATCGACCCGGTGGCCGCGGTCGCGCCGACGATGAACAGCAGCGAGTCGCCCGGCAGGAACGGGAAGACGACCACACCGGTCTCCACGAAGATCACGGCGAACAGCACGCCGTAGACCCACAGGCCGTTGGCGGCGACGAAGGCGGTGAGGTAGTGGTCCGCGTGAACAAGGTGGTCGAACAGGGGTATCAAGGCATCCATGGGCAGCGATTATCAACGGGGGTTCCTACAATACGGACATGAGCTCCCAGATCGCGCCCCCGCAGCGCCGCACCATCCGTGAACTACCCGACGAACTGGTGAGCCAGATCGCCGCGGGCGAAGTCGTGGAACGGCCGGCGTCGGTCGTGCGCGAACTGGTCGACAACGCCCTCGACGCCGGGTCGTCGCAGATCGGCGTCCGACTCATGGCAGGCGGCGTGCGCGCCATCCTCATCGAGGACGATGGCCAGGGCATCGAGGCCGACGAGCTGCCGCTCGCGCTCAAGCGCCATGCCACCAGCAAGATCCGCTCGCTCGACGACCTCGAGCAGGTCACGACCATGGGCTTCCGCGGCGAAGCGCTCGCGGCGATCGCGTCGGTCTCCGAGCTCGCGCTCGTCAGCCGCACCGCCGCCGCGCCGCACGCGCAACGCCTGGACGCCCGCTCCGGCGAGCTCTCGCCCGCCGCGCGCGCGCTCGGCACGACGGTCGAGGTGCGCGAGCTGTTCTTCAGCACGCCCGCGCGCCGCAAGTTCCTGAAGTCCGACTCGACCGAACTCGCCCACTGCGTCGAGGCCGTGCGCCGCCACGCGCTGGTGCGGCCCCAGGTCGGCTTCGCCGTGTGGCACGAAGGCAAGCTGGTCGAGCAATGGCGCGCGAGCGACGAGTCGCAGCGCATCCGCGACGTCCTCGGCGAGGAGTTCACCGCCAACAGCCGCCCGCTCGCCGCCGAGATCGGCCCGATCGCGATCCATGGCCGCGTCGGCCTGCCCGCCGCGGCGCGCACGCGCAGCGATCACCAGTACGTCTACGTCAACGGCCGCTACGTGCGCGACCGCCTCATCGCGCACGCGCTGCGCAGCGCCTACGAGGACGTGCTGCACGGCCAGAAGCAGCCGGCCTACGTGCTGTTCATCGACATCGACCCGGCGCGCGTCGACGTCAACGTCCACCCGACCAAGATCGAGGTGCGCTTCCGCGATTCGGGCGCGATCCACCAGGCGGTGCGGCGCGCGGTCGAGGACGTGCTCGCGCCCTCGGGCGCCGGCGCGCCGGCCGACGGCGCGGGCAGCGGCGTGGCCGGCCAGTCCTTCGGCCAGCCCGGCGTTCCGGGCGGATTCGCCGCCGCGGCCGCCGCCGCCGTCGATCGCTTGAACGGCACGCCGTCCCGCTTCGGCGGCAGCGGCTCGGCCGCCGCGCTCGCCCCCGCGCGGCCGTGGCCGCTCGCGAGCGACGGCAAGGCCATGTACGAGGGCGCGACGACGGCCTCGCTGTTCGCGCGCTCGTTCGGGGACTCGAGTGCGCCTGCCGACACCGCACCCCACCACGGCGTCATCGAATCCGGCATCGGTCTGAACGCGCACGCCGCGGCCGCCGACGCCGGCACCGCCGTCCTCGAGGCGCGCGAGCCGGCGCCCGCCTGGGCGCGCCCGGCCAGCAACGGCGCGGCGGTCGACGCGGTCGCGCAGTCCGACCCGAGCGACTGGCCGCTGGGCCGCGCGATCGCGCAGATCCAGGGCGTGTTCGTGCTCGCCGAGAACGCGCACGGCCTGGTCGTGGTCGACATGCACGCCGCCCACGAGCGCATCGTCTACGAGCGCCTGAAGGCCGGCGCCGCCGCGCAGAGCATGCCGACGCAGGCGCTGCTGATCCCCGCCACGTTCGCCGCCACGCCCACCGAGCACGCGCTCGCCGAGACCCACGCCGCGACGCTGCACGCACTCGGCCTGGACGTCTCCTCGTTCGGCCCGCAGACGCTCGCCGTGCGCAGCCTGCCGGCCGCGCTGCTGCAGGCCGACCCGGTCAACCTCGTGCGCTCGGTGCTGGCCGACCTCGCCGAGGTCGACGGCAGCCGGCTGGTCGAGCGCGCGCGCGACGAGGTGCTGGCCTCGATGGCCTGCCACGGCGCCGTGCGCGCCAACCGCCGCCTGACGCTCGAGGAGATGAACGGCCTGTTGCGCCAGATGGAGGCGACGGATCGCGCCGATCAGTGCAATCATGGGCGCCCGACCTGGCGCCAGGTCACGATGAAGGAACTCGACGCGCTGTTCCTGCGCGGGCGCTGACCGTCCTGTCGCCCTCGCCGTCGCCGCCCACCGCGATCGCCCCGATCCTCGATCTCTTGTCCCCTTCCACTTCCCGGCCGACCCCGACATGACCGATTCCGATTCCAACTCTCCGCCGGAAGCCCCGAAGGACGCCCCGACCGCGCCGCGCCGCATCGCGCGCACCGAGTCCGACCATCCGGCCAACAACGCCCCCGACGCGGACGGCCGTGACCGCCCGCGCGGCGGCCCGCGCCCGGACAAGCGCCCCGAACACCAGCGCACCGACGCCGCGGCCGGCCCGCGCGCGCGCCCGCCCAAGCCCGACCTGCGCGACCTGCCGCCACCGCGGCGCGACACGCC
>JASLEM010000561.1 GCA_030151165.1 Burkholderiaceae bacterium
GCCGATAGAGCCCGGATGCACGCCCAGCTCGACCTCCTGCACCCGGCCGCCAACGATCCCACCGTCGGCGCGCCGTCCGCCCCGGGCTGGAACCGCCACCGGCTCGCGCCGGCCCCGCGCGCACCGTCGCCGTCCACGGCCAACGGGCCGCGCCTGGGCGAGCTGCTCGGCGCGCTGAGCCACGCGCTCGACATGACCGAAGGCCAGCCCGTCGGCCACTGCCTGCGCAGCGCGTGGATCGGCCAGCAGGTCGGCCGGGTGCTGGGCCTGAACACGGTGGAGATGCGCGAGCTCTACTACGCGACGCTGCTGAAGGATTCCGGCTGCAGCAGCAACGCCGCGCGCATCTGCCAGCTGTTCCTGACCGACGACCGCAGCTTCAAGCACGACCGCAAGATCGCCGGCACGAGCCTGCCGAGCCTGATGAACTTCGTGATCAGCCACACCGGGCTCAAGGCCGGCCTGGCGCAACGCTTCCGCGCGGTGATCAACGCGATCCAGAACGGCGGCGAGATCGCCCGCGAACTGACCGAGACGCGCTGCTCGCGCGGCGCGCAGATCGCGCGCCAGCTGCGCTTCAGCGAAGAGGTGGCCGACGCGATCCAGAGCCTCGACGAGCACTGGGACGGCAGCGGCCAGCCGGTCGGCTTGTCCGGCAACGAGATCCCGCTGTACTCGCGCATCGCGCTGCTGGCGCAGGTGGTCGACGTCTTCCACACCAGCGTCGGCCCCGAGGCCACGCGCGCGGAAGTGGCGCGCCGCCGCGGCCGCTGGTTCGACCCGCGCATCGCCGACGCCTTCGCCGTGCTCGCGCGCGACCGCGAATTCTGGCGCCAGCTCGCCGCCGACGACCTCGAGCAGCGCGTGTTCGAGCTCGAGCCCGCGCAGCAGTTCCAGCCGGTCGACGACGACTACCTCGACGACATCGCCGAGGCCTTCGGCCAGATCGTCGACGCCAAGAGCCCGTTCACGGCCGGCCACAGCTCGCGCGTCGCGCTCGTCGCCGACCAGGTCGCGGAGCAGCTGGGCATCGACGCCGACCACCGCCGCTGGCTGCGGCGCGGCGCGCTGCTGCACGACGTCGGCAAGCTGGGCGTGAGCAACGCGATCCTCGACAAGCCGGGCAAGCTCGACCCCTGGGAGTGGGCCGCGATGCAGCGCCACGCGCTCCACACGGAGCAGATCCTCGGGCGCATCAGCGCGTTCGGCGCGCTCGCCCGCGTCGCCGGCGCGCACCACGAGAAGCTGGACGGCAGCGGCTACCCGCGCGGCCTCGACGCCCGCCACATCCGCCTCGAGACCCGCATCATCACCACCGCCGACATCTTCGACGCCCTCACCGCCGACCGCCCGTACCGCCCCGCGATGCCGACGGCGACCGCGCTGCAGGTGATGCGCGACAGCGTCGGCACGGCGATCGACGCCGACTGCTTCGCCGCGCTCCAGCGCTCGCTCGACACGCTCGGCGCGATCTGAACTAACCCGCCGACCCAGCGCGCGCGGCGGCCACGCCGTCGCGCGTGACGAGCCAGTCGTCCCAGCACGGCACGACGACCCGCACGGGCAGCACCCGATGCAGCCAGCTGCGCCGCGGCCGCGGCCAGCGCAGCGCGAGGATGCGCGACTCGAGCCACGCGAGGTCGAAGCCGGCCCACGCGCCCGTCACGACGAACATGTTCATCCGGCACACCGGGTTCACTTCGTCGACCAGGATCGCCTCGAGCTCGTCGACCGCATACGGCGACGCGGCCAGCAGGTCGACGCGCCACTTCAGCGACAGCGAGACATCGGTGTCGAGGTAGAGCTCGGACAGCGCCTCCCAGACGGAACGGCGCGCGGGGAGGTCGTCGGCGGCGGGCTTCATGGTCGAACGCGCATTCTGAGCCCGATCCGCGTCGCGGGGCCGCGGACGGCCGTTCTCCGCAGGCGCGGGCCGGGCGCGCCGGATGCGAGTGGACGGCGGCGGCGGGGTCGCGACAATCGAGCCATCGATCCGCCTCGCGGACCCCTGGAGCCCTCGATGAAGACTCGACCCTCGCAAGCGCACCGCCGCCTGGCCGCCGCAGCCGCCGCCGCCGCGGCCCTCGCGCTCGCCGCGCTGCTCGCCGGCTGCGCCGGCTCGACGCTGAAGGACACGGCGTATTCGCTGGAGCGCGCGCGCGCCGACCTGGTCCGCAAGGACATCACGCTGGCCGACGGCACGCGCATCGTCTACCTCGACGGCGGCCACGGCGAACCGCTGGTGCTCGTGCACGGCTTCGGCGCCGACAAGGACAACTTCACGCGCGCGGCGCGCTGGCTGACGCCGCACTACCGCGTGATCGCGCCCGACCTGGTGGGCTTCGGCGAATCCACGCACCTGCCCGACGCCGACTACCGCTACGCCGCCCAGGCCGAACGGCTGCACGCGTTCGTGCAGGCCCTCGGCCTCGCGCGCATCGACATCGGCGGCAACTCGATGGGCGGCGCGATCGCGCTGAGCTACGCGGCTCGGCATCCGCAGGAGGTGCACAGCCTCTGGCTGATCGACAGCGCCGGCACCGCGGAAGCGCCGCCGAGCGAGCTCGCGAAGATCCTGCTGTCCGGCGGCCGCAACCCGCTGATGGTCGAGACACGCGCCGACTACCCGCGCATGCTGGACTTCGCATTGGTCGACAAGCCGTGGATCCCGCAGAGCGTGATGGACGTGCTCGCCGACGAGCGCATCGCCAACGCGCCGCTGGAGCGCCAGGTGTTCGCGCAGATCGCCGCCGATTCGGTCAGCGACGCCGCCACCGGCCTCGCCGTGCCGACGTTGATCACCTGGGGCGCGGACGACCGCGTGCTCGATCCCGGCACCGTGCCGATCCTGCAGCGCAAGCTGGCGCACGCGCAGGCGATCGTCATGCCGCACGTCGGCCACGCGCCGATGATCGAGAAGCCCGAGCAGACCGCCGAGGATTACGTGCGCTTCCGCGAATCGCTGCCAGGCGAGCCGGAAATGAAGACGCCGCAGGACGCGGCGCATTGATGTCGGCAGGGTCGCGCGCGTGACGCGCGCGGGGGAGCGCTCAGCGCGCGCTGTTCTGCACCGCTGCGACCTTGCGCGCGCTGGCCACGTTCTGCATCGGGTTGCCGAACATCGCCTCGACCGGGCCGTCTTCCGGCAGCACGTAGACGACGGCGTGCGAGTGGCCCAGCGTCGGCAGCACGGTCTGCAGGAAGAACGATTCCGGCAGCACGACGCAGCCGAGCGACATGCGCTTGTCGTCGGTGCCGTCGGTCGCGAGGTTGTGCAGGCGCGTCGCCTGCATCTTGCCCGGGCGGACGCGATGGATGGCGATGCCGGTGTCGTAGTCGACCCAGACCACCGGCTCGCCGCTCAGGTTCCTGCCCGGTTGCGATTCGAAGCGGCCCGCGGGCGTCTTGCGCTCGTAGGGCAGCAGGCGCGACGGATCCTTCTGGCCGGCGCCGGGCACGGGCACGTCCCCGCGGGCCTGGCCAAGGATGGTCGACGAGGTGCCGACCAATTGGCCGTGGGCGCCGAACACGAAGATTCGCGCCGCCTTCTTGTCGACGATCGCGAACGGCATCCCGTGGGCATCGCCCTTCGCGTGGATCCATTGCTCGACGTAGCGCGCATCGTCGGAGGCCTCGACGCCCGCGAGCGCGGAGAAGCTGGCGGTCGGGGCCGGGGCCGCTTGCGGCTCCACGCGCGCGGCCGGGTCGGTCATGGCGAAGGAAGCGTTGGAAACCCAGGCGACCGATGCGGCGAGAGCCAGCTTGCCCCAGAAATTCATTGTCGAGTCCCGATCCTGCGAGGAGCTTGTCCGAGACGGCGGGATTGCCGTCCGGCGGGCACGACAACGCGCCCTTGTCCTACATTCTGAGGGATCAACGCGGGAACAGAATCCCAGGTTTACCGGAATTTCGGTAGGTAATTACGCGCATTAGCTCGACAGTAACGCGACGCAAGTAAAAACAACTCGACCGCAATTGTCGCCAACGGTCGAGTTTCCGAACGATCGAGAAGCACGCCGGGAGCGGCGCATCTCCGCTCCGTCCGACCGGGCTCAGAGCTCGGTGCGCAGCGCCCACACCTCGGGGAACAGCACCGTGTCGAGCATCTTCTTGAGGTAGCCGACGCCGCTGGTGCCGCCCGTGCCGCGCTTGAAGCCGATGATGCGTTGCACCGTCGTCACGTGGCGGAAACGCCAGAGGCGGAACGTGTCCTCGAGGTCGGTCAGCTCTTCCCCCAGTTGGTAAAGATCCCAGTGGGTGTCGGGCGCGCGATACACGACCAGCCACGCGTCGCGCACGGCGTCGCTCTCGACGTAGGGCTGCGTCCAGTCGCGTTCGAGGTGCGACCCCGGCACCGGGATGCCGCGACGCGCGAGCAGGCGCAGGCTCTCGTCGTACAGCGACGGCGCGCGCCAGGCCTCCTCGACCTGTGCCAGCAGGTCGGGCCGATGCGCGTGGGGCTTGAGCATCGCCGCGTTCTTGTTGCCCATCGTGAACTCGATGCAGCGGTATTGGAAACTCTGGAAGCCGCTGCTGGCTGACAGGTACGGCCGGATCGCCGAATACTCGGGCGGCGTCATCGTCGCCAGCACGTCCCACGCATGGACGAGCTGCTCCATGATGCGGCTCACGCGCGCCATCATCTTGAACGCCGCGCCGAGCCGGTCGGCCGCGATCGCGGCGACCGCGGCGCGCAGCTCGTGGAGCATCAGCTTCATCCACAGCTCGGACGTCTGGTGCTGGACGATGAACAGCATCTCGTTGTGGTCGGGCGAGAGCGGGTGCTGGGCGCTGAGCACCTGGTCGAGGTGCAGGTAGTCGCCGTAGCTCATGTCCTTCGCGAAGTCGAGCTGCGCGCCCTCCTCGGCGACGATGCGCTCGCCCGTCGCGGCCGGGCTCGGCGCTTCCTGCGGCGCGCTCGCGCCGTGGCCCATCGGGCAGCCGCCCGCGGCGGCGTCGTTGTCCTGGTTCATCGCGTCATTGTCCGTC
The DNA here is from genome assembly GCA_030151165.1 of Burkholderiaceae bacterium. The sequence continues at coordinate 4,990 of JASLEM010000561.1, forward strand.
GGCAGCTCAGGTCACCGCGGAGCGCTTGTTGAAGCGCGCCTCGCGGTACTCGCCGCTCGCCATCACCTGCACGAGGCGCTCCACGGCATCGAACACGTCGACGAAGCGCAGGTACAGCGGCGTGAAGCCGAAGCGCAGGATGTCGGGCAGCGCCGGGCCGTGGGCGTCGGCGGCGGTGCCGGCGCGGAAGTCGCCGATCACGCCGCGGGCGATCAGCGCCTGCATGATCGCGTAGCCGTGGCTGACGCCGTCCGCCGACGTGTGCGTCAGGCTGACCTGGCTCCCGCGCGCGCGGGCGTCACGCGGGCTCGCGAGCGCGAAGCCGAGCGCGGCGCAGCGCTCGTCGACCAGCGCGATGAAGAGCTCGGTCAACGCGATCGACTTCGCCCGCAGCGCCGCCATGCCGCCGTACGGGTCGGCGGCGTGCAGCGTGTCGACGCCGCACTCGAGCGCGGTCAGCGACAGCACCGCCGGCGTGCCGCACAGGAACCGGTTGATGCCCTGGGCCGGCTCGTAGCCCGGCTTGAACTGGAACGGCGCCGCGTGGCCCATCCAGCCCGACAGCGGCTGCCAGAAGCGCCCCGCGTGGCGCGGATGCGCCCACACGAACGCCGGCGCGCCCGGCCCGCCGTTGAGGAACTTGTAGCCGCAGCCGATCGCGAAGTCGGCGCCGGCGCCGTTCAGGTCGACCTCCAGCGCGCCGGCGCTGTGCGCCAGGTCCCACACGGCCAGCGCACCCGCGGCGTGCGCCAGCGCGGTCGTCGCGGCCATGTCGTGCAGCGCGCCGGTGCGGTAGTTGACCTGCGTGAGCATGACGATCGCGACATCGGCGCCGCGCCCGCCCGACAGGCGCTCGACGATCGCCGCCGGCTCCAGCAGCTCGAGCGACCAGCCGAGGTCGCGGCACAGGCCTTCGGCGATGTAGAGGTCGGTCGGGAAGTTCTGGCGCTCGCTGACGATCACGCGGCGCTCGGGCGCGTCGGGC
>JASLEM010000576.1 GCA_030151165.1 Burkholderiaceae bacterium
CCGCTCGCGCGACGGCGCGATGTCGCCGCGGGCGATGGCCGCGCGCACGCCGCAGGATGGCTCGTGGCGGTGCGTGCAGTTGGCGAACTTGTAGTCGCCGAGGTAGTGGCCGTAGTCCAGCATCAGCGCGCCGAGCTCGGCCGACTCGATGTGGTGGATGCCGAACTCCTGGAAACCGGGCGAGTCGATCAGCGCGCTGCGGCGGGTGTCGTCGAGCCAGTACCAGGTCGTCGTGGTCGTGGTGTGCTTGCCGGACTTCAACGCCTTCGAGATCTCGCCGACCTGCGCGTCCGCGTGCGGCACGAGCAGGTTCACGAGCGTGCTCTTGCCCATGCCGCTCGGCCCGAGCACGAGCGTCGTCTTGTCCTTCAGCAACGGCTCGAAGACCGCGCGCGTGCCTTGCGGATCGGTCTTCACCGCGACCTCGAGGACGTCGTAGCCCATCTTGCGGTACGGCGCGAGGCGCTCGCGAGCGGCCGCGGCTTCCGGCAGGTCGATCTTGTTCAACACGATCTTCACCGGGATGCGCCCGTCCTCGGCCGCGATCAGCGCGCGCGAGAGCTGCGACTCGCTGTACGGCGGGTCGGTGGCGACCATGATGAGCAGCAGGTCGATGTTGGCCGCGAAGTTCTTGCTGCGCCATTCGTCCTGGCGCTTGAGCAGGCTGCTGCGCGGCTCGAACGATTCGATGACCGCCTCGTCGCCCGACGCCTGCCAGCGCACATGGTCGCCGACGATCACCTCGCTCTTCTTGCCGCGCCCGTGGGCGAGCATGCGCGTGCCGTCGGCCGTCTCGATCACCGAGTGCCGGCCGTGCACGCCGACCACGCGCGCGATGGCCAGCGTGGAGGCGGCCGCGGCCCCGCGCGAGGATGCGGCGCTCAAGCCGCGGCTCCGAGCTGGCCGGCGCCCGCGCCGACGGCGATGTCGCGCGTCGACACGCCCAGCGCCTCGATGCGCGCCAGCGTCGGCGGGTGCGAGTAGTAGTAGCGAACGTACAGCGGGTCGGACGTCAGCGTGCCGGCGTTGTCTTCGTGCAGCTTGAGCAGCGCGCGCACGAGGTCGGTGGCGCTCGCGTTGCCGCGCGCGAAGGCGTCGGCCTCGAACTCGTCGCGGCGCGACAGGCTCGAGAACACCGGCCCGACGAAGAACAGGAACGGCGGCAACGCGAGCATGAACAGCAGCAGCGCGAGCGCGTCGTTGGGTGCGCCGAGATGCGGCGAGACGCCCAGGCCGAGGTAGAACGCAGGCTGGTTGGCGAGCCAGCCCAGCAGCGCGAAGGCCGCGAAGCTCGCGACGAACAGGGTCACGCTGCGCTTGAGGATGTGGCGGTGCTTGAAGTGGCCCAGCTCGTGCGCGAGGACGGCTTCGAGCTCGTCGGGGGTCAGGCGCGACATCAGCGTGTCGTAGAACACCACGCGCTTCGCGTTGCCGAGGCCGGTGAAGTAGGCGTTCGAATGCGCCGAGCGCTTGCTGCCGTCCATCACGAAGAAGCCGCGCGCCTTGAAGCCGCAGCGCGCCATCAACGCGCTCACGCGGGCGACCAGCGTCTCGTCGGCCAGCGGCTCGAACTTGTTGAACAGCGGCGCGATCCATTTCGGATAGACGACCATCGCCGCGAGCTGGAACAGCGTCATCGTGCCCCAGGCCCAGATCCACCACGCGCCGCCGGTCGCCTGCATGATCCACAGCACGAGCGCGAGCAGCGGCAGGCCGATCACGATGCTCAGGCCCAACGAGGTCAGCATGTCGACGACGTATAGCTTCGCGGTCATCTTGTTGAAGCCGAAGCGCTCCTCCAGCCGGAACTGGCCGTGCAGCTCGAACGGCAGGTCCAACAACGTGCCGATGACCGAGAACGCGGCGATCAGCGCCAGCTCGTACGCGAGCCCGTGCCAGCGCAGGCCGACCAGCGACGCGACTGCCGAGTCGAGCGCCCCGAGCCCGCCCAGCAGCGTCCAGCCGACCAGCACCGCGTAGCTGAACGCGGCCGTGACGAGGCCGAACTTCAGCTTGGCGATGGTGTAGTCGGCCGCCTTCTGGTGCGCCTCGAGCGACACGACCCCTTCGAACGCCGCCGGCACCGCCGGGCGGTGCGCCGCGACGTGGCGCATCTGGCGCGTGGCCAGCCAGAACTTCACGACCAGCGACGCCAGCACGGCCGCCGAGAACGCCAGGGACAAGGCAACAGGATTCATGGGCTCAAGTGTAGGTGGGATGGGCGCGGGCCGAGCCCGGCAATCCCGCGGAAAACCGCCCGATTCGCGTGCCGCGCGCCGGAACGGGCCCGCATCGGGCGAGAATGGATCATCTGGGGCCGCGCGGGCGCTTTTCCAGCGCGCGTCCCGCCGCGCTCGACCGCGCCGCCGCCCCACCGCCACAACGCCCGCCGGGAGACACGATGACCGAAACGATGCTGAAGAAATCCGAGATGAACCTGATCTGGGTCGACATGGAGATGACGGGCCTGATGCCCGACACCGACCGCATCATCGAGGTCGCCGTCGTCGTCACCAGCCCCGACCTGAGCGTGCGCGTCGAGGGCCCCGTCTTCGCGATCCACCAGAGCGACGCCACGCTCGACGGCATGGACAACTGGAACAAGGGCACGCACGGCAAGAGCGGCCTGATCGACCGCGTGAAGGCGTCGACCGTGACCGAGGCGCAGGCCGAGGCCGAGCTGATCGAGTGGCTCGCGCAGTACGTGCCGAAGGGCAAGAGCCCGATGTGCGGCAACACGATCTGCCAGGACCGCCGCTTCATGGTGCGCACCATGCCCAAGCTGGAAGAGTTCTTCCACTACCGCAACCTCGACGTCAGCACGCTCAAGGAGCTCGCCAAGCGCTGGAAGCCGTCCGCGCTCGAGGGCCTGAAGAAGGCGCAGAAGCACACCGCGCTCGCCGACATCAACGAGTCCATCGACGAGCTCGTGCACTACCGCTCGACGTTCCTGGCGCTCTGAGGCGCGGCGGATCGCGACGCGCGTCACGGCGCCAGCGACGCCGGCCGGTCGCGCTCGACCCGCGCGAGATAGTCGTCGATGGCGCCGCCGCCCAGCGGCTTCACCTTGACGCGCACCGTCTTCGTCGTGCGGCCCATCGGCATGCCTTCGCGGACGCGCACCTGCACGTAGCCCTGGCGCGTCCAGAAGCGCTCGGCGCGCTCGTTGCCGTCGACGACGCCCAGCCGAAGCCTACCGGGCCCCGCCGGCGCGCGCCCAGGCTTCGATGCCGGCGTAGATCGCCTGCGCGTCGCCGCGGCCGTGGCGGGTGCTGTCGACGATGAGCAGCCCGAGGTGCCAGACGCCGGGCGCGACGAGGTCGCTGACGACGTTGGCCACGGCCGCGAGCTCGCCGTGCCCGTCGCGCCAGCCCAGGATCCATTGGCGTCCGTGCGGCAGGTGCGCGGGCACGCCTTCGTGGAGCTCCCGCTGCCCCGCGTCTGGCCACGCGGGCTCGCCCTGCACGGTCTCGAAGTAGCGCGGGTTGGCGTCGAAGAAGCGCTGCAGCAGCGGCGCGTCCTGCGGCACGAGCGCGACGACGCGCACGTCCGGGATGGCCGCGGGCGGAAGGTCGAGGTGCGCCATGGCGTCAGCTCGCGTCGTCGGTGGTCGTCGCCGCGGCGTGCCAGCGCAGCAGCGGCGCCTGACGCCGCCGGACCGCGGCCAGCAGGCCCTGCACCTCGTCGTCCGGCCACAGCGTCGACTTGCGGTACTCGCTGCAATCGCTCTTGCGCGTCATCAGCTTGTGGTTGACCAGCTCGCGGCGCAGCGTCGCGTGGTCGCCGTAGACGTGCCAGGCCTTCAGCACGCGGTTGACCTCGTCCTCGGTGTAGACGCGGCGCGCGTCGAAGCGTGTCCACAGCACCCACATCGCGAGGCGCTGCACCGACAGCTTCAGCGGCCAGCGGGCGAGCCGGCCGGCCATGTCGAAGCACTTGAGCGCCTTGGTCGCGTGGTCGGTGAGGTCCAGCGAGGGCATCGGCGAGGTGACGGGGTCGAGCAGCTCGGGCGCGTGGAACCAAAGGTCGACCGGTGCGCCGGCGGCGGGCCGCGGCGTGGGGGAGGCCGGCGGCGCGGTCGCGCGCGGGGCCTCGACGGGCGTCGTCGCCCTCAGCTCCTGCAGGTTGCGCTTGCCGGCGCCGCGCGCGAGCAGGTTCATCATCTCGACATGGCCCGGCAGCCGGCCATGCGTCGCATGGTGGTCGGCGAGCGCGCGTTCGAGCAGGCGCGCAAGGGCGGAGAGGTCGGGGGCCGAGTACGGCAGGGCGGTTCGAGTCATGGCGAAGCCTCACGTGGACGGCGTGCGCTCGAGAAGCCGCGCGGTGACGCGGCGCCGGGGGTTGCCCTTGCCAGGATCGAGCTCACGCAGAGGTGAGTCAGGGCCTGAACTTCAAGGTGACGTCGAACGGCTCACGGAGAGCCGGAACGTGGCAGGTTCAGCTTCGCGCCTTCGCGAGGAAGGCCGCGGGCAACGCCTGGGTGGACTGCCGACCGAGGCGACAGTCTAGCGCACAAGCAGATCGGGGTCAGGTCTTGCCTGGCAACTCGCGAGTTGCCAGGCAAGACCTGACCCCGATCCAT
>JASLEM010000002.1 GCA_030151165.1 Burkholderiaceae bacterium
GCGCTGAATGCCGGCGGCGAAGGCCTCGTCAAGGCGCATGCCGGCGACGCCGCGCTGGCGGCGCTGGTCGCCAAGCAGAAGCAACTGCTCACCGACGTCACCAACATCATCGACCCGATCGCCCAGCAGCTGACCGACGCCAAGATGGACGCGACCGCCGCGCTCGCCTATGCCGGCCAGGCCAACGCGACGCTCGACACCTTGCAGGGCAACCTCGGCGCGATCCTGAAATCGCAGAAGGACGGCCTGGCCGCGATCCGCAACGAGATCGGCGTCAGCTCGATGATTGCGTCGACCGCGCGGCTCGTGCTGGTCGGCATCACGCTCGCCATCTTCCTGCCGCTGATGTGGGTCACGCTGCGTTCGATCTGCGGCCCGCTCGACCAGGCGGTCGAGGTCGCCACCCGCATCGCCAGCGGCAACCTGAGCGGCCGCGTCGCGACCGAGGGCCAGGACGAGCCGGCGCGCCTGATGAAGGCGCTGGCGGACATGCAGCAGTCGCTGCGCAACCTGGTCGGCCAGGTGCGAGAGTCGTCGGAGAGCATCGAGGTCGCCAGCTCCGAGGTCGCGAGCGGCAACACCGACCTGTCGCAACGCACCGAGCTGGCCGCGAGCCACCTGCAGCGCACCGCGAGCTCGATGGAGGACCTGACGACGACGGTGCGCCAGTCGGCCGACTCGGCCCACACCGCCAACCAGCTCGCCTCGTCGGCGGCGGAAGTCGCGGCGCGCGGCGGCAGCGTCGTGGCGCAGGTCGTCTCGACGATGAACGACATCAACACGAGCTCGAAGAAGATCGCCGACATCATCGGCGTGATCGACGGCATCGCGTTCCAGACGAACATCCTGGCGCTGAACGCCGCGGTCGAGGCCGCGCGCGCCGGCGAGCAGGGCCGCGGGTTCGCGGTCGTCGCGGGCGAGGTGCGCAACCTGGCCCAGCGCTCGGCCGAGGCCGCCAAGGAGATCAAGGCGCTGATCGGCGCATCGGTCGACCGCGTCGAATCGGGCTCGCGCCTGGTGCACGACGCCGGCACCACGATGACCGAGATCGTCGCCAGCGTGCAGCGCGTCACCGACATCATCGGCGAGATCAGCGCCGCGTCGTCCGAGCAGAGCCAGGGCATCGGCGAGGTCAAGGTCGCGATCGGCGAGGTCGACCAGATGACGCAGCAGAACGCGGCGCTCGTCGAGGAGAGCGCCGCCGCGGCCGAGTCGCTGAAGGAGCAGGCGATCAAGCTGGCGGCCGTCGTCTCGACGTTCAAGCTGTCGGACGGCGAATCGTCGGCGCACGCCTCGGCCGCGTCGGCCTTCGCCGGTGCGCACGACTCGGCGGCCGACCAGGCCATCGCCCGCGCGAAGGCGCAGGCGCAATCGTTCACCGCCGCGCCGAAGCCGGCCGCTGCGCCTGTCGTCGCCAAGCCTGCGCTGGCGCCGGTCGCTGCGCCCGCCGCACGCCCGGCGAAGGCCGCCGCCGCGGTGCCGGCACCCGTCGCCGCGCCGCCGGCGAGCGGTGCGAGCGACGACTGGGAAAGCTTCTGAGCCGAAGCCTGAGCCTCCCCAGGCCGGACTCGCGCGCGAGCCTGCGCCACTGAAACGACGACGGGCGCCCGGGCGCCCGTTTTGCATGGAGGGATAGCCCGCGACGGGGTCGACGCACGCCGCCCGTGCCCGGACGGCGGCGCGAGTTCAGAACGTGTAGCCGACCGCCAGGCCCTTGCCGGACAGCGGCTCGAGCAGGTTCAGCAGGCCGCGCAGCGGGCCATAGCGGTTGGCCACGCGCGTCGCGTAGTTGAAGAAGCGCGGCAGGTCCTCGCTGTAGTGCGGCTTGCCGTCGCGATGCTTCAGGCGGCAGAAGATGCCCAGGATCTTGAGGTGGCGCTGCAGGCCCATCCACTCGGTGGCGCGCCAGAACTCGCCGAAGTCGGCGTCGACCGGCAGCCCGGCCTGGCGGGCGGCCTGCCAGTAGCGGACGGCCCAATCGAGCTCGCGCTCCTCGTCCCACGAGATGAACGCGTCGCGCAGCAGCGAGGCGACGTCGTAGGTGATCGGGCCGCGGACGGCGTCCTGGAAATCGAGCACGCCGGGGTTGGGCTCGCAGACCATCAGGTTGCGCGGCATCCAGTCGCGGTGCACCGCGACCTGCGGCTGCGCGAGGGCGCTGTCGATCAGCCGCTGGCTGATGTCGGCCCAGGTCTTGCGCTGCTTCTCGTTCCAGGCCTGGCCGAATTCGCGCTCGACGCACCAGGTCGGGAACAGCTCGACCTCGCGCCGCAGCAGCGCGTCGTCGTAGGGCGGCAGCGTCGCCGGGTCGACGCGCAGTTGCCACTGCACCAGCGCGTCGATCGCGTCGCGCATCAACGCGTCGGCAACGGCCACGGGGGCGCCCTTGAGCGCGGCGAGGTAGGGCGTGTCGCCGAGGTCGTCGAGCAGCAGGAAACCGTTCGCGGTGTCCTCCTCGAGCACGCGCGGCCCGTTCAGGCCGGCGCCGCGGATCAGGCCGCCGATGCGGACGAACGCGTTGACGCTGTCCTCGGCGGCCGGCGAGTCCATCACGATGAAGCTGGCCGGCGCCGCGCCGGTGCGCTCGACGCGGAAGTAGCGGCGGGAGCTGGCGTCGGCCGAGGCGAGGCGCAGGGTGGCCGGGTCGAGCTGGTGGCGCGGGGCGACGGCGGCGAGCCAGGCGGTGAAGGCGAGTTCGCGCTCGACGTCGGGCCAGGTGACCGGCAGGTGGGCGGCGGCGACGGCGGTGCCGGCGGCGTGGGAGAGGTCGGTCATCGGGTGGGGAAACGCGCCGGAGCGCCCTGCAAAAGTGCCGAGGCGTTCAATTGACGCCTTTAGGACACACACCAAGCCGGGGCTGGTGCGTCGTGGATAATCGCCATTCTAATAATCCCCCTGCGTCGCATGCGGGTCGGGTCCCCTGCCGGGCTGCGTCGACGCGTCGATCCGCCGTCCGCCGTTCGCAGGGCCGACGCGTGGCTTCGGCGCGAGGCGCTCCACCACTCCTGCCGATCCCCGTTCGCGTGCTGCGTTCCTCCGTTTCGCGTCGTCCCCGTCCTCCGTCCGCGCGGGCCCCGCTCGCCGTGGCCGCGGCGTTGTGCGTGGTCGCCGGCGCCGCCGGCGCCCAGACGCTGCCCAAGGTGCGCCCCACGCCGGCCCCGGCGCGCGAGCAGCCGGCCGAGGCGCTGTCGCCGGTCGTCACGCTGACCGCCGACGACGTCGTCAGCCACATTGGCGGCGTGGCGCAGGCGAGCGGCTCCGTCGTGCTCAAGCGCCAGGGCGTCGACCTGCGCGCCGACCTCGTCAGCTACGACCAGCTGAGCGACACCGCGCACGCGCAGGGCAACGTGCGCATCGCGCGCGGCATCGACTGGTTCACCGCCGACCGGGTCGACCTGGAGCTGACGCGCTCCGCTGGCACGTTGCTGGGCACCGAGTTCGAGCTCGGCGCGCGCAAGGCCGGCGGCCACGCGCAGCGCATCGAGCTGATCGACCAGCAGCGCACGACGGCCTATGTCGCCGACTATTCGAGCTGCCCGCGCGACGTGCCGAACCAGCAGCCGGACTGGATCATCACCGGCGAGCGCATCGACATCGACACGTCCACCAACGAAGGCAAGGCCACGCACGCCGTGCTGCACTTCCTGGGCGTGCCGATCCTCGCGGCGCCGTCGTTCACGTTCCCGGTCACGGCCGACCGCAAGTCCGGCTGGCTGCCGCCGACCGCCGACTTCAGCACCCGCAGCGGCTTCGGCTTCGGCGTCCCGTACTACTGGAACATCGACCCGAACCTGGACGCGACGTTCACCCCCGAGGTGATCACCAAGCGCGGCGCCGAGCTGGCGGTCGAGGGGCGCTACCTCGAGCCGAGCGACCTCGGCCAGTTCACGGCGACCACGCTGCCGGGCGACCGCGTCGCGGGCTTCTCGCGCGGCTCGCTGGAGTGGGCGCACGAAGGCAGCCGCAGCGACTGGCTGACCTACAGCGCGCGCGTGCAGCGGGTGTCGGACAACCTGTACTGGAAGGACTTCCCCAACCAGATGCCGGCGCTGACGCAGCGCCTGCTGCCGACCGACCTGTCCGGCACGCGCCGCTTCACGCCGTTCGGCGACGAAGGCCAGGGCGAGGTCGACGCCTACGCGCGGGTGCAGCGCTTCCAGACGCTGCAGGATCCGACGGAAGGCGACACCGCGGCCGAGATCCTGTCGCCGTACCAGCGTTCGCCGCAGATCGGCCTGCGCGGCAACGTGACGCTCGAGGACAAGCTGCACTTCGACTTCGAGTCCGAGGCGAACCGCTTCGACCTGTCGAACAAGGAGCCGGGTGACGACCGCGTCGGCGGCACGCGCGCGCACGTCATCGGCGCCGTCTCGCGCGAGTTCAACTCCGACTGGGGCCGCATCGTGCCGCGCCTGTCGCTGAACGGCGCGTCGTACCACACCGATGCCGACAAGCTCGGCAACCGCATCGACGTCACGCGCTGGATCCCGACCTTCAGCACGGACTCCACCGTCAGCTTCGAGCGCAACGCCAACCTGTTCGGCCGCGACCTCGTGCAGACGCTCGAGCCGCACCTGCTGTACGTGCTCACGCCGTACCACGACCAGAGCATGCTGCCGCTGTACGACACGGCGGCGAAGGACTTCAACGAAGTCTCGATCTACAGCGACAACCAGTTCACCGGCGTCGACCGCATCTCGGACGAGAACCAGCTCACCGCCGGCGCCACCACGCGCTACAACGACGCCGTCAACGGCCGCGAGCTGCTGCGCGTGGGCGTCGCCCAGCGCTTCCTGTTCAAGGACCAGACGATCACGCCCGACGGCACGCCCGACCAGCGCAAGATCTCCGACCTGCTGCTCTACGGCTCGTCGTCGGCGATGGAGCACTGGAGCTTCGACGGCACGGTCGAGGTCGACCCGTCGTCCGGCGGCACGCAGCGTGCCATTGTGAGCACTCGCTATCACCCGGGGCCCTACAAGTCGTTGAGCCTGACCTACCGCTTCGCGAAGGGCTCGAGCGAGCAGTACGAGCTGGGCGGGCAGTGGCCGGTCTACCACCGCGATCCGCTCGCCGACGGCGGCCACGGCTGCGGCGGCACGCTGTACGCGGTCGGCCGGGTGGACTACAGCGTCACCGACCGCCGCTCCACGTACGCCATCGGCGGCTTCGAGTACGACGCCGGCTGCTGGATCGGCCGCATGGTCGTCGAGCGGACCTCCACGGGCCGCAACGAAAGCACGACGCACCTGGTGCTGCAATTGGAACTCAATGGCCTGTCGACGCTCGGAATTGGGTCGCCGCGGGTTCTGAAAGACAATGTCCCCGGTTACCAGCCCCTGCGCGACGACCTCGGCACCTCGGCCGTGACCCCGAATCCACAATGAGAGATCGCTTGAAGCTCAATTCCCCGACCCTGGTCGCCGCGACGCTGATGTTGTCCGTGGCCGCCTCCGTCTCCGCTCAGGCGCCGGCGTCCGCGCCCTCCAAGTCCCTGATGTTCGCCAAGCCGGGCGCCGCGCCCGCGTCGCAGGCCGTGCTGGTGCGCGGGCACGTCGTGGCCGTGCCGGGCGACTTCATCGTCGCGGTCGTCAACGAGGAATCCGTCACCAACAACGAGGTGACGCAGCGGATCAACAAGGTGCGCGAGGACGACGCCGCCGCCGGCGGCCCGCAGCCGACCGCGGCCGAGTTGAAGAAGCAGGCGCTGGACTCGCTCATCGAGGAGCGCGTGATCGTCACCTACGCGCGCGACCTGGGCGTGCGCGTGGACGACACCGAGGTCGACCGCGCGATCGCCAACATCGCGTCGTCGAACAAGCTCAACACCGACCAGCTGCGCGACCGCCTGCGCCAGCAGGGGCTCGACTACACGACGTTCCGCAACGGCATCCGCGACCAGATCCTGACCGAGCGCATCCGCGAGCGCGAGGTCGTCTCGCACATCCGCGTCTCCGACGCCGAGATCGCCGACTACATCGCGAAGCTGCGCGGCAACAAGTCGAGCGCGCCCGAGATCGACATCGCCCAGATCCTGATCCCGGTGCCCGAGAAGGCGACCGCGGCGGAGGCCGACCAGCTCAAGAGCCGCGCCGAGCAGGCGCTCGCGCGCGTGACCAACGGCGAGCCGTTCGAGACGGTGGCGCGCGAGATGTCCTCGGACACGAACAAGGACAAGGGCGGCGACATGGGCTCGCGCCCGACCGATCGCTACCCCGACCTGTTCGTGAAGGCGGTGGCCAACGTGAAGGTCGGCGGCGTGTCCGGCCTGGTGCGCAGCGGCGCGGGCTTCCACATCCTGAAGGTGCTGTCGCGCGGCGAGCAGGCCGGGATGACGGTCACGCAGACGCGCGTGCGCCACATCGTGCTGCGCCCGTCGTCCGAGATGACCCTCGACCAGGCGCAGGCGCGCATCCTCGAGTTCCGCCAGCAGATCGCCAGCGGCGCGAAGACCTTCGAGGATGTCGCGCGCCAGTATTCGGAAGACGGCAGCAACCAGCAGGGCGGCGATCTCGGCTGGTCGTCGCCGGGCTCGTTCGTGCCCGAGTTCGAGGCCGCGATGGACAAGCTGCCGGTCGGCGGGCTGTCCGGCCCGGTGCGCTCGCGCTTCGGCGTCCACCTGATCCAGGTGCTCGATCGCCGCGACACCGTGATCGACCCGAAGCAGCTGCGCGAGCAGGCCACCAACGCGCTCAAGGAACAGAAGTTCGAACCGGCCTACAAGGAATGGGTGGCCGACTTGCGCGCCAAGGCCTTCATCGAGTACCGCGACGCCCCGGTGGACGCCCCGTCCAACTGATGCCGTCCGCATCGCCCCGGGAGGCCTGATGGGTTCGCACATCGCGCGCAAGCGCTTCGGCCAGCACTTCCTGACGGCCGGCGACGTGATCGACCGCATCATCAGGGCGATCGACCCGCAGCCCGGCGAGCGCCTCGTCGAGATCGGCCCCGGCCTGGGCGCGATGACGATCCCGCTGCGCGCGCAGTGCGACGCGCTGACCGTCGTCGAGCTCGACCGCGATCTCGCGGAACGCCTGCGCAAGCGCGGCGACCTCGAGGTCGTCGAGGCGGACGTGCTCAAGGTCGACTTCGCCGCGCTGGCGGCCCGGCTGGGCGGCCCGATCCGCGTCGTCGGCAACCTGCCGTACAACATCTCCTCGCCGATCCTGTTCCACCTGCTGCCCGCCGCGGGCGAGGTCGTCGACCAGGTGTTCATGCTGCAGAAGGAGGTGGTCGACCGCATGGCCGCCGAGCCGGGCAGCAAGGCCTTCGGCCGGCTCACGGTGATGCTGCAGTGGCGCTACGAGATCGAGCACCTGTTCGACGTCCCGCCCGAGGCCTTCGACCCGCCGCCGCGCGTGAACTCCGCCATCGTGCGCATGCGCCCGCGCGCGAATCCCGCGGCGGTGAACCCGGCCGTGCTGGGCCGCATCGTGGGCATCGCCTTCGCGCAGCGCCGCAAGATGCTGCGCGCCACGCTGGGAAAGTTCCTTGCCGAGCACGGCTACACGGGCGAGTTCGACGGCACGCGCCGCGCCGAGCAGGTGCCCGTGGACGAGTACATCGCCATCGCGCTGGCCATGCCGGCGCTGTCGGAACAGGCGCTGGGGCCGATGGATCCGGGCGACGACGACTGAGTTGGAGTGGGTCATCCTGCGACTCCGCGCCGGATGACGCGCATGAAAAAGGGCTCCCTCGGGAGCCCTTGTCGCTTGTGGAGCGCCGCCTGGTGATCAGGCCGCGTTGAGCCACATCGCCGTGTCGAATGCGCTGCTCATCAGCGGCATGTTCGTGCCGAAACCGGCATTCGCGTTGGCTTTGCTGCTGGCCTTCGGGGCCGGCTTTTCGATGACTGGGGCCGCTTCCGCCGCCCGCTCCCATGACCCATTTTCTTGAGAGCGGGCTACTGAAAAGAATAGAAGCACCTGAAGGCAATTTTGCGTTCCCCCCAGAAGTCTGCGGCGTCGCGGAACACGTCGAGCAACTGCTCGCGCGATTCGCGATCGAACCGGGGGTTGTCGGGCAACTGCTCCAGCACGACGACGAAGCCCGGCTGCGATCCCGACTTGTGGACCAGGTCGGTCATGCAGTCGTAGAGGGCATCGAGGTTCTTCCCGAAATGCGCCGGGAACAGGAACGACTGCGCGATCGCCTCCAGCACGTCCTGCTTGGACTGTGCCGTGGTCAGGTTCGCATACAGAAAGTGCTGGCCAGCCTCCTGGGCGGCCAGCAGCAATTCGTCGACCCGATACGCCCGTATCGATTGAACGATGTTGGGACGGACGGTCTGCAAAAGCATGGCCACGTTCCTCTCAGAAAACACACCAAAGAACAAGACTTCGAACGAGGGGATTCAGTTCAGGATCAGATGGAAGGAGTTGTAGTGATCTTCGGTATAGAAACAAGCGTCGGGTTCCGTGAGCCGCGGTCCGCCGCAGATGATCCTGCGCGCGCCACGGTCCCGGACGCCCGGCGTGGTCACCGTGT
>JASLEM010000061.1 GCA_030151165.1 Burkholderiaceae bacterium
GGCAACGGCAAGAGCACGTCGCTGGCGTCGATGATCGAGTGGCGCAACACGCAGCTGTCGGGCCACATCCTCACGATCGAGGAGCCGATCGAGTTCCTGTTCTCCAACAAGCGCTCGATCATCAACCAGCGCGAGGTCGGCCGCGACACCGCCTCGCTGCAGGTCGCGCTGAAGAACGCGCTGCGGCAGGCGCCGGACTGCATCATGATCGGCGAGATCCGCGATCGCGAGACGATGTCGATGGCTATCTCGTACGCGCTGTCGGGCCACCTCGTGCTCGCCACGCTGCACGCGAACAACAGCTCGCATACCCTTGGCCGCATCCTGTCGTTCTACACGCCGGAAGCGCGCCCCGCGCTGCTGGGCGACCTCGCCGCGGCGCTGAAGGCGATCGTCTCGCAGCGCCTGCTGCGCAACACGTCCGGCGGCCGCGTGCCGGCGGTCGAGGTGCTGCTGAACAGCCGCTTCATCTCCGAGCTGATCGAGCAGGGCGACATCCAGGGCGTGCGCGAGGCGATGGACAAGTCGCTGGCCGAAGGCTCGCAGATCTTCGAGCAGGACATCGCGCGCCTGATCAACCTGGGCCTGGTGACGCAGGAGGAAGGCCTGCTCGGCGCCGACTCGCCGACCAACCTGTTGTGGCGCCTGCAGAACGACATGGCGCCGGTCTCGCGCATCACCGCGGCGAAGGTCGAGCCGGACAGCCCGTCGTTCACCGAGATCACGCTCGACGTGCTGCCCGAGGCCCCGCCCGTCGCGCCGCGCCAGCGCCTGCCGGGCATGGACCTGCATCGCTCGAAGCACGGCTGAACGCGACCGCATCGCCCATGGACGCCACGACCCTGCTCCTCGAACAGCTGCTGACCCGCGCGTCCGTGACGCCGGACGACGCCGGCTGCCAGGCGCTGATCGCGGCGCGCCTCGAGCCGCTGGGCTTCGCCTGCGAGCACCTGCCGTTCGGCCCGGCCGACGGCGTCGTCAGCAACCTGTGGGCCGTGCGCACCGGCAAGCGCCCCGGCCCGACGCTCGTGCTCGCCGGCCACACCGACGTCGTGCCCACCGGCCCGATCGACCAGTGGACGAGCGCGCCCTTCGTGCCGAGCTACCGCGACGGCAAGCTGTACGGCCGCGGCACCGCCGACATGAAGACCTCGGTGGCGGCGATGGTCGTCGCCGCGGAGGAATTCGTCGCCGCGCATCCCGACCACGCGGGCCGGATCGCGTTCCTGCTCACGAGCGACGAGGAAGGGCCGTCGGTCGACGGTACCGTGCGCGTCGTCGACGAACTCGAGCGGCGCGGCGAGCGGCTCGACTGCTGCATCGTCGGCGAGCCGACCTGCGTCGAGCGCCTCGGCGACATGATCAAGAACGGCCGCCGCGGCAGCCTGTCCGCGAAGCTGCGCGTGATCGGCACGCAAGGCCACGTCGCCTACCCGCACCTCGCGCGCAACCCGATCCACGCGGCCGCGCCGGCGATCGCCGAGCTCGCGGCCACGCGCTGGGACGACGGCAACGACCACTTCCCGCCGACCAGCTTCCAGATCTCCAACATCCATGCCGGCACCGGCGCGACCAACGTCATCCCCGGCGAGGCGGTGATCGACCTCAACTTCCGCTTCTCGACCGAATCGACGCCCGAGCAGCTGAAGGCGCGCGTCGCCGACATCCTCGCGCGCCACGACATCGAGCACCGCGTCACCTGGACGCTCGGCGGCTCGCCCTTCCTCACGCGGCCCGGCACGCTCAGCGCCGCGCTGGTCGGCGCGATCCGCGACGAGACCGCGGGCGACGCCGGCGGCGCGGTCGTGCCGGAGCTGTCGACCACCGGCGGCACGTCCGACGGCCGCTTCATCGCGCGCGTCTGCCCGCAGGTCGTCGAGTTCGGTCCGGTCAACGCGACGATCCACAAGATCGACGAGCACGTGGCAGTCGACGCGATCCCGCGCCTGAAGAACATCTACAAACGAACGATGGAGCGCTTGCTGGCTTCGGAAAGCATCCCACCATGACGCTGATCGACTTTCTCCACCGGGCAAGCGCCCGCCTCGACGAGGCGGGCGTTTCGTTTGGGCACGGCACCACGAACGCGTTCGACGAGGCCGCCTGGCTCGTGCTCTGGAAGCTGGGCGTGCCGCTCGACGAGCTCGACCTCGTCGAGGAACGCGAGCTGACGCCCGACGAGGAATCCTCGCTCGACGCCTTCGTCACGACCCGCATCGAGACGCGCAAGCCGGCCGCCTACCTGACCGGCGAGGCCTGGCTGCAGGGCGTGCCGTTCACCGTCGACGAGCGCGTGATCGTGCCGCGCTCGCTGATCGCCGAGGTACTGGCCGAAGGCCTGATCGACCCGTGGCTGCCGGCCGAGAAATCGCGCGTGCTCGACCTGTGCACCGGCAACGGCAGCCTCGCCGTGCTGGCCGCGATGGCGTGGCCCGAGGTCGCGGTCGACGCGGCCGACCTGTCGAAGAACGCGCTCGCCGTCGCCGCGCTGAACGTCGCCCGCCACGACCTCGCGTCGCGCATCGCGCTGCACCAGGGCGACGGCCTCGCCGCGATCCCGCGCGACCGCCGCTACGACCTGATCCTGTGCAACCCGCCCTACGTCAACGCGACGTCGATGGGCGAGCTGCCGGCCGAGTTCCGCGCGGAGCCCGAGATGGCGCTCGCGGGCGGCGCGGACGGCATGGACTTCATCCGCGCGCTCTTCGCCGGCATCCGCCGCCACCTCACGGCCGACGCCGTGCTGGTGCTGGAGATCGGCAACGAGCGCGACCACTTCGAGGCGGCGTTCCCCGACCTCGAAGTCGTCTGGCTTCCCACCGAACTGACCGACGACGCGGTGCTCCTGGTGACCCGCAACATGCTCGAGGAAGGTCTGCCCAAGACCTCGAAGGTTTCCTGAAAAAATGATCACGCTACGCAACCTGCAACTGCGCCGCGGCACGAAGATCGTGCTCGACGGCGTCAACGTCAACATCAACCCGGGCGAGAAGGTCGGGCTGGTGGGGCGCAACGGCGCGGGCAAGTCCAGCCTGTTCGCGCTGCTCGCCGGCCGCCTCCAGGCCGACCAGGGCGACTTCGAGATCCCGGCGCGCTGGCGCCTCGGCGAGGTCGCGCAGAACATGCCCGAGACCGAGCAGTCGGCCACCGACTTCGTGCTCGAGGGCGACATCCCGCTGATGCTCGCGCAGAAGGAGCTCGAGGCCGCCGAGGCCGAGGAAGATGGCCACGCGATGGCCGACGCGCACATGAAGATCGGCGAGGCCGGCGGCTTCGACGCGCGCTCGCGGGCGCAGGCGCTGCTGCTGGGCCTGGGCTTCAAGAGCGCGCAGTGCGACGAGCCCGTCAACAGCTTCTCGGGCGGCTGGCGCATGCGCCTGCAGCTCGCGCGCGCGCTGATGTGCCCGGCCGACCTGCTGCTGCTCGACGAACCGACCAACCACCTGGACCTCGACGCGCTCGTCTGGCTCGAGGCCTGGCTGCAGCGCTTCGTCGGCACGATCGTGATGATCAGCCACGACCGCGAGTTCCTCGACGCGATCACCGGCGTCACGATCCATCTCGACGAAGGCACGCTGACGCGCTACGGCGGCAACTACACGACGTTCGAGGAGATGCGCGCCGAGCGCATGTCGCAACAGGCCGCCGCGCACGGGCGCCAGCAGGAGCGGGTCGCGCAGCTGCAGCGCTTCATCGACCGCTTCAAGGCCAAGGCCAGCAAGGCCAAGCAGGCGCAGAGCCGCGTCAAGGCGCTCGCGCGCATGGAGCGCATCGCGCCGGTGCTGACGTCGGCCGACTTCTCGTTCGAGTTCAAGGAACCGAAGAGCCTGCCCAACCCGATGCTCGCGATGTCGAACATGGAGGTTGGCTACTTCGTGCAGGACGAGGTCGACCCCGACACCGAGCCCACGCGCAAGGTCATCGTCCGCAACATCAACAAGACGGTGCTCGCGGGCCAGCGCATCGGCATCCTCGGCGCGAACGGCCAGGGCAAGTCGACGCTGGTGAAGACGATCTCGCGCAGCAACCCGGCGCTCGGCGGCGAGGTCACCGAAGGCAAGGGGCTGTCGATCGGCTACTTCGCGCAGCAGGAGATGGACGTCGTGCATGCCGACGACACGCCGCTGCAGCACATGGTTCGCCTCGCGCGCACCGTCGGCCCCGAGGCGCGCGAGCAGGAGCTGCGCGACTTCCTCGGCCAGTTCCGCTTCGTCGGCGACATGGTGCACCAGCAGATCGGCACGCTCTCGGGCGGCGAGAAGGCGCGCCTCGTGCTGGGCTCGCTCGTGTGGCAGCGCCCCAACCTGCTGCTGCTCGACGAGCCGACCAACCACCTGGACCTGACGACACGCGAGGCGCTGTCCATGGCGCTCAACGAGTTCGAAGGCACCGTGATGCTCGTGAGCCACGACCGCGCGCTGCTGCGCGAGGTCTGCGACGAGTTCTGGCTCGTGGCGCACGGCAAGGTGCTGCCGTTCGACGGCGATCTCGACGACTACCAGAAGTGGCTGCTCGACACCTCGCGCGCCGCCGCACGCGGCGCCCCGCCGCCGCCGCTGCCCGGCAACCTCGCGGATCTCACGCCGCCGCCCGCCCCGGCCGACGGCGGCAAGGGCAGCGGCAAGAAGGGTGCGAAGGACGCGGCGCCCGCGCCATCGCCCGTCGCCTCGCCCGCGGCCACCACCCCGAAAGCGCCGGTGTCGAACACCAAGCCCGGCGCCGCGCGCAACGACGACCGCAAGCAGGCCGCGCAGAACCGCAGCCAGGTCGCGGCGCAGACGCGCCCGCTGCGCGTCGAGCTGCAGCAGATCGACACGCGCATGGAGAAGCTCGGCGCCGAGAAGGCCGAGCTCGAGGCCTCGATGGCCACCGGCAAGTTGAGCGGCGCCGAGATCGCCGACGCCGGCCGCCGCCTGGCGCACGTCGGCGCCGAGGTCGCGAAGCTCGAGGAGCGCTGGCTCGAGTTGACGGAGCAGATCGAGGCGTTGCAGGCCGGGGGCTGAGCGCCGTTCGACGGACCCGGCGGCGCGGGTAGTCCGCGATGCTTCCCAGCGACGCCTTGCGGCAGACTGTCCCGTCCCCGCATCCGCGCTTCCACGCCTCCACGCCTCCACGCCCGCCGATGAGCGTCACCGAAACCTTCCTCCTCGCCATCACGATCATCTTCTCGGTGCCCTGGCTCGTCTGGCGCGTGGGGCGCACCGACTACTGGGCGCCGCTGGTCGTCGTGCAGATCGTCGGTGGCGTGCTGATGGGGCCGGGCGTGCTGGGCAAGGCGTCGCCGGACGCCTACCGCTTCGTCTTCAGCGCGCCGGTTGTGCAGTTGCTGGGCGGCATCGCGACCTGGGCCGTGATGAGCTTCGTGTGGATCGCGGGCATCGAGCTCGACCTGCGACGCGCGTGGGCGCATCGCGGCGAGAGCCTGCTGACCGCGGGGTTGGCGCTTGGCACGCCGCTGGTCCTCGGCTGCGTCGCGGCGGCGGGGCTCATCGGCATTGGCGGCATGGCGGGCTGGGTCGGGCCGAAGGCGCAGACGTGGCAGTTCGTCGTCGGCGTGGGCATGGCCTGCGCGGTGACGGCGCTGCCGATCCTGATCCTGTTCATGGACAAGCTCGCGATCCTGCGCGAGCCCCTCGGCCAGCGCATCCTGCGCTACGCGAGCCTCGACGACGTCGCCATCTGGGGCGTGCTCGCGCTGATCCTGATGGACTGGCAGCGCGTCGGCAAGCAGCTCGCCTTCCTCCTCGCGTTCGCCGTGCTGACGTGGCTGTACCGCCGGCTGATGCGCGCCGTCACGGAGAACGACCGCTGGGCGATCGGCCTCGTGTGGCTCGCGCTGTGCGGCTTCGGCGCGGACTGGAGCGGGCTGCACTTCATGGTCGGCGCGTTCCTCTCGGGCGCGGTCACCGACCCCGACTGGTTCGAGCAGTCGCAGATGGACGCGCTGCGCCGCCACGTGCTGATGCTGCTCATGCCCGTCTTCTTCCTCAGCACCGGGTTGCGCACGAACTGGGACGTCGGCGGCAGCGCCGTGTTCGTCGCGGCGGCCGTGCTGCTCGTGGCCTCGGTGCTCGGCAAGCTGATCGGCCTCCACGTCGCAGGCCGCCTCCTGAAGTGGCAGCCCGGCGAGGCCAGCGTCATCGGCTGGCTGCTGCAGACCAAGGCGCTGATCATGATCATCTTCGCCAACATCCTGCTGGACAAGCAGATCATCACCAGCGAGACCTTCACCGCGCTCCTGCTGATGGCCGTCGGCAACACGATGCTGACGACGCCGATCGTGGCGCCGAAGCTGGCAAGGATGAAGGCGTTGATCGCGCGGTCGTCGTGACCGACGCTCGCCGCGCCGAAGTCATCGCACGCCGCTTCGAGGTCGAAGACAATCCGGCCATGCCCACGCCCCCCATCACCGACCTCATCGACCTCGCGATCCGCCTCGTCAATGCGGGCCAGCGCGAGCGGGCGCGCATCGTGTGCGAGCAGGCGGTCGCGACGCATGCGCCGCATCCGGCGGTGCACCAACTGCTCGCGGTGATGGACCTGGAGGCCGGCCGCGTCGCCGAGGCGCGCCGGCACGCCGCGCTGAGCCTGACGCTGCGGCGCGACCACGTGCCGACGCTGCTGGTCGCGGGCGATGCGGCGCTCGCCGAGCGCGATCTCGAGGCGGCGTCGCAGGCCTTCGAGCGCGCCGTCGCCGTCGTGCCCGACCACGCCGAGGCGTGGTTCAAGGCCTCGCTGGTGCGACAGGATCTCGGCGACCTGGACGGCGCCGTGGCGGCGCTGCGGCGCGTGCTGCAGCTGAAGCCGGATCGCGTCGATGCGCTCGTCAACCTCGGCATCGTGCTGCAGGAAAGCGGCCGCCTCGACGAGGCCCTGCGCGCGTACGGGCGCGCGTTCCGCCTGCGCGAGGAGACCTTCGGCCGCATCGCGCACGCGCTCGCGACGCCCAACGTCGGCCGGCTGTGGTTGCGGCTCGACGACCTGCGCGACGAATTGCGGCGAACCGGCGCGTCGATGGACGCCTGACGCGTCGACGCGCACCCGGCGCGCACGCCCCGCTGCAGCGGGCTCATCGGCCGGCCGATCGATGAATGGATACTGGACGGCCGTCCAGTTGTGCCGACTAAATCACGCTCGAATGCCAGGCGTGGACATTGGCGCCCACACGTCGGTGACAACTTGAAACCAACTGTTAGATTCGCGTCCACACAAGGGAGTCGGCGATCTCGATGAAGGTCGCCGCAGCTTCGACAAGGCGCGCGCGTCGCGTGGCCAAGAACAACTGGAGTGGATCATGATGAAGAACGCCGACAGGAATTTCAGCCCCGCCACCGCCCTGGCCGTCGCGGCCGGCACGCTCGCAGCGCTCGGCTCGGCCGGCGCCGACGCCGCCATCGTGAGCCAGACCATCGCTCCCGGCGCGACGTCCGTCGCACTGCCGACCGGCGAGATCGACTTCGCCTCGACCACCCTGTTCGCCGGCACCGACGTCCTGGGCGGCACCTACTACGACCAGCGCCTGTTCGCGACCTCGACCGGACTCGTGTCGATCGGCGGCTCGACGGTCGCCGCGGGTTCGCTGATCGGCCCGGGCATGGCCGCGGGCTCGTCCACGACGCTCGACTCGACCACGGCCGGATTCGTGACCATCAAGCCGGGGATCGTGTACGGCACCACGTCGACGTCGAACCCCGCGATCGGCACCGGCCAGATGCTGTCGTTCGAATTCGACGACGGCCGCCACACGGACTACGGCTGGCTCGAGTTCGACGCCTCGCAAGCGAACACCTTCGATGGCGCCTACCAGTTCAAGCTCGACGCCTTCGGCTACGACACGACCGGCGCCGCCATCGAGGCCGGCCAGGTCACGCCGGTGGCGTCGGCCGTTCCGGAACCCTCGTCGCTGTTGCTGCTGGCCGCGGGCTCGCTGGGCCTGGTCGCGTTCCGCCGTCGCCAGGCGGCGCGTGGCTGATCCGGGCCGGCCCTCGAGCTCGATCGAGGGTCACCCCGCGCGCGGCGCGACCATCCGGCTCGCCGCCGCGCGCGATCTCTACGCCGCCCACGCGCTGCTGCCCTGGCTCGCCCGGTCCGTGGTGCCGGCCGACGCGGTCTTCGTCGCGGAAGCCGACGACGGCATCTGCGCGGCCGCGGCGTTCTCCAGCCTGGTCCACGGCGTGCGCCATCCGGGCTTCGCGGGCGAGGTTGTCGTGCACGAGCGCCATCGGCGCCAGGGCATCGGCCGCGCGCTCGTGCGGGCGCTGACCGACGCGGCGCGCGACTGGGCCGTGCCCTACCTGCGCGCCCGCGACGCGACCGACGATCCCGGCGCGCTCGCCTTCCTCGCCGGGCTCGGCGCGGTGCCGACGGGCCAACGGCTCTGCTTCGAGTCGAGCGCCGACCTCTCGGCTTTCGCGAAGCGGTTCCCGCGTTGGCACGATACGGCCACGGGTATCGACGGCGCGACGACCAACATCACCCGCCCGCTCCGTCACGACGACCTCGACGCCGTCGCCGCGGCCTACGGCGCCGCCGTCAACGAACCCCTGCCGTTCGCGCTGCAGCGGCTGCGCGCGACGCTCGCGGATCCGGCGACCGCCGCGCTCTCGATCGTCCTCGAGCGCGAAGCGCAGGTGACCGGCTTCATCCTCGCCAGGCGCGATGCCGACGGCGTCCCCGCGCTCGATTTCTGGTACTCGCACCCATCCAACCCGCGCGGCGCGCCGGCCATCGCGCTGCTGTCCGCCGCCGCGCGCAACGCCTTCGAACACGGCGTGGAGCGCTTTCGCTTCCAGTGCCGCGACGACGCGCGCACCACGTTGCGGATGGCCCGCGAGATCCAGGCAACGCCGATCCGCACCGAGACGTTCCATGCGATCGCCGTCTGACGAAACGCCCGTCGTCGTCCTCGCGCTCGAGGGACTCGACTGGACCCTGCTCCAGCAACTCGCCGATCGCGGCCTCGCACCGCACCTCGCGCAGCTGATCGAGGACGGGGCGTGGGCGCCGCTGGCGCTGTCGCCGGCGACCTGCCGCGAGACACTGTGGACGACGCTGGCCACGGGGCATTCGCCGCGGCGCCACGGCGTCCTCCACCCCCTCGAACGCGTCGACGGGACATTGTTCTGCCGGGCGGTCGACGCCCGGTCGATTCGCGTGCCGGCGGTCTGGCAACTCGCATGCGACGCGGGCCGCCACGTCGCCTGCATCGGATGGCCGCTGGCCGGCGGCCTGGCCGGGGAGCGGCTGCTGCGCATCGCGCCAGGCGCGGAGGTCGAGCCGGCATCGCCGACCGGCCCCTGGCCGCTCGACCCGGCCAGCGTCCACCCGCGATCCGCGCTGGCGACGGCGCGGGAGCTGCGCCTGCGCGCCGGCGAGTTGCCCGTTGGCGACCTGGGCTTCTTCCTGTCCGCGCTGTCGCGCGAGAGCCGGCGCCGCATCGACGCGCCCTTCGCGCAGGCCCTCGCGCGCGCGAGCACGCGTCACGCGTGGGGCACGCACGCGCTCGCGAACGCCGAGACGCACGAAGCCGCGTGGCCGCCGGTCGACCTGCTGGCCGTGCACCTGCCCCTCCTCGCCGAGGCCGACCAGCTCCTGTCGACGATCCCCGACGACGCGGGTTGCCAGGCGACACGCGAGCGCCTTCACCAGTTCGTCGACCTGCTGGTGGGCCGGTACATGGCACTCGCCGGCCGCGGCGCGCGCTTCCTCGTGATCGGCCTGGGCGCGCCGGCGCGCACCACGCCCGACGCCTTCGTGCTCGCGTCGGGCCGCGGCATCGTCCGCGACCGGATGTTCGATCCGTTGCCTGGAAGCGAGGTCGCCGACCTGGTGCTCGCGCTGGCGGGCGCGGCAAGAAGTGGCCGCACCGAAGCGGCGGCCGTCGACGCGTTCTTCGAGGCGGACGCCGCGCCGCGTCGCCACGTCGACGCGCCACCACCACCGCGCGATGTCGTGCCGGCCGACTTCCCCGACGACCTCGCGAGCCTGCCGGGCGACGGCGATCTCGCGGCCATGGCGTTCGCCCCGTCGACCGACTGGGCCGCATTCCGCGTGCTGGGCCGCGAAGTGCGCCAGCAGACGCTGGCCGCGCTCGCGCTCGCGGCGCAGGACGACGGCGAAGCGGACGAAGCGCTCGCCATCCTGCGCCTGCTGTGCGCCGAACCGGACGCGCCGCTGAGCGCCTACGTGGCGTTGGCGCGGCTGCTGGTGGCACGCCGCCTGAACGAGGAGTTCGACGCGGTCGTCGACGCGGGTCGGCGCGCGTTCGGCGAGGGCCCGCTGTCGGACGCCGCGGAGGCCGCGCGGCAGTTCATGCGTCGCGACTGGCCGGCGCTGGACACGGCGATCGACCAACTGCTGCGCCAGGGCAACCGCGTGTTCAACCTGCGCCTGCTGGCCGCCCGCTCGCACCAGGCGCGCGCCGCGCATCCGGCCGCGATCGCGTGGCTCGGCGCGGCGCTCGCCGACGAGCCGCGCAACGCCGACGCCTGGGAAGCGCTCGGCGACAGCCACGCCGCGCTCGGCAATGACGACGAGGCCGCGCGAGCCTACGGCCGCGCCGTCGGCCTGCGTCCCGGCGTGCGCGGCCTGCTGATGAAGCTGAGCGACGCGCACGGCCGGCGCGGCGATCGCCGCGCCGCGACGCAGGCGCTGCTGCGCGCGACGCTCGCACGCGACGCGGCCGCGCGCTGATCCCCGGCTCGCGCGCTACGGCGCGGGCTTGCAGCGGAAGTCGAGCTCGGCCGACGGCGGCTGGCCGGGCGCGGGCGACGGCGCGTCGAGCTTGATCACGTCGACGGTCGCATGACGCTCGCTGCAGAACGCGGCGGCCTGCGACATCGCCTTGTCCCGCTCCTGCGCGACCGGCGCGTTGACGTCGTTGCTGCGCACGGCCGTCATGTACGCGCCGTCGCCGATCGACGTGACGTTGGCGAGGACGGCGCAGCCACCGAGGGCGAGCGCCGAGGCGGCGACGAGAGATCTCATGGGTTCAGCCCCGTCCTTGCTTGTCCCGATACCCTTTGCGGTACACACCGGGGCCGGACATGATGCGGTCGGCGACCGCGTTGTAGCCTTCGACGTGCTCGGGCGACATCGCCTCGAACACGAGCGCCGGCGCCTCGCGCGGCACCACGCAGCACTGCGCGATCGGGGTGCCGGCGGGCAGCACGCCGGCGAAATCGGCGTCGAGCCAGACGGCCGGGAAGTTGATGCCGACGTCGTTGAAGCGATCGGCGTCGACGAGGCCGGTGACGGTGCGGAACGGCAGGTCGTCGCGGTTCGCGGGGTGCGTGGCGAGCAGCGACCAGCCGTCCTCGAGCTCGATCGTCCAGAAGCTGTTGAACTTGATCGCGGCCTGCGCACCGTGGGCGAGCGGCGAGCCGGCGACCTGCTCGGGCACGTGGAAGCTCAGCGGCGCGCGCGGGTGGCCCTGCACGGCGAGCGCGGGCAGCGGCCAGTGCCAGCTGAACTTCATGCCGGCCTCGACCGTCACGTCGCACGGCAGCACGAGCATGACGCCGTGGGTCATCGCGTCGACGAACGGCGGGCATTGCTTGACCGTGCGGATCTCGCGCCCGTGCACGGGCGACGGCACGCGCGGCGCCATCGCGCGCAGCCAGTCGGGCAGCGCGGCGCGCGCCGGCACCGGGCGCGGCAGCAGGTCGATCAACGCGGGGTCGCAGCGGAAGGTGATCTTCATGAGGCGCAAAGAATAACGCCCCGCCGACTTCGAGGATCGGCGGGGCGCGAAGTCCGTCGCGGAAGGTCGACACAGCCTCCCTGCATCGACACCGCGGCGAACGAGGAGCCCGGGCCACTCGCCGCAACCGGTAGCGGTGCGGCCCGGATTGGAGACAAGCGTCTCGCGAAAGGCGAACGCACGCCCTTCGCCGATGGGTCAACGGCGCGCCGCCGGCCCGTGCCCGCTTACCGGACCTTGCCGGCCTTCCAGGCGTTCAGCAGCGTGTCGTAGGCGATCGTCTCGCCTTGCGGCTTCTCGTTCGCCACCTTGGCCCACGGCGCTTCCTTGGTGCCGAGCCACTTCGACGGCGCGCTCTTCGGATTGAGCTTCGGCGCGCAGTGCGCCATGCCGGCGCGTTGCAGGCGGCCCATCACGTCGTCCATCTCGTTGGCCAGGTTGTCCATCGCCTGTTGAGGGGTCTTCTCGCCGGTGACCGCGACGGCGACGTTCTTCCACCAGAGCTGCGCGAGCTTCGGATAGTCGGGGACGTTGTTGCCGGTCGGCGTCCACGCGACGCGCGCGGGGCTGCGATAGAACTCGATCAGGCCGCCGTACTTGTTGGCGTTCTTGGTGAAGTAGTCGGCGTGGATGTCCGAGTCGCGGATGAACGTGAGGCCGGTGATCGACTTCTTCAGCGACACCGACTTCGACGTCACGAACTGCGCATACAGCCAGGCCGCG
>JASLEM010000066.1 GCA_030151165.1 Burkholderiaceae bacterium
GCGGCGAGCCCGTCTTCGACGCCACGGGCCGCCACTCGGGCTGGTGGGGCGTCGCCCGCAACGCCACCGCCGAAGTGATGGCGCAGCGCGAGCTGCAGCGCTCCCAGGCGATGCTCGACCGCCTCGTGCGCCTGAGCCCCGACGCGATCTGCGTGGCCAGCACCCTCGACGGCCGCGTGATGCTCGCCAACCCGGCCTTCCTGCAGTTCACCGGCCTCACCGAAGGCGAGGTGATGGGCCGCAACGGCTTCGAGCTGGGGCTGTGGCGCGAGAAGGACGACATGAAGGCCTTCGGCGAGGCGATCCGGCGCAACGGCCTCGTGAGCGATTTCCGCTCCGTCATCTGGCCGCGCGACGGTGCGCGCCGCGCCGTGCTGATCACCGCGGCGGCGTTCGACTGGGACGGCGAACCCGTCTGCGTGATGACGACGCGCGACATCACCGAGACCGAGCGCGCGAAGCTCGAGGGCGATGCGATCCTCGACAACGCGGTGGTCGGCGTCTGCCTCGTGCGCGAGCACCGGCTCGAGCGCGTCAATCCGCAGCTCGAACGCATGATGGGCTTGGCCGTCGGCTCGCTCGAAGGGCGCTCGACCGACGTGCTGTTCCGCGACCGCGAACGCTTCGAGGCCTTCGTCGAGCGTCACGAGGCCGCGCAGGCCGCGGGCGAGACGATCGAGGTCGAGCGCAAGGCGATGCGCTCCGACGGCACGAAGATCCTGATCCGCATGCGCGGCCGCGCGGTCGACCCGAAACGGCGCAAGGAGACCGGCACGATCTGGGTGATCGAGGACATCACCGAGCGCCGCCGCGCCGAGATCGAGCTGGCCGAGGCCAAGCGCGACGCGGAGGCCGCCAGCCGCGCGAAGAGCAGCTTCCTCGCGACGATGAGCCACGAGATCCGCACCCCGCTCAGCGGCGTGCTGGGCCTGGCGCGGCTGCTGCAGGACGACGCGCTCGACGACGAGCGCCGCGCCGAGTACCTGGCCCACCTCGTCGACGCGGCCGAGACGCTGACGGGCATCGTGTCGGACGTGCTCGACCTGTCGAAGATCGAGGCCGGCCACCTGCAGGTCGAGCGCATCCCGTTCGATCTCCACGCCGTCGTGACGAGCGCGTTCCGCACCTTCTCGCCGATGGGCCGCGAGCGCGGGCTCGACATGCGCAGCGAGGTCGCGCCGGACGCGCCGCGCGAGGTCATCGGCGACCCGGTGCGCGTGCGCCAGATCCTGTCCAACTACCTGTCGAACGCGCTCAAGTTCACCTACCGCGGCAGCATCGAGATGCGCCTGCTGCCAGGGCGCGGCGGCGTCGCGCGCATCGAGGTGCGCGACAGCGGCATCGGCGTGCCCGAGGCGCTGCGCGCCACGCTCTTC
This sequence comes from Burkholderiaceae bacterium, assembly GCA_030151165.1. Next base: position 1,377 of record JASLEM010000066.1, read on the forward strand.
ACGCCGTTCACGCAGGCCGACAGCTCCACCACGCGCCGCTTCGGCGGCAGCGGCCTGGGGCTGTCGATCTGCCGCGAGCTGGCCACGCTGATGGGCGGGGACGTCGGCCTGGACAGCGACGGCGTCTCGGGCAGCTGCGTGTGGGTCGAGCTGCCGCTGCAGGCCGCCGACGAGGACGACATGAGCACCATCGCCGGCGGCCTCGACGAGCCGCCGCAGCAGCCGCTGCGCGGCATGCGCGTGCTGCTCGCCGAGGACAACCCGGTCAACCGGCTGATCGTCGGCACGATGCTGTCGCGGCTCGGCGCGGAGGTGATCGAGGCCGACAACGGCGCCGAGGCCATCCGCCAGGCCTCGCAGGCGATGCCGGCGCTGCACGCGGTGCTGATGGACCTGCACATGCCCGAGATCGACGGCATCGAGGCCACGCGCCGCCTGCGCGCCCAGCCCGCCACCGCGCGCCTGCCCATCATCGCGCTCACCGCCGCCGTGCTCGACGCCGAACGCGCCCAGGCCCAGGCCGCCGGCATGAACGGCTTCGTCGCGAAACCGGCGGGCGAGGGCGAGCTGCTGCGCGCGTTGTGGTCGTACGCGCCGTCGGCGCCGCGCTACCCGGAGGCGCCGGAGCGCGTGGACTGAGCGCGTCGCGCGAGCGGCAGCGCCCTCACTCCGTCCGCGGATTCACGCGGTACAGCGCCCCCTCGACGCGGCCGATGCGGATCGGGCCGTGCGCGGCCAGCGCGTCGATCGGCTCGCCCTGGCTCGTCACGCGGACGCGGCCCTCGTTGGCGAGGTGGGCCGTGATCTCGCGCACGCGGGGCATCAGCGAGCGCCAGCCGGCCTCGTCGTGCGCGAGGGCGCGCGCGACCTCGGAAGGGCAGATCGTGGAGGCCGACGAGCGGATCGCGAGCAGCGCGAAGATCGTCTCGGCGATCTCGCGGTCGTCGTGGGCGAAGGGCGGGTTGCCGCTCACGGCCTCAACCCCGGTTCAGGACTTTCGCGACCGCCGGGGCGCGCAGCCGGTGCGGCTCGGGCAGGTCGGCGCCGAGCAGCGGCGCGAGATAACCGCGGAATGCAGCGGTCACGTCGTTGCCCGCGTCGGCGATCAGCGCGTCCTCCATCGTGCGCGTCTTGCCGGCCACGGCCTCGAGCGGCTGCAGCACGTAGTCGACGGCGTAGTCGCCGCTGCGGCGGATCGCGACGGAGCCGTCGCGGTCGCCCCACATCGCGAAGTGCACGGCCTTCTCGCCGACCTCGCGGGCCTCGCGCTGGTCGACGTCGGACACGCAGCCGAGGAACGAGCGCTGCAGGTAGCCGAAGGTGTCGCCGCGCACGCGCTTGATCTTCAGCTGCGACTTGATCTCGTCGCACAGCAGGTCGGCCAGCGCCCCGGTGCCCGAGAGCTGCACGTTGCCGTGCGCGTCGCGCTCGACGTTCTTCGACAGCTTCTCCGCGATCGTCAGCCCGGTCTCGTCGTGGATGCCTTCCGAGACGGCGATCACGCAACGGCCGTGGCGCTCGTGCGCGGCCTTCACGTCGGCGAGGAACTTCGGCAGCGCGAAGGTGCGTTCGGGCACGTAGACGAGGTGCGGGCCATCGTCCGGGAACTTGCGCGCGAGGGCCGACGCGGCCGTGAGGAAGCCCGCGTGCCGGCCCATCACGACGCCGAGGTAGACGCCCGGCAGCGCGTTGTTGTCCAGGTTCGCGCCCGCGAACGCCTGCGCGACGAAGCGCGCCGCGGACGGGAAGCCGGGCGTGTGGTCGTTGCCGACGAGGTCGTTGTCGATCGTCTTCGGGATGTGGATGCAGCGCAGCGGATGGCCGGCCTTGCGGGCCTCGTCGGCGACGATGCGCACGGTGTCGGACGAGTCGTTGCCGCCGATGTAGAAAAAATAGCCGATGCCGTGCGCCTGCAGCACCGCGAGGATGTCCTGGCAGTACTTGAGGTCGGGCTTGTCGCGCGTCGAGCCGAGCGCCGAGGCCGGCGTGCGCGCCACCTGCTCGAGGTTGTGGGCCGTCTCCTGCGTCAGGTCGACGAAGTCCTCGTCGACGATCCCGCGCACGCCGTGCAGCGCGCCGTAGACGCGCGCCACCTGCGGGAAGCGGCGCGCCTCGAGCACGGCGCCCACCAGCGACTGGTTGATCACCGCGGTCGGGCCGCCGCCTTGCGCGACGAGGATCTTGACTGGACTCATCCGAATCTCCGGAGGCGGAACGAGGCCGATCTTAGACCTGTTGCCGGCGCTGCCGCCAGAGCGTCGGCGCAGAAATCAAGGGAGCGACGGAGCCGGCTTCGCCGGGCCGTACGCGGCCGGCCCCCTCGGGGGCAGGGAGCGCCAGCGACCGTGGGGCTCACATTCTCCGGTGGATGTCGTGGGTCACGAACGGGTCGTCGCCTTCCGGGCATTCGAGCCAGCGCGGATGCTCCAGCGTCGCGTTGATGTCGGCGAGGCCGCTGTCCCAGTGGTTGCGCATCGTGACGGCGCCGAACTCGTAGTCCTTGGAGAGGCCGTCCCACTCCTTGTCCTGGTAGATCAGCTGGATCACGCTGACGCAGCGCGCCGTGGCCTGGTGCGCGGCGGCGCGGCAGGCGGCGCTCTTGTCGCGCACGTCCTGCGGGATCAGCTCCAGCATCTCGCGCAGCAGGCGGCGCTGGCGCTGCTCCTGCGCCTGGGTGTTGGTGATGGTGCGGGTGCGGCTGGAGAACTGGATGTCCTTCACGCGCTCCTGGGCGTCGATCACGTTGGTCGGAACGTCGCCGCGCGCGCTCCACAGGTCGACCTGGAAGGCGAGGGTGTTGCGCCGCGGATGGTCTTCCAGCACCTGGGCGAGCGGCGTGTTCGAGACGAGCCCGCCGTCCCAGTAATAGTGCACGGGGCGCTTCGCGCCGGTGTCGCGCGACGACTCGATCGGCCCCGGCTCCTCGATCGCCACCGCCGGGAAACCGGGCGGCAGCGCACCCGAGGCCATCACGTGCTCGGCGCGGATGCGCTTGCGCCAGCGGCCGTGCTGGTTGTCGAACGCCTCGAAGTTGCCGGTCTCGACATTGACCGCCGACACCGTCAGCCGCGTCACGCCCGCGTTGATGCGGTCGAAGTCGACGAGGCGCTCCAGCGTCGCCTTCAGCGGCGCGGTGTCGTAGAAGCTCGCCGTGGCGGGCGATGGCGTGCCGAGCCACGCGGTGGTCGGCCGCGGCGTGAAGAAGCCGCGCTGGCCTTCGGTGAGCGCGCGCCAGGCGCTGAGGCTGTTCCAGATCTCGCGGCGCCAGTCGTTCATCGGCTCGATCCTGGCGTCGAGCCAGGGCATCGCGTCGGGCCACAGCGCGGGCTGCGTCACCGTCTTCCAGAACTCGCGCAGCCGATCCATCCGCACCTTCGGCTCGTTGCCCGCGATGATCGCCGCGTTGATGGCGCCGATCGAGATGCCGGCGACCCAGTCGGGCTCGATGCCGGCCTCGGCGAGGCCTTCCATCACGCCAGCCTGGTACGCGCCGAGCGCGCCGCCTCCCTGCAGCACGAGGGCGATCGTTTCGAAGGGCGGGCGGTCGATGGGCATGGCGGTCCTGCGGCGGCGACGGGCGTCGGAGGCCACAGCTTATCGGGTTCATGCGACAGCGGGCTGACGACCGGCCGTTCCCCGGCGCGTCCCCCCACGATGGGAGAGCCGCCGCTCCGCCAGGCGCGTGAACTGCGGCGCGACGCGTGGCCCGGTTCGATGCCGCGCCGCTCGCCACGGGCGCCGGGCTCCTGTTTTAATGGAGGGATGAGCCAATCCCTCCCCGCGAACCTCGCCGAGCGCTTCGCCGCCGACGGCGTCCGCGACGTCGAATGCCTGTTCCCGGACGTCTCCGGCTACCCGCGCGGCAAGCTGATGCCCGCCGGCGCGTTCGCCGCCGGCGCCGAACTGCGCATCGCGCAGGCGATCCCGATGCAGTGCGTGACGGGCGACTACTCGTACGACCCGATCTTCCCCGACCAGGATCCCGACGTCCTGCTCGTGCCCGACTACACCACGCTGCGCACCGCGCCATGGGCCTCGGTGCCGCGCGCGATGGCGATCCACGACTGCCTCGAGCTCGATGGGTCGCCCTGCCAGTTCGCGCCCCGCACGATCCTGAAGGACGTGCTCGCGCGCTACGAGCGACGCGGGCTGCGCGCGGTGGTCGCGCCCGAGATCGAGTTCTACCTGACCGCGCCCAACGACGACCCGACGCAGCCGCTCGCGGCGCCCGTGATGCGCGGGCGCAGCCGCGAGGCCGGCCAGTCGGCGTTCAGCCTCGACACGCTCAACGGGCATGCGCCGTTCTGGGACGAGTTCCGCACCGCGTTGGACACCCTCGGCATCCGCGCCGACACCTGGATCCACGAGGTCGGCCTGACGCAGTTCGAGATCAACCTCCTGCACGACGACCCGCTCGTCGTCGCCGACCAGGCCTTCCTCTTCAAGTACGCGGCCAAGGAGATCGCGTTGAAGCACGGCCTGAACGCCGTCTTCATGGCCAAGCCGATCGCCGGCCAGCCGGGCAGCTCGATGCACCTGCACCAGAGCGTGGTCGACGCGAGCGGCCGCAACGTGTTCAGCGACGCCGATGGCGGCGAGAGCGTCGTCTTCCGCCAGTTCATCGCCGGCCTGCAGGCGAACCTGCCGAGCCTGATGCTGCTGTTCGCACCCTTCGTGAATTCGTATCGACGCTTCGTCAAGGGCAGCCAGGCGCCGGTGAATTTCCATTGGGGCTACGACAACCGCACCGCGGGCCTGCGCATCCCGAAGAGCGGCCCGGCCGCGCGGCGCGTCGAGAACCGCGTCGCGGGCGCCGACGCGAACCCGTACCTCGTCATCGCCGCGACGCTCGCCGCCGGCCTCGACGGCATCGAGCGCGCGCTGCCGCCCACCGCGCCGCTCGAGACCAGCGCCTACGAGGAGCCACACGCGCTCGCCCGCACCTTCAACGCGGCGCACGCGGATTTCCTCGCGGGCGACGTCGCGGCGCGGCTGTTCGGCCAGCGCTTCGTCACGGCGTACGCGGCGGTCAAGGAAGTCGAGTTCGAGAGCTGGCTCGCCGAGATCGGCGCGTGGGAACGCCGTTTCCTGGTGGCGCAGGCATGACGGACGCGCATCTCGACACCCGCGCGGACGCCCCGCCGCCCACCGTCGCGATCGTCGGCGCCGGCCCCGCCGGCCTGATGGCCGCGAGCGTGCTGCAGTCGCAGGGCGCGGCGGTGCACGTGTTCGACGCGATGCCGTCGGTCGGCCGCAAGTTCCTGCTGGCGGGCATCGGCGGGCTGAACCTCACGCATTCCGAGTCGCTGCCCGGCTTCGTCACGCGCTACGCGGAACGCGCGGGCGCGATGAAGCCATTGCTCGAAGCCTTCGGGCCCGACGCGGTGCGCGCGTGGGCGCGCGAGCTGGGCATCGAGACCTTCGTCGGCACGTCCGGCCGCGTGTTCCCGAAGGACATGAAGGCCGCGCCGCTGCTGCGCGCCTGGATGCAGCGCCTGCGCGCCGGCGGCACGGGCGCGACGCCGGTGCAGTTCTACATGCGCCATCGCTGGCTCGGTTGGGGCGGCGGCGCGGCGTCGAGCGCGCCGCTGCACTTCGAGGCCGGCGGCCGCGAGGTGCAGTTCAAGGCCGACGCGACGATCCTCGCGCTCGGCGGCGCGAGCTGGCCCAAGCTCGGCTCCGACGGCGCCTGGGTGCCCGCGCTCGGCGCGCAAGGTGTCGACATCGTCCCGCTGCGGCCGGCGAATTGCGGCTTCGACGTCGCGCCGACCGCGCCCGGCCGCGACGGCTGGAGCGCGCACCTGCGCGAGCGCTACGCCGGCGAGCCGTTGAAGCCGGTGGCCATCACCGTCGTCGACGAGCACGGCGTGCCGCATCGCCAGCAGGGCGAGTTCGTCGTCACGAAGACGGGCATCGAAGGCAGCCTGGTCTACGCGTTCTCCGCCGGCCTGCGCGACGCCATCGCCGCCAACGGCCACGCGATGCTGCGCCTCGACCTGCTGCCGCAGCACTCGCGCGACCAGGTGCTCGCCGAGACGCGCCGACCGCGCGGCACGCGCAGCCTGTCGACGCACCTGAAGAGCCGCCTCAACATCGGCGGCGTGAAGATGGCGCTGCTGCACGAGTTGCTGCTACCGCACCACCTGAACGACCCGGACGCGCTCGCGACCGCGCTCAAGGCGCTGCCGCTGACCCTCGCCGCGCCGCGCCCGATCGACGAGGCGATCAGCAGCGCCGGCGGCGTGCGCTTCGAGGCGCTCGACGAGAACCTGATGTCGATCACCGCGCCCGGACTGTTCTGCGCCGGCGAGATGCTGGATTGGGAAGCGCCGACCGGCGGGTACCTGCTGACCGGATGCTTTGCGACCGGGCATGCCGCGGCGCAAGGCGTCCTTCGCTGGTGGAACAGTTTCTGACGCGCCCGGTCGGCACGCCAAAACACGCCCGCTCTGCGTTGCGAATGCTCGCCGTAGCGCCGCGACGGCTGTGCTTCGCGCCTTGATCGGACGCGTTTTGGCGCGCCGCTCGAGCGCGTCAGGCCTCCCGTCGGGCGTCGAGTGCGAACACTGGGTACCATAGCCATTCCGTCCGTTTCCTTCCGCATCGTGCCCCAGCGACCGTCTGCCCGCCGACCCCGTTCCGACGACGTGATCGACGTCGACATGCCCGAGACCGCGGCGTCGCGCCGCGCCCGCGACGCGCGCGCCGCGCGTGACGCGAAGGCGGCGGCCGCGCCCGATGAGCCGATGCGCGCGCCCGGCGCGCTGCTGCTCACGCTCGAGGGCCGCGCGCCGTGGGAGTTCGCGGCCAGCATCGTCGCCGCGCCATGGCTGCGCAAGCTGCCCAAGGGCGACGGCCATCGCGTGCTCGTGTTCCCCGGCCTCGCCGCGAACGATCTCACCACGCTGCCGATGCGCACCTTCCTGCGCGATCGCGGCTACACCGCCGAGCCGTGGAACCAAGGCCTCAACCTGGGCCCGCGCGAGGGCGTGCTCGAGTCGGCGCGCGCCCGCGTGCGCGAGCTGCACGCGATCGACGGCCAGCCCGTCAGCCTGCTCGGATGGAGCCTCGGCGGCGTCTACGCGCGCGAGCTCGCCAAGGAGATGCCCGAGCTCGTGCGCTGCGTCATCACGCTCGGCTCGCCGTTCTCCGGCCCGCCGCAGGCCACCAACGCGTGGTGGCTGTTCGAGCGCGTGAGCGGCCACCCCGAGCCCGACGCCGCGATGCAGGCCGCGCTGCGCGAGCCGCCGCCGGTGCCGACGACGTCCATCTACTCGCGCACCGACGGCATCGTCGCGTGGCAATGCAGCCTCAACCCGAGCGGCGCGCGCTGCGAGAACGTCGAGGTGCACGCGAGCCACATCGGCCTCGGCCTGAACCCGTTGGCGATGGTCGCGATCGTCGACCGCCTCGCGCAGGATCCGGCGCACTGGCAGCCGTTCGACGCGAGCGGCATGCGGCGCTGGTTCTTCAAGGTCGGCGCATGCGCCTGACCCGCGCCTGACCCGATGCGCGTCACCGCCAACGGCTTGCAGCTCGAGGTCGAGGATCTCGGCCCGCGCGACGCGCCGCCGCTGCTGCTCGTGATGGGCCTGGGCATGCAGCTCACGGGCTGGCCCGACGAGTTCGTCACTCTGCTGCTGGAACGCGGCTTCCGCGTGATCCGCTACGACAACCGCGACGTCGGCCTGAGCGACGGCTTCGAGTCCGCCGGCGTGCCCAGCATCGCGCTCGCCGCGCTGCGCCACTTCCTGCGGCTGCCGGTGCGTGCGCCGTACGGCGTCGCCGACATGGCCGAGGACGCGCGTGGCGTGCTGGACGCCCTCGGCATCGAACGCGCGCACGTCTGCGGCGCCTCGCTCGGCGGCATGATCGCGCAGCACCTCGCCGCGCGGCACCCCGGGCGCGTGGCCAGCCTCACGCTGATCATGACCACCACCGGCTCGCGCCGCCTGCCCGGGCCGACCGCGCGGGCGCGGCGCGCGCTGCTGTCGCGGCCGGCGAGCGGCGCGATGGACACGCTGGTCGACCACTCGGTGAACGTCTTCACGACGATCGGCAGCCCGGCCTTCCGGCCCGACCCGGTGGTGATGCGCGAGCGCGTCGCGGCCAGCATCGCGCGGGCGTTCCGGCCCGCCGGCTCGGCGCGCCAGCTGCTGGCCATCGCGGCCGACGGCGACCGCACGCCGCTGCTGGCGCGCATCCAGGCGCCGACGCAGGTCATCCACGGCGTCGACGACCCGCTGATCCCGGTCGCGAACGGGCACGACCTGCATCGGCGCATCCCCGGCGCCACGGGCGATTTCATCGAGGGCATGGGCCACGACCTGCCGCAGGCCCTGCTGGGCCGCATCGTCGACCTGATCCAGGCCAACGCCGGGCGCGCGACCGCGGCCTGAAACGCCGCCGGCTTGTTACAGCTTCGCGCCGACCGGCGAGCTGGCGGGCACGCCGATTTCATCGGATACGGCACCGGGTATGCGGGATGTCGGGATATTCCACGGTGCCGGCGATGTCGGAGTGAACGCACACCGACCGCTTCCGTTGCGTCAGGCCCGGGCCGCCCGTTGCCGGCGGCCAACGCGACGCCAGCATGTGAACCGCGATGCACCAGGAATGACCCTGTCGCGTGCCCCGCGAGCGGGCGCACGGCGCCGGTTGTCTAGCCAGGTGGCCCGGATCGGGCGTGTTCTTGTCTAGTCAGGTGGCGCAGGGTGGCTATTCCTGTCTAGTCAAGTTAGGGGGATGCGCCGCGCGGCGGCCGTTGGCGCGTCGATTTGTCGCTTCGCCGACACGCCGGCGCGGCTGCGCCCGGGTCGCACGGACGAAAAAAGGGCCGGTCGGTTGCCCGATCGGCCCTGGTTTCCTCGTCGCGGGGCCGGCCGGCAGGCCGTGCCCCGCGGTGAAGAGCTGCTTACTGCACCGTCACCGCCACGTCGTCCAGGACGAAGGAGGTCGCCAGCGACGAGTCTTCCGTGCCGGTGAACTTCAGCGTGATCGTCTTGCCGATGTACGCGTTCAGGCTGATGGTCTTCAGCACGTAGCCGGCCGCCGCGTTGGCGTTGGAATACGTCGCGAGCGTCGTGGTCGTGCTGCCGCTGGTGGCGGCGACCGTCAGCTTGTCGTACGCCGTCGTGCCGGTTTCCTTCGTGTCGATGTGGACGTAGAAGGTCAGCGAGGCGGACGTCTTGCCGGCCGGGATCGTGATCGACTGCGACAGCGTGTCGGTGTGCGTCGAGCCGTAGCCGTCCAGCCAGGCGAAGCCCGTGCCGGCGTGCGCCGTTTCGCCGCTGCAGCCGCTGTTGGTGCAGATCACGCCCGAGCTGGCCGTCCAGCCGGTCGAGCCGGACTCGAAGCCGCCGTTGTTGACGACGTTGGTCGAGCCGCCGCCACCGCCGGACGACGCGACCGTCACCGAGGCCGACTTCGACGCCGTCTTGCCGCCGCTGTCCGTCACGGTTTCCGTCACGGTGTACGTGCCGGCCGCCGAGTACGTCTTGACCGGGCTCTTGACCGTCGAGGTCGTGCCGTCGCCGAAGTTCCACGCGTACGAGCTGATCGTGCCGCCGACGTCCGACGAGGCGTCGGTGAAGGTGGCGGTCAGACCCGAGACGGTGTCGCTGAAGTTGGCCGTCGGGGTGGTCGTGCCGCCGCCGCCGCTGCTGCCGAAGGCGGCCGAGAAATTGGCGACCTGCAGCGAGCCGTAGCCCGACGCGTAGTCCCAGCCCGTGGCGGCCGCGTAGCCCTGGTTGCCCGAGGTCACGTCATGGAACCACGACGGGTTCGCCGCGGCGCCCTGGTACAGCGTCTGCGCCGGGAACGGGGCGGTCAGGCCGTGGGCGGCCTGGATCCGGGCGTAGAAGCCGGCGAACAGCGGAGCGGCCAGCGAGGTGCCGCCGATCTGCTCGTTCGAGCCGTTCAGCAGCACGAGCGCGCCGGAGCTGGGCGAGGCGTCGAAGGAGATGTCCGGCACGCCGCGCTTGGTGGACGAGCCGAGCACGCCCGCGGCGGTCTGCCAGCTGGGGGCGTTTTCCGTCAGCGACGGGCCGCCGCCGGCGCCGCCGGAGGACGACTGCTGGCAGCTCGAGGCGCTGGTGCACGACCACACCGTTTCACCGGCCCAGGTGTTGCCATTGGTCGTCGACAGCGTCGTGCCGCCGACGGCGATCACGTACGGCGAGACCGCGGGATAGCTCTGGGCCTTGCCGGCCGAGGCGCCGCACTCGTAGGCGCCGGAGTCACCCGACGACACCGAGAACGTCTGGCCTTGCGACACGGCGGTCTGGAAGATCTGGTCCTGCGACGCTTCGACCGAACCTTCGTCCGATTCGCAGCCGCCCAGCGACACGTTGATGACCTGCGCCTTCTTGTCGGTCACGGCCTTGTTGTAGCCGAGCGAGAGGTTGGCGTCCGACAGGTCGTTGACGTTGTACAGGATCATGGACTTGATCGTGCCGCCGGCTGCCGCCAGCGAGCTCTGCGAGTCCATGTTCCATTCGTCTTCGCCCGACGTGTCGCTGCTGGCGGTGCCGACGACGGTCGTGGTGACCGGCGGAACCGGGTAGCCGGCGCTCGACGCGAAGCTCTTCAGGTCGGTGATGGTCTGCGAGACCGCGCCCGACGTGATGATGCCGATCGTGGCGGTGGTGGCGCTCGGCATGCTGGACGCGCCGTAGATCGCCGGGAAGTTCGGGATGCTGATGGCGCTGACGGCCTGCGGCGTCACGGCCTGCGTGGACGAGGCCTGCACCGACGACGACAGGCGCTTGGCGTGGACGTGCGCCAGGTGGACGGTCTGCAGGCCCATCACGCCGAGGACGCTGTCCGACAGGTGCGCGGGCACCAGGGCGTCGGTGACGTTGGCGTAGGCGCTGCGGCCGTTGACGTTGTACTGGTGCAGTTCGGCCTTGAAGGCGTCCTTGACCGAGCCGGCGCCGCCCTTGGCGCTGATCAGCAGGCGGTTCGGGGCGACTTCGATGTCGACGAAGCCGTGCTGGCGCAGGTACGAGACGACGGCGTCGGCTTGCGCGGCGGTCGGAGCGTGAGCGGCCAGGAATTCATCGGCGGTCAGCGGCTTGACGCCGGGCTTGCCGGCCATCAGGGCGGAGGTCAGCGTGTCGAGTTGCGCCTTGTTGCGCAGCTTCAGGGACACGACGATCTGGACCTGGTCGCCGGCGCGCATCGGGCCGACGTGGACGGCGGCACGCGGGTCGTGCGCCTTGGTCGCGGTGGCGACCCATGCTTCGGACGTGGCGGCCTGTGCGGAAATGGCGATGGCGCCGAGCACGAGCGCAGACAGCAGTTTCATCTTGCCGCCGGAAAGAGCCTGGCGGCTCGAAGCTTGTCCTGAATTCTTCATGGAACTCTTCTCCTAATCGATGGGTCAGTTCACGCAATCGATGACGTGAATTTTTGCTATGGGAGCGGCAATTCGATTTTGTCGGTGCTGCTCGTGGATGCACCGCGGTCACCGGAATCGGGGGTGCCAATTCCGGGGGGAGGCCGAGATGCAGGCGCTGATTCTGTTCCCGCGCATTGGTCTCGGTATCAGGTCGAACCCGAGGGGTAATGCGGTGCATTGTTTGCACCTCGACCGTGCGATTAATTGAAGTTGGTGCGTACTCCAATAGGAGCTTCAGCTCGTTGAAAGAGTTGTATCCAACTGCACCTTTGTGACCGTCTGAATTAACGATCTATTAATTGGTGCGGCGCCGCGAAATTACTTCAATGTTGAATCAAATCAATAATCGGTTAGGGAAAATCCCTTGCATCCGGATTAGACGCGGGGATCCGGACCGAATGCATATGGTTATGCGCCGCGCAAATGAAAACGCAGCCCGGAGGCTGCGTCAGGAGTTACCCGCTCCGGGGTAACGCGATGCGGGATATTGCTAGCAGAGCTGGATCAGCGCCCGGCCGATCCGGCATGCGCCACCGCCAGCGCGGTCATGTTGACGATGCGCCGCACGGTCGAAGACGGCGTCAGCACGTGCACCGGCGCGTTCGCCCCGAGCAGGATCGGGCCGATCGTCACGCCATGGCCGCCGGTCATCTTCAGCACGTTGAACAGGATGTTGGCGGCGTCGAGGTTCGGGCAGACCAGCACGTTGGCCGCGCCCTGCAGCGTCGAGTCGGGCAGCAGCGCCTGGCGCAGCTCGGGGCTGAACGCCGCGTCGCCCTGCAGCTCGCCGTCGGCCGCGACGTCGGGCATGCGCTGCACGAAGAGGTCGCGCGCCGCGCGCATCTTCTTCGCGGACGGCCGCTGGCTGCTGCCGAACATCGAGTGCGACAGGAACGCGACCTGCGGCACGAGGCCGAAGCGGCGCACCTCCTCCACCGACATCGCCGCGATGTCCGCCAGCTGCTCGGCGCTCGGGTCGTCGTTGACGGAGGTGTCGGCGATGAAGAGCGTGTGCTTGTCCAGCAGCAGCGCGTTCACCGTGGCGAAGCCGTGCGAGCCGGGCCGCTGGCCGATGACCTCGCGCAGGTGCGCGAAGTGGCCGTCGAAGCGGCCCACGAGCCCGCACAGCAGCGCGTCGGCGTCGCCGAGGTGCACCATCAGCGCGGCGATCGTCGTGTTGGAGCGCCGCACCGTGGCCTTGGCCATCTCGGGCGTGACGCCGTCGCGCGCGTTGAGGCGGTGATACGTCTCCCAGTATTGGCGGAAGCGGGTGTCGTCCTCGGGGTTGACGACCTCGAAGTCGCGCCCCGCCTCCAGCCGCAGGCCCGCGCGCTCGATGCGCGACGCGATGACCGCGGGCCGGCCGACGAGGATCGGCCGCACGAGCTTCTCGTCGAGCGCGATCTGCACGGCGCGCAGCACGCGTTCGTCCTCGCCTTCCGCGTACGCGACGCGCTTGGGCGCCTGGCGCGCGGCGCTGAACAGCGGTCGCATCAGCATGCCGGTGTGCGAGACGAAGCGGCTCAGCGACTCGATGTAGCCGTCCATGTCCCGGATCGGCCGCGTCGCGACCCCCGACGCCTCGGCCGCCTTCGCGACCGCCGGCGCGATGCGCAGGATCAGGCGCGAGTCGAACGGCGTCGGGATCAGGTAGTCGGGCCCGAAGCGCAGCTCGCGGCCCGCGTAGGCCGCCGCGACCTCGCCCGAGACCTCCGCCTTCGCGAGGTCGGCGATCTGCTGCACGCAGGCGACCTTCATCGCCTCGGTGATGCGCGTCGCGCCGCAATCGAGCGCGCCGCGGAAGATGTACGGGAAGCACAGCACGTTGTTGACCTGGTTCGGATAGTCCGACCGGCCCGTGGCGACGATGCAGTCCGGGCGCACCTGTTTCGCGAGCTCGGGCCGGATCTCCGGCTCGGGGTTCGCGAGCGCGAGGATGATGGGCTTCGGCGCCATCGAGACGACCATGTCGGCCGTGATCGCGCCCGCCGCGGAGCATCCCAGCACGACGTCGGCGCCGTCCATCACGTCGGCCAGCGTGCGCGCGCTGGTGACCTTCTGGTAGCGCTTCTTCGACTCGTCGAGCCTGTCCTCGCGGCGGTCGTGGATCACGCCCTTCGAGTCGCAGACGTAGACGTTGTCGCGGTTCAGCCCGAGCTCCACCATCAGGTCGAGGCAGGCGATCGCCGCGGCGCCCGCGCCCGACACCGCCATCCTGATCTCGCCGATCTTCTTGCCGGTGAGCTCGAGCCCGTTGATCAGCGCCGCCGCCGAGATGATGGCGGTGCCGTGCTGGTCGTCGTGGAAGACGGGGATGTTCATGCGCTCGCGCAGCTTCTTCTCGATGTAGAAGCACTCGGGCGCCTTGATGTCCTCGAGGTTCACGCCGCCGAGCGTAGGCTCGAGCGCGGCGATGATGTCGACGAGCTTGTCGGGGTCGCGCTCGGCGAGCTCGATGTCGAACACGTCGATCCCGGCGAACTTCTGGAACAGGCAGCCCTTGCCTTCCATCACCGGCTTGCCGGCGAGCGGGCCGATGTCGCCCAGGCCCAGCACCGCGGTGCCGTTGGTGACGACGCCCACGAGGTTGCCGCGCGAGGTGTAGTCGTGCGCCTTCGCCGGGTCGGCCTCGATCGCGAGGCACGCGTAGGCGACGCCGGGCGAGTAGGCGAGCGACAGGTCGCGCTGGTTCGACAGCGGCTTGGTCGGCGTGACGGAGATCTTGCCGCGCGTCGGCGCCCGGTGGTATTCGAGCGCGGCGTCGCGCAGCGCCTCCTCGGCGGGAGAGAGGGCGGCGGTGTTCTTTTCCATGGCGATTCCTTGTCTCGACCGGCACCTTCGCCGGGGGGAAAGGATCTTGCCAGGGTTGCCGTAACCGCGATGAAACCCGCCGGATCCGACCCTTCGCGGATCATCGCTACAGGCTTCGTCGTCGCCGTGTCACGGGACGTCGGTGATCGGCGCGGCCACGGCTTCCGCGACGCCGCATGCGGCGATGCGCTCGCAATAGCGCTGGAGCCGGTCGGTGTCGCAATGGATCACGAGCGAGTGCACACGGCCCCAGCGCAGCTCGAACTCGTGCACGCCGGTGTTCGAGCCGGGCGTGCCGTCCGGCAGCGTGAAGCGGTCGTCCCAGCTCACGAGTGCGGTCGTGCGCCACGGCATGCCGCCGACGACGACGTCGCGGATGTCGAACGCGAGGCCCGGCAGCACGCGCTGCAGCCGTTCGTACCAGCGCGCCGTCGACGCCAGGCTGCGCCGATCGCCGGCCAGCGCATGGCGGCCCGCCATCGCGTGACGATGCACCGGCGCGAACTGCGCGACGACGCCGTCGTAGCGCCCGGCGTTGATGTCGGCGAACGCGCGGCGCAGCTGGTGGCGGACGATGGCGTGGTACATGCCGCGGCTCCGGTCGGTCGAACTTGACAGCGTCAAGATGAGCGCATCGTGAGCGCGGATCCTTCTCGTGTCAAGATGGCGCCATGCCGTCGTCCAAGCCCGTTTCGAAATCCGCCCCCGCCGCCGCGTCACGCGCGCGCGCCGCGCGCCGGCCCACGCCGCGTCCGTACCACCACGGCGACCTGCGCGCCACGCTGCTCGCCACCGCGGCGGCGTGGCTCGACGAGCACGGCGCCGCCACGCTGACGCTGCGCGAGCTCGCGAAGGCGGCGGGCGTCTCGCACGCCGCGCCGTACCACCACTTCGCGGGCATCGACGAGCTCCTCGCCGGCGTCGCCGAGCTGGCGTTCGTGCGACTGGGCGACGCGCTCGAGCGTGCCGCGCGCCGCGCCCGCTCCAGCGCCGACGCGCTGCTGGACATCGGCGAGGCCTACGTCGACGTGGCGCTCGCGCACCCGGCGCAGTTCCGGCTGATGTTCGGCCCGACGCTGCTGAACAAGGCGGCGCACCCGGGCCTGAAGCGGGCCGCGGATCGCGCGTTCGGCGTGCTGCTCGACGCGGCGACCGCCCATGCGCCCGGGCGCGGGCTCGACATCGCGCTGGCCGGCTGGAGCCTCTCCCACGGCGTGGCCAACCTGGCGATCGACGGCGCGCTCACCGGCCTGCCGTTGAGCGGCACGCAGGCCGCGGCGCTGCGCAGGCTCGATGCCGGCGCGCTGCTGCGGCGGATGGCGGCGCCGTTGCTCGCCGAGGCGCCGGTCGCGAAGCCCGCCCGGCGACGCAGGGCCTGACCGCGACGATCTTCACCCGCTTTCACCCCGTTTCGCCGCGCCGTCCGTTCAACCGCCATCGCCCCACCGAAAGGAACCGTGATGGCCTCGAACCGCGACTCAGACACCGCCGCCCCGCCACGTTTTCACCGCCGCCACCTGCTCTCGATCGGCCTCGGCCTCTCGCTGCTGGGCGCCGGCTGCGCACCGCCGGCGTTCGCGCAGGGGCGGCTGGTGCAGGTCGACATCGTCGACCGCGACACCGGCCAGCCGCTGCACGTCTGGCGCGACCACGGCCGCCCCGTCGTCGCCGGCCGGCCGGGCGCGCGCTACGCGGTCAACGTCGCCAACCGCAGCGGCGAGCGCGTGATGGTGGTCGTCGCGATCGACGGCGTGAACATCATGACCGGCGAGACCGCCGCCGTCGACCAGGACGGCTACGTGCTCGAGCCGTACCAGAGCGCGTCGCTCACCGGCTGGCGCAAGTCGCACAGCGAGGTCGCCGCGTTCGAGTTCACGAGCCTCGCCGACTCGTACGCGGCCCGCACCGGCCGGCCCGGCGACGTCGGCGTGATCGGCGTCGCGACCTTCCGCGAGAAGCACGATGTCCTCGGCGCCACCCGCGGCCGCGACGATCCCGCGCGTCCGGTGCCGTTCGATCGGCGCGCCGACGCGACGATCCCGCCGCCGCCGCTGCCCGCGCCGCAGGTCGCCAA
>JASLEM010000067.1 GCA_030151165.1 Burkholderiaceae bacterium
CCAGCAGCGGCCGCCCGCGCGCGACGCCGCCGTGCGTGCGCCCGAGCAGCACCATCAGCGCCTGCTCCTGGCGCTTCTGCGCGAGCTCGAGCTGCGGGATCGCCTGCGTCGTGGCGCGCCACTCGGCCTCGGCCTGCGCGCTCTCCAGCGCCGCGCCGTAGCCCGTCTTCTGGCGTGCGCGCGTGATCACGAACGAGCGCTCGCGCGAGGTCGCCGTGCGGCGCGCGAGCTCGAGCTGCGCATCGATCGCTCGCAAGCCGACGTAGCCGCTCGCGACGCTCGCCGCCACGCTCAGCGCCACGGCGTCGCGCGCCTGCCGCACGGCGTCCTCGCTGCGGCGTGCCGCCACCGACAGGTCGTGCACGCGCCCCCACAGGTCGACCTCGTACGACGCGAGGACCTCGAGCTCCTGGTTGTTCGAGATGTACGGCTTCAGCGTGACGTCGCTGACCGCACGCGAGCGGTTGCCGCCCTCGGCCACCGCGATCGACGGCAGCTCCGCGCCGCGCTCCGCCGCGGTCATCGCGTGCGACTCCGCGAGCCGCGCGGCCGCGAGGCGCAGGTCGAGGTTGTTCTGCAGCGCCTCGGCGACCAGCGTGTCGAGCACCGGATCCTGGAAGCCGCGCCACCACTCGGACACGACCGGCAGCGCGCCGGACACGCCCTGCCACGCCGCCGGCAGGTCCAGCGTGCTCGATGGCGCCGGCGGCGGCGTCGCGCACGCCGCGAGCAGCAGCGCCACAGCGGTCATCGCGAAGGCGAGGCATCGCGTCACGACCCGGCCCTGCTCGTGTCGACGTGCGCGATGACCGACAGCCCGGGCCGCAGCCGGCCGGCGTCGGCGGCGGGCACGTCCAGCACGATGCGCACCGGCAGCCGCTGCGGGATCTTCGTGAAGTTGCCGGTCGCGTTGTCCGCGCGGATGACGCTGAACTCGGAGCCCGTCGCGGGCGCGAGGCTCTCGACGTGGCCATGCAGCTCCTCGTCGCCGAGCGCGTCGACCCGCACCGACGCGGGCTGCCCCGTGGCCATGCGTGCCGTCTGCGCCTCCTTGAAGTTCGCGATGACCCAGACGGTCGCGGGCACCAGCGCCATCAGCTGCGAGCCGGGCGTCGCGTACTGCCCCAGCTTGACGCCGATCTCGCCCACGCGCCCGGCCTGCGGTGCGCGCACGTTGGTGTGCTCGAGGTCGATCTCGGCCAGCCGCACGGCCGCGCGCGCCGACGCCACGTTGGCCTCGATCACGCGCCGGTTGACGATGACCGCCTCGAGATCCTGCCGCGCCACCGCGAGGCCCGCGCGCGCCTGCAACGCCGCGGCCTGCGCCTGCTTCTGCACGGCCTCGGCCTGGCGCAGCAGGCCTTGCGTCTGGTCGCGCTCGCGCACCGAGATCGAGCCGTCGGCAACCAGTGCGTCGACGCGACGCTCGTCCGCGATCGTGCGCGCGAGCTGCGCGTCGCTGTTGATGCGCTGGGCGTCCGCGGTCGCGATGGCCGCCTCGCCGCTCTGCACGCCGGCTTCGCGCGCCCGCTTCGACTGCACGAAGTTCGCGAGGTTGGCTTCCTGCGCGGCGAGCGTCGCGCGCGCCTGCTCGAGCTTCTGCTGGTAGTTGGCGTCGTCGAGCCGCACGAGCACCTGGCCGGCCGCGACGCTGTCGAAGTCCTTCACCAGCACCTGCGCGACGTAGCCGTCGACCTTGGGCGCGATGATGGTGATGCTGCCGCGGACGTAGGCGTCCTCGGTCGTCTGCACCGCGCTGCGGAACGGCGGCAGCTCCCAGGCGTAGAGCACCACGAGGATGCCCGCGAGGGCGACAACGGCGACGGCGGCGAGCGTGCGGGGAGAGGTCATTCGGTCGGTGGTCATCGGGAAAGGGAGTCGCGAAACGGCGTCAGGCCGGCGCGGCGGCGGGGGTCGGCGCGGCGGCCGCGGCACGGCGCGACGCGCGCCACGCGACCACGGCCAGCCATGCGAACATCGCGCCGCCGATCTCGGCGATGCGCAGGAAGACGTCGTCGTACGCGAGCACGAACGATTCGCGCGTGACCTGCTGCACCAGCAGCGCGACGCCCTGGTTCGAGCGCGCAGCGGCATCGCCCACGACGCGCGCGACGCCGCCGGCGAGTTGCGCGATGCGCGTCGCGACGAGCGGGTCGCCGTACGTGATGTGCTGCGCGAGCGCCGCGTAGTGCAGTTGCTGGCGCTGCGCGACGAGCGTGGTCACCCACGCCGTGCCGAGCAGGCTGCCGAGGTACTGCGCGAGCGTGAAGGCCGCGAGGAAGCTGACGAGGTTGCGGCTGCCGTCGGCGATCACCGGGCCGAAGCCGAGCAGCACCGCGCCCGAGAAGAAGGTCGCGAGCCCGGCGGCCAGCAGCGCCTGCGTCGCGTAGAGCTGCTCGGGGCGCGTGAGCGACGTCGCCGTCGAATCGATGCTGGCGCCGACGATGACCAGCGTCACCGCGACGAGCCCCAGCAAGCGCGTGCCCTGCTTCGCCGCGATCGCGATCGATGCGACGAAGCCGAGGAAGGTCGCGGCGGTCGCGATGGCGAACAGGCGCTCCATCTGCTCGTTGTTTTGCCCGAGCACCGTCATCAGGCCGACGATGCCCACCGTCTGCTCGGACAGCACGAGGCGGAACAGCAGCACCGCCACGACGAAGCGGATCATGTACGGCCGCGCGAGCCAGCGCAGGTCGACCAGCGGCTTCGCGCGACCGAGGTCGACTGCCACGTACGCGCCGATGCAGGCGATCGCGCCCGCCAGGCATTCGCCGATCCACGCCGTGTCCGTCCACCAGTAGAGCCGGCCTTGCGAGACGGCAACGCACAGCAGCGCGAGCCCCGACGCGTACAGCGGGAACGCGACCAGGTCGCCGCGGCTGAACGACGCCTGAGGAGGCGGCGCGGGCAGCCGCACGACGTGGATCGCCGCGAGGCTCACGAGCGCGAGCGCGACATCGACCAGGAAGAGCCCATGCCACTGGTGCAGCTCGAGCAGGTCGGTCGAGATCACGCGCGACAGCGGCAGCCCGAGCTGCAGGAAGCAGAAGCCCAGCAACAGGCCGACCACCGGCCGCTGCGGCGAGCAGGACTCGACGAGGTACAGCACGCACAGCGTGCTCGTCACCGGCGCGACCGTGCCGAGCAACGCCCGCGCGAGCACCGCGGTCGACACCGTGCCCGTCGCGAGATGCAAGGCGCCCGCGGCGATGAAGCACAGCAGGCCGACGGTCGCGAACCGGCCGAGCCCGAAGTGCAGCCGCACCTTGACGAGCAGCAGCGTGGACGACAGCGCCGTCGCGAAATACGCCGTCGTGAGCCAGCTCGCCTCGGCCGCCGTCGCGCCGATCGAGCCCTGGATGTTCGCGAGGTTGGAGCTCACGAGGTAGAGGCCCAGCCCCTGCGCGAGCCCGAGCAGGGCGCCGGTCAGGCCGCAGGCCACGCGACGGAGCATGCCGCTCATTGCAACTCCTTTTCCGATCAAGAGGACGCCTCGCCCGGTCATCGCGACCGTGCCGTCATTGGGCGCGATTCGCCCCCGGCGTTGAATCGCCCAAGCGGCGCTTCCCGGGCCTCTCCCGAATGGGCTAGGGCACGGCGCGACGTGGATCGACGCGTCGATGAGCCGTGCGGCCACTCCCCCAAATGGCCAGCTTGCGGCGCTCCCGCCTTCCAGCTTTCAATGGCGCGGTCGCTCGATAGGATTTCTTCGCGGTGGCCGGTGCGAACGCCATCGCGATCGCAACACGAACGCCAACGCCGACGCAAACGCAGACGCAAACGCGAACACCGTCCATCGACCGGAACCGACCAGGCGATCCCATGACTTCATCGACGACACGATCCTTCATCCTGGCCTGGGTGGCGGCGCTGCTGTTCTACGTGCTCGAGTACGCGGCGCGCTCGTCGCCGGCGGTGATGATCCCGCAGCTGTCGACGGCGTTCTCGACCTCCACCGTCGGCGTCGGCGCGATCCTCGGCGCGTACTACACGACGTACTCCGTCGCGAGCCTCGCCGCCGGTGCGGCGCTCGATCGCTTCGGCGCGCGGATCGCGGTGTCGTTCGGCGTGCTGGTGCTGGCGATCGGCTGCCTGGTCTTCACGATCGCCGACGCCAGCGCCGGCTACGCCGGCCGCCTGCTGCAGGGGCTCGGCTCGTCCTTCGCGTTCACCGGCGCGGTGTACCTCGCCTCGCGCGGCTTCGCGTCGCGCTCGCTCGCCACCGCCATCGGCGTGACGCAGTGCATGGGCATGCTGGGCGGCTCGGCCGGGCAGTTCCTCGTGGGGCCGCTGATCGCGCACGGCATGGACTGGACCGCGTGCTGGATCTTCTTCGGCATCGTCGGCATCGTGCTCGCCGCGCTGTTGTTCGCCGTCACGCCGTCGAACGACGCCACGCCGCCGGCCGGTGGCGCGTCGGCAGGGTCCTGGCTGCGGCCGTACAGCGTCGTGCTGGCCAACCCGCAGTCGTGGCTGTGCGGGCTGATCGCCGGCCTGCTGTTCCTGCCGACGACCATCGGCGACATGACCTGGGGCGTCGCGTTCTTCCAGCACGACGAGCAGATGAGCTTCTCCAGCTCGGTGGCGACGGTCTCGATGGTGCCGCTCGGCTGGGTCGTCGGCTGCCCGCTCATGGGCTGGCTGGCCGACCTGCTCGCCGCGCGCAAGCCCGTGCTGGTCGGCGGCGCGCTGGCGATGCTCGCGCTGGCCGCGCAGATCGCGCTGATGCCGCAGCTGATGCCGCCGATGGCGAGCCTGTTCCTGTTCGGCGTGGCGTCCGGCGTCGCGATGATCCCGTACACGATCATCAAGGAGTCGAACCCGGACGAGGTCAAGGGCTGCGCGACGGGCATCCAGAACTTCCTCGTGTTCGGCCTCTCGGCGCTGGTCGGGCCCGTGTTCGGCCATCTCCTCGGCAAGACGCTCGAGACGACCACAGACAAGCTCGCCCACTTCCAGCACGCGGGCTACTTCTGGATGGCGGCCATCGCCGTGGCCATCGTCGCCAGCCTGCTGCTGCGCGAGACCGGCCGCGGCAGGCCAGCCGCGCTGCCGGGCGACCGCGCGGCCGTTCCCGCACGTTCGTGACACGCGACGTCCCGTCCCGCCAGTCTTCCCTCACCAGTCAACCCAACGGAGTTCCACGATGTCACGCAATGCAGCAGACTACCTGGCCGAGACGCTCGCCGCGGCCGGCATCCAGCGGATCTACGGCGTCGTCGGCGATTCGCTGAACGGCCTCACGGACGGCCTGCGCCGCTTCGAGCAGATCGAGTGGGTGCACATGCGCCACGAGGAAGGCGCGGCCTTCGCCGCCGGCGCCGAGGCGCACCTCACCGGCCAGCTCGCCGTCTGCGCGGGCAGCTGCGGCCCCGGCAACCTGCACCTGATCAACGGCCTGTTCGACTGCCACCGCAGCGGCGTGCCGGTGCTCGCCATCGCGGCGCACATCCCGAGCACGGAGATCGGCATCGACTACTTCCAGGCGACGCACCCCGAGACCCTGTTCAAGGAGTGCAGCCACTACGTCGAGCTCGTCTCGAGCGCCGAGGTGCTGCCGCAGATCCTCGCGCGCGCGATGCGCGTGGCCGTCGCGAAGAAGGGCGTCGCGGTGGTGGTGATGTCAGGCGACGTCGCGCTCAAGCCGCTGTCGACGCCGGTGCCCACCTGGCTCTACCCGAACCCGCCGGTGCTGCGGCCGTCTGACGACGACGTCCTCGAGCTCGCGAACCTGCTCAACGACTCGTCGCGCGTCACGCTGATGTGCGGTGCCGGCTGCGAAGGCGCGCATGCCGAGGTGATCGAGCTCGCGATGCGGCTGAAGGCGCCGATCGTGCACTCGCTGCGCGGCAAGGAGCACATCGAGTACGACAACCCGTTCGACGTCGGGATGACCGGCCTCGTCGGCTTCGCGTCCGGCTACGCCGCGATGAAGGACTGCGACGCGATGCTGCTGCTCGGCACCGACTTCCCCTACCGCCAGTTCTATCCCGAGCACGCGCGCATCGCGCAGGTCGACGTCCGGCCCGAGGCGCTCGGCAACCGCTGCGCGCTGCACCTGGGCGTGCTCGGCGACGTCAAGGCGACGCTCGCGAAGCTGCTGCCCGAGCTGCGCGAGAAGTCCGACACCGACCACCTCAACGCCGCGCTCGACCACTACGCCGGCGCGCGCGAGGATCTCGACAGCCTCGCCGAGAGCCGCCCCGGCAGCGACGTCATCCATCCGCAGTACCTGACGCGCCTGGTCAGCGAGCTGGCGGCCGAGGACGCCGTCTTCACGTGCGACGTCGGCACGCCGATCGCGTGGACGGCGCGCTACCTGAAGGTCAACGGCAAGCGCCGCATCGTCGGCTCGTTCAACCACGGCTCGATGGCCAACGCGCTGCTGCACGCGATCGGCGCGCAGGCCGCGTTCCCGAAGCGGCAGGTCGTCTCGATGTCCGGCGACGGCGGCTTCACGATGATGATGGGCGACTTCGTCACGCTGTCGCAGCTGGGCCTGCCGGTCAAGGTCATCCTGCTGAACAACGGCACGCTGGGCTTCGTCGAGATGGAGATGAAGGCCGGCGGTTTCCTCGACGTCGGCTGCGAGTTGAAGAACCCCGACTTCGCGGCGATGGCCAACGCGATGGGCATCAGGGGCATCCGCGTCGAGAAGCCGCAGGCACTCGAGGCCGCGCTCAAGGAGGCCTTCGCGCACGACGGGCCGGTGCTGGTCGACGTCGTGAGCGCGCGCCAGGAGCTGGTGATGCCGCCCACCAAGACGATGGACCAGGCCGTCCACTTCGGCCTGTTCATGATGAAAGCCGTGCTCGACGGGCGCGTGAGCCAGCTGGTCGACCTGGCGAAGGTGAGCCTCACGCGCTGAGCCGCCGGCTCACTTGCCGAACCCATCGGTGATCGTCAGCCCCGTCCAGCTCAGCACGCGCGAGAACGTGACCGGCCCCGGCTTGCCCTTCATCACGAGCGGCTTCCACGTCGACGGCGCGTAGAGGTAGGAGCTGCGGTCGGCATCGAGCAGGCCGAAGAAGGTCTCCAGCACGATGCGGCCGCCGACCGGGCCGAGCTGCGTGTGCGCGGGCTCGCTGCCCAGGAAGAAGTCGTCCGGGACGTCGGCGCCGTGGTTGCCTTCGGGCGCGGCCCACTCGCGGACGATCTTGCGTTGCGCCTCGGCGAGGATGTAGGCCCACAGCGGCGTCGACTGCCGCAGGCCCTCGGGGTAGGGCTTGAACGTCCACCTCCCGCCAGCCGCGTCGGTGCGCACCTGCAGGTCCGCGGCCTCGAGGTCGGACAGCTTGTGGCCGTTGTGGCCGTCGATGAACGCGGCGACGGTCTGTCCGCTGGCGAGCTGGAACTTGTTGCCGCGCCGCAGGTTCAGCAGCGACAGCGCCGGGCCCTTGTACTCCGGCCGCAGGAAGACGGGCTTGCCCGAATCGAAGCCGGAGATGCGCGCCGGCAGGTCGTCGAGCGGCGCGGCCACGCTCGGGTCGATCTTGTAGGCGAACTGCAGCCGCACCTGCGGGCGTCCGGCGAGGCCACCGTCGCCGACCTCCGCGGACGTGCCGTCGTTCGAGTCCACGCGCACGCCGGGCCACAGCGATTGCCGGTCGGGCTCGGGGAAGAAGCGGCCCCAGTCGTCGATCACGTGCGAGGCCGGCAGCGGCTGGAAGCCGGTCAGGCTGGTGGCGGACTCGCCCGTCCGCGTGAAGACCGCGAGCGCCGTCGTCGCGTTCAGGCGATAGCCGAGGCGCACCATCGAATGCCCGAACCGGTAGGCCGCGCCGGCGAACTCCAGCGGGATGCGGTCGCGCAGCTCGGGCGGATAGAGCAGGTAGGCACCGTCGCCGCGCTCGACCCATTGCGCATGGAACGCGTCGTAGACCTCGCCTTCCACGATGCGCCGGAGATAGTCCTCGACCAGCATCCGCTGGTACGTCCACCGCACCTCGTCGCGCGCCGCGTCGAACAGGTTGGCCGGCGGCGGCTTCAGCGCGGCGAGGTGGGCGACCACCTTGTTGTGGAACTTGATCATCGCGAGCTGCACCTGCGAGACGATCGAGTTCTCGTCGTTGCGCTTGTCGCCGATGATTGCGCGGCCGTTCGGGTCGACGTTGCCGTCGCGATCGACGTTGCGCAGCAGGTCGTCCTTCGTCGCGTCGTCGACGATGCGCCCGATCCGCAGGGTCGCGAGATCGGCTTCGTACAGGTAGGCCTGGTCGGCCGGGCCGCTGCCGTAGATGCAGTCCAGGTCGAACGCGGGCGTGCGCAGGTTGGTGGCCAGCGTCCGGTCGTCGGGGTTCAGGTTGGACGTCGTCTCGAGCGTCAGGTCGTGGTCGACGAACTGGCCCAGGTAGGTGTAGCCGGCCGGCACGTACAGGTTCTCCTCGGCGTCGGGGCCGTCGGACAGCGTGTCGGGCCGGTCCATCTCCTTCGCGATGGCGACGAGGTCGGCGTCGTCGAAGGGCAGCCGGCGCGGCGGCACCAGGCGGCAGAAGTTCTCGGCGTGCGTGCCGACGGTTCCATGGGCGCTTTCGTTCATGTCTCTCTCCTCGGGATGGGGCGGAGCTGGCTGGGCCGGCGGATGGGTGCCCTGGCGAGCATCCCGGCCCGATTGCAGCGCGCCGTCCCGGCGCCCGCATCCTCAACCGGAATGAGCGAACGGCATCGCCCTGCGCGCGTGTCGACGCGGCGCGACGGCCGTCCGGCGCAGGCGGACCCTGGCCTGAAGACCGAGCGCGTGCGTCCGGCGCGATCCTTCCCTAGAATCGATCGAATCTTCTTCCTCGGAGGCTGCACATGCTGCAAGTATCCAGACGGCAGTTCATGAAGGTGACCGGCGGCACCCTGGCGGGTTCCAGCCTGGCCCTGCTGGGTTTT
The DNA here is from genome assembly GCA_030151165.1 of Burkholderiaceae bacterium. The sequence continues at coordinate 8,878 of JASLEM010000067.1, forward strand.
TCCCCATCGACTGCCCTGGCCGAGGTGCGCCAGTTCAAGCTGGCGGAGAGCATCGTCACGCGCCAGACCTGCACCTACTGCTCGGTCGGCTGCGGGATCCTGATGTACTCGCTGGGCGACGGCGCGAAGAACGCGAAGCGCACGGTGATCCACGTCGAGGGCGACCCCGACCACCCGGTCAACCGCGGCACGCTGTGCCCGAAGGGCGCGAGCCTGCTGGACATCGTCAACAGCCCGAGCCGCCTGCACTACCCCGAGGTGCGCGAGCCCGGCTCGACGGCGTGGAAGCGGCTGTCGTGGGAGGACGCGATGGGCCGCATCGCCAAGCGGCTGAAGGACGACCGCGACGCCAACTTCGTCGAGAAGACCGACGCCGGCCTCACCGTCAACCGCTGGCTGACCACCGGCATGCTCGCGGCCTCGGCGGCGAGCAATGAAGCCGGCTACATCACGCACAAGGTCGCCCGCAGCCTGGGCCTGCTCGCCTTCGACAATCAAGCGCGCGTCTGACACGGTCCGACGGTGGCAGGTCTTGCCCCGACGTTCGGTAGAGGCGCGATGACGAATCACTGGGTGGACATCCGCAACGCGGACGTCATCCTCGTGATGGGCGGCAACGCGGCCGAGGCGCACCCGTGCGGCTTCAAGTGGGTGACGGAGGCGAAGGCGCACAACAAGGCGCACTTCATGGTGGTCGACCCGCGCTTCAACCGCTCGGCGTCGGTCGCGGACTTCTATGCGCCGATCCGCTCAGGGAGCGACATCGCCTTCCTCGGCGGCGTCATCAACTGGCTGATCTCCAACGACCGCATCCACCACGAGTACGTCCTCAACTACACCGACATGAGCTTCCTCGTGCGCGAGGACTTCGCGTTCACGGACGGCATCTACTCCGGCTACGACGCCGGGCATCGCAAGTACGACAAGACGACCTGGGACTACCAGCTCGGCGACGACGGCTACGTGAAGACCGACGCGACGCTGCAGGATCCGCGCTGCGTGTTCCAGCTGCTCAAGGCGCACTACAGCCGCTACACGCCGGAGATGGTCGAGACGATCTGCGGCACGCCGAAGGCGAAGTTCCTGCACGTGTGCGAGAAGCTGGCGTCGACCGCCGTGCCGGGCCGCGCGGCCACGATCATGTACGCGCTCGGCTGGACGCAGCACTCGATCGGCGCGCAGATGCTGCGCACCGGCGCGATGGTGCAGCTGCTGCTCGGCAACATCGGCATCGCGGGCGGCGGCATGAACGCGCTGCGCGGCCACTCCAACATCCAGGGGCTGACCGACCTGGGGCTGCTCTCGGCGAGCCTGCCCGGCTACCTGACGATGCCCACCGAGGCGGAGCAGGACTACACGAAGTACGTCGACACCCGCACGCAGAAGCCGCTGCGCAAGGGGCAGATGAGCTACTACCAGAACTACCCGAAGTTCCACGTGAGCCTGATGAAGGCCTGGTACGGCCCGAACGCCACGAAGGACAACGACTGGTGCTTCGACTACCTGCCCAAGCTCGACAAGGAGTACGACATGCTCCAGATCTTCGAGCTGATGAACGAGGGCAAGGTCAACGGCTACATCGCGCAGGGCTTCAACCCGCTCGCGGCGCTCGCGAACAAGGACCGCGTGCGCGCCGGGCTCGCGAAGCTGAAGTTCCTCGTC
>JASLEM010000095.1 GCA_030151165.1 Burkholderiaceae bacterium
GGTCGGCGCGGGCGCGGACTTCATCAGGCCGGCCATCGCGGCCATCGCCGCGGCGGCGGCCGGGTTGTCGTTGGCGGGGCCGGCGCGCGTCGGCTCCTTCAGGGCGCGGCCGATGACGTCGAGCGGCGCGTGCGCGGCGCGTGCCGCGACGGGCGCGCGGTGCCCGCGCGCGAAGCCGGCGTGGGTGGCTTCGCCCATCGCCTTCGCGATCGCGTCCGGCGGCAGCGCGGCCACGGTGACGCTGCCGGTCGTGCGCAGGTTGCCGACGACCCATTCGCCGATGCGCATCGACGCCGCGTCGCCGACGACCGTCAGCTTCTCCTGCGCCTGCTGCTCGAGCGTGTGGCGCGCGAGCAGCGTCGCGACGGCGCCGAGGACGCCGGCGCACGCCAGAACGGCCACCACGCCGGTGACGGTGATGCGGTTGACCAGGCTGGTGTTCGATTTCAGGGCAGTGTTCATGGCGGCTTTCTGGGAGGGACGGCTCGGGCGGACGACGGCAGCTCGAACGAGCGCGTCCTGTGGGGAAATATTGACACCGCCCGCCTTCACCCCAAGCGCGGAAAAGACCCGAAAAACCGCCCATTGCGCGCTCGGCAGCGCGAAATGCCGCCATCGGCGCACCTCGAAGGGGCACACGGGTGAACGTGAGCGTCAACTTCATCGGCGGCCGACGGCGTTAAGCTCACCGAAGGCCTCGCGTGGCCGATCCAGGCACATTCACGCCTCGCCTCCCGGCGCACGCCCTTTCAAGAAGACAGCACGAGACAACGCATGGAACTCGACCCGCTCGAACTCGTCGCGGAGCCCTCCGGCTTCGGCGACGACGACAAGGACACCCCGCCCGCGAAGGCCCGCGCCCACGCGCGGCTGAACGCCGCCGTCGCCATCACGGTGGCGCTGCTGGCCACCTTCATGGGCATCTGCAAGATCAAGGACGACAACATCTGCCAGGCGATGCAGCAGGCCCAGGCCGACAAGGTCGATCACTGGGGCTACTACCAGGCGCGCAACGTGCGCCAGGAAGTGGCCGAGGCCACCGCCGTGCAGCTGCGCCTGCAGCAGGCCACCGCCGCGCCGACGGCGCAAGCGGCGTACGCCACCGCGATCGACCACTTCGACAAGCTCGCGAAGGAACAGGCGCAGAAGAAGGACGAGGTGAAGGCGCAGGCCGTCGCCGACCAGCAGGCCTACGACGCGCTCAACTACCGCGACGACCAGTTCGACCTCTCCGACGCGCTGCTCGCGATCGCGATCTCGATGCTGGCCGTGTCCTCGCTCACGCAACTGCTGTGGCTCTACTTGCTGAGCCTCGTGCCGGCCAGCTTCGGCGTGCTGATGGGCGTGGCGGGGCTGGTCGGGCTGCACATCCATCCGGACCGGCTGTCGGCGCTGCTGAGTTGAACGGTCACGGGGCCTGAACTCCGGCGGGAGCGCGGGTCTTTGCGGCGAGGCATCATCGATCGCTTCCCGCATCCCCACGCCACCGCCCCGCAACCAGGAAGCCCCGATGAAACTGCTCCGCCACGGCCCGCGCGGCCACGAACGCCCCGGGCTGGTCGACCACCAGGGCGTGATGCGCGACCTGAGCGCGCAGGTCGGCGACCTCGGCGCGGCCGATCTCTCGTCCGAACGCCTCGCGCGCCTGCGCTCGATCGACACCGCGTCGCTGCCCGAGCTCGTGCCCGGCACGCGGCTGGGCGTGCCGTGGCACGGCCTGTCGAAGTTCGTCTGCATCGGCCTGAACTACAGGGATCACGCGGCCGAGGCCGGCATGGAGCTGCCGAAGGAGCCGGTGCTGTTCCTCAAGGCGCCCAGCGCGCTGACCGGCCCGAACGACCCGGTCGTGCTGCCGCAGGGCGCCGAGAAGGGCGACTGGGAGGTCGAGCTGGGCGTCGTCATCGGCACCCGTGCGCGCTACGTGCCGGAGGCCGAGGCGCTGGCGCACGTGGCCGGCTACTGCGTCGTCAACGACGTCTCCGAGCGCGCCTACCAGCTCGAGCGCGGCGGCACCTGGGACAAGGGCAAGGGCGCCGACACCTTCGGCCCCGTCGGCCCCTGGCTCGTGACCGCCGACGAGGTGCCCGACCCGCAGGCGCTCGACCTCTGGCTCGACGTCAGCGGCGAGCGCATGCAGGACGGCAACACGCGCACGATGGTGTTCGGCGTCGCGCAGCTCGTGAGCTACGTGAGCCGCTTCATGACGCTCGAACCCGGCGACCTGATCGCCACCGGCACGCCCGCCGGCGTCGGCATGGGCCGCAAGCCGCCGCGCTTCCTGCGCGCCGGCGACACCCTGGCCCTCGGCATCGCCGGCCTCGGCGAGCAACGGACGTCGGTGCACGCGTGGGACGCGGCGCTGCTCGACCGCGTGCACGGCAGTCGTTGAGGCCATTGATCTAGACTCCGGGCTCCATGCACCGTCTCCTGCGCCTCGTCACGCTCTGGCTCATCGCGCTGGCGCTCCCGATCCAGGGCGCGGCGGCGGCGACGGCCATGGCGATGCCGGCATCGCGGGCGCCGATGCAGCACGCGATGGCGCATGACAGGGGGACGATGGCCGGGATGTCGATGGACGCGCCGCACGACGCCGTGCCCTGCCCGCACCACGCGTCGAGCCACGCGACGCGACCCGCGACGCACGACGCGATGCATCACCCGATGGACAAGTCCGGCTGCTGCGGCGACTGCTGCGGCCCGGTCGCGTGGCAGGCGCCGGCGCTGGCAGTCGCGCCGGCCGCCGAGACCTGGCGGCAGGCCGCGCGCGGCACCGCGCCGGTCGTCGCGCCGCAGTTCCTCACCGACGGCCCCGAGCGGCCGCCGCGCCCCTTCCTCGCCTGAGACGCCGCGCCCGCCGCGGCGATGCCCGGACGCCCGACTGACGAAGGCGCCCCCGGCGGCGTGCGTCGTCGACGCGCGCCGATCCACCGGTTCGAGGACTCACCATGACTTCGCTTCACATCACCGCGGTCTTCGCGGCGTGCGTGGCGCTCGGCGGCTGCGCGAGCAGCGCGATCGACGCCAACGTCGACGCCGCCCACGCCGACGTGCAGGCCCGCGCCCACGTCGACTTCCAATGGCTCACGAGCGACGCCGCGCGCGCCCGCGCCCGCGACGACGTCGCCGCCACGCTGCGCCAGCCGCTCGGCGAGGAGGACGCCGTGCGCCTCGCGCTCTCGTACAACCCGGCGCTGCAGGCGCTGCTGTACGACCGCGCGGCGGCGTCCGCGGCGGCCACGCAGTCGGCGCGCCTGCCCAACCCGGTCTTCACGCTGGAGCGGCTCGCGAGCGGCGAGTCGCCCGATCACATCGAGATCACGCGCTCGCTGACGCTGCCGCTGGTCGCGCTGCTGCAGTTGCCCAGCCGCCTCCAGGGCGCCGACGCGACCCAGCAGCGGCTCCGGCTGCAACTGGCGGTCGACGTGCTGCGCAGCGCCGACGCCGCGCGCGTCGCCTGGGTCGACGCCGTCGCCGCGGGGCAGTCGGCGCGCTATGCGCAGCAGGTGCTGGACGCCGCCGAGGCCGGCAGCGAACTCGCGCGGCGCATGGAGGCCGCGGGCAACTTCAGCGCGCTGCAGCGCGCGCGCGAGGAGTCCTTCGACGCCGACGCGCTGGACGAGCTCGCCCGCGCGCGTCGCGCGCAGCGCACGACGCGCGAGACGCTCGTGCGCGCGCTCGGACTCGACGCCGACCAGGCCGCCGCGATGCAGCTGCCCGACCATTTGCCCGACCTGCCGGCGACGCCGCCGGACGACGCCCGCGCCGACCTGCGATCCGCGCTCGACACCCGCCTCGACCTGCAGCTGGCGAAGGCGCGGCTGGCGGAAGTCGCCCGCGTGAAGGGCCTGGCGCGCGCGTTCACGCTCGTCAACGGCCTCGACCTCGGCCCCGAGCGGCACGACGAGACGGGCCAGGCGAACGAGCGCGGCCTCACGCTGTCGGTGCCGCTGCCGGTCTTCGACACCGGCGACGCCGCCAAGGCCGGCGGCGAGGCCGCGTACCAGGCGGCGTTGCAGCGCACGGCGGCGCTCGCGATCGACGCGGCGTCGCAGCTGCGCGCCGCGCACGGCGACCTCGTCGACAGCTACGCGCTCGCGCGCACGCTGCGCGACCGCGTCGTGCCGCTGCGCGCGGCGATCACCGGCGAAGGATTGCTGCGCTACAACGGCATGCTCGCGAGCGTGTTCGACCTGCTCGCCGACGCCCGCGACCAGGCGCGCACCGTGCAGCAGGCGATCGCCGCGCAGCGCGACTGGTGGCTCGCCGATGCCGCCTGGGCCGCCGCGCGCGCCGGCATCCCGACCCCGGCCGACGAAGCCTCGGCCAGCGCCGACGACGTCGCCGTCAACTCGAACAAGGATCCCCGATGAGCACCGATCGCCGCCGCTTCCTGCTGCGCACCGCCGGCGCCGGCGCCACGCTCGCCGCCGCGTCCGTCAGCCGCGCCGCCCTCGCCGGCCTGCCCGAACTCGCCACGCGCGACACGGCCGACACCGCCCCGCCGCACGCGCCGAACAGCGGCCCGCACTACAACCCGGTCGTCACCCTCAACGGCTGGACGCTGCCGTGGCGCATGAACGCCGGCGTGAAGGAGTTCCACCTGGTCGCCGAGCCCGTCGTGCGCGAGATGGCGCCCGGCTTCATCGCGCACCTGTGGGGCTACAACGGCCAGTCGCCGGGGCCGACGATCGAGGTCGTCGAGGGCGACCGCGTGCGCCTGTTCGTGACTAACCGCCTTCCCGAGCGGACATCCGTGCACTGGCACGGCCAGCGCCTGCCGAACGGCATGGACGGCGTCACCGGCCTCACGCAGCCCGCGATCGAGCCGGGCAAGACCTTCGTCTACGAGTTCGTCGCGCGCCGGCCCGGCACCTTCATGTACCACCCGCACGCGGACGAGATGGTGCAGATGGCGATGGGCATGATGGGCTTCTGGGTCACGCATCCGCGCGAGCACTCGCCCGCCATCGCGCCGGTCGACCGCGACTACGTCTTCCTGCTCAACGCCTACGACGTCGCGCCCGGCGCCAGCGTGCCCAAGACGTCGACGATGACCGACTTCAACCTGTGGTCGTGGAACAGCCGCATCTTCCCGGGCATCGCGCCGCTCGTCGCGCGCCAGCACGAGCGCGTGCGGATCCGCGTCGGCAACCTCTCGATGGCCAACCACCCGATCCACCTGCACGGCCACGAGATGCACGTCACCGGCACCGACGGCGGCCCGACGCCGCCCGGCGCGCGCTGGCCCGAGGTCACGGTGGACGTCGCGGTGGGCCAGATGCGGCAGATGGAGTTCGTCGCGGACGCCGAGGGCGACTGGTCGCTGCATTGCCACAAGGCGCACCACACGATGAACGCGATGGGCCACGACGTGCCGAACATGATCGGCGTCGACCAGCAGGATGTCGTCGCCAAGATCCGCCAGCTCGTGCCCGGCTACATGGCGATGGGCCAGGCCGGCATGGGCGACATGGCCGGCATGTCGATGATGCCGACGCCGCCCAACACCGCGCCGATGATGGGCGGCGACGGCCCGTTCGGCTCGCTCGAGATGGGCGGCATGTTCAGCGTCGTCAAGGTGCGGCGCGACCAGCCGGCCGGCGACTACCGCGACCCGGGCTGGTTCAGGCAGCCGCCAGGCACGTCCGCCTACGAATGG
>JASLEM010000136.1 GCA_030151165.1 Burkholderiaceae bacterium
GGGGAATCCGCCCGCGAGCGCATCGGTGATCGGCGCGTCGCCGTTCATCGAGAACGCCGGGCCGGTCGTCTCGCGCAGCAGCACGACCCATTCCATGCGCGGGCCGCCGCCGTTCGGCGCATCGTCGGTCAGCGCGAGCTCGCCGTCGCGCGGACGGGCGCGCGTGTCGCTCGCGCGCGCCAGCCACCACTGCGGCCACAGGCCCAGCGGGTCGGCGCGCCACTCGGACAGCGCGAAGCCGCCGCCCGGCTGCGCGAGCGCGCCGAGCGCGCCCTGCACGAGCGCGGGCGCGGGCGTCGTCTCGAGCTGGTGGCGCTGCGCGGGCGTGAGCAGGCGGTCGCGGTACGGTGCGTAGAACGCCATCGTGTCGCGCAGCGTGTCGGGGCCCGCGAGCGCGCTGGCCTTGAGCGGCGCGTGGGCCTCGTCCGCGGCGCGTCGCCACGCGGCGGCGGCCGCCTTCGCGCTCGTCCAGTCCGGCGCGCCGACCATCACGACGACCTGGCGCGTCACCTGGTCGGCGAGCTGGCGCGTCGCGCGGCCGACCTCGGGCGCCTGCTCGTCGACGGGCAGCAGCGTCATCACGTCGGTGCCGAAGTTGCGCGCCTGCCAGAACTGCCACTGGTGCGCCGCGACCAGCGCGCACACGGCGAGCCACAGCCACGCCGCGACCTTCCAGCGCAACGGGCGCACGGGAGCATCGGCGTGCAGCGGGATCGCGCTCATCGCGTCACGGGCCGATGGCTCGTCACTGGAAACGCGCCGACTCGTCCGCGCTCATCGCCGGCGCGGGCGCCTGGCGCGAGAAGCGGATCTGCGTCGCGTCGCCGCGCGCCTCGTCGATGCGCACGCTCTGCACGAAGCGGTCGCCGGCGAGCGTCGCGCGCACGAGGAACCTCGCGATCGTCGCGTCCTTCGGCGTCAGCACCACCTGCCAGCCGGCCGCGCCGACGGCCTGCGCCGAGACGTCGAAGCGATCGGCGAGCGCGTCGAAGTCGCCGCCCAGCAGCGCGAAGATCAGCTCGTTGACCTGGCGCAGGCCGGGCTCGGTCGACGCGTCCACCCCGTTGTTCGTCGTGCCGTCCGGCGCGCGCGTGAACAGGCGCGTCTTCGTCGCGACCAGCGTCGACTCGAACGGCGTCGTCGTGTGCCACCACACGCCCTGCCCACGCGCGACGAGGAACTCGCCGTGCGACACGAGCGGGTTCCTGAATCCCTTCAACGTCTTGCTCTGGTCGAACTCGCCCTTCAGCACGGGCGACAGCTGCAGGCGCTGGCGCACGACCTCGACCGCGGACGACGCGGCCACCGGACTCGACGCGGACGCCGCCATTGCCGGCAGCGCCATCGACGCGACGGCCAGCGACACGAGCGCGGCCCTCAGCACGGCGATACCCCCAGCCGTTCCCACAGGATCGCCGGGCACACGTACTGCATCTCGCGCGTGGCGAGATCCACGGCGACCTGGATCGACGTCGCGGTGTGGATCTTCGCGCCGGTCGCGGCGTCGCGGATCAGGTAGTTCATCTTCAGGCGGTTCTCCCACTCGACGATCTCCGCGCGCACCACCAGCTTCTGGTTGAACTGCGCCGGCCGCGAGTACTTCAGCCGCAGGTCGACGATGGGCCAGCCGTAGCCCGAGTCGCGCATCGCCGTATACCCGTAGCCGTACTTCTCGAGCAGCGCGCAGCGCGCCAGCTCGAGGTACTTGACGTAGTGGCCGTGCCAGACGATGTCCATCGAGTCGATGTCGAAGAACGGCGGGACGACCTCGATCTCGTGCGAGAAGTCGTGCGTCGGCTCAGGCGTCGTCATACAGGCTCCAGGCGCGGCCGCGGATCGCGGCGATCAGCGCGAGCAGGTCGGTGTCGAGCGCGCGGTCCTCGGCGACGAAGGCGACGCGCGCCTCCAGGTCGGCCTGGAACGACTGCAGCGCGGCGCTCGGCACGATGTCGTCCTGCGCGCAGCGCAGCGCGACGCCCTGCCGCGCCGCGACCAGCATCGCCGCGCACACCTGCTCGGTGAGCTCGAGCACGCGCAGGCAGTCGCGCGCGGCGATCGTGCCCATGCTGACCTTGTCCTGGTTGTGGCACTCGGTCGAGCGCGAGAACACGCTCGCGGGCATCGTGAGCTTCAGCGCCTCGGCCGTCCACGCGGAGACGCTGATCTGCAGCGCCTTCAGGCCGTGGTTGATCGCGGCGCGCTCGCCGGTCGCGCCCGACAGGTTGGACGGCAGGCCGTGGTTGTAGCGCGTGTCGACGAGCAACGCGAGCTGGCGATCGAGCAGGTCGGCGACGTTGGCGACCGCGGTCTTGAGCGCGTCCATCGCGAACGCGATGTGGCCGCCGTAGAAGTGGCCGCCGTGCAGCACCTGCTCGCGCTCGGCGTCGATGATCGGGTTGTCGTTGGCCGAGTTGAGCTCGTTCTCGATCTGCTGGCGCAGGAACGGCAGCGCGTCCTCCAGCACGCCGACGACGTGCGGCGCGCAGCGCAGCGAGTAGCGATCCTGCAGCCGCTGCTCGTTGCGCGCCGCCGGCTTGGCGGAGTCGACCGCGAGGTCGGCGCGCACGCGCGCGGCGATGCGCTGCTGGCCCGCGTGCGGCTTGACGGCGAACAGCGCCTCGTCGAAGTGGTGCGCGTTGCCCGCGCTCGCGAGCACGTTGCAGGCGGTCAGGCGCGACGCGAGGCGCGCGACGTAGTCGGCGCGCTCCCACGCGAGGCACGCGAGCGCGGTCATCACCGCCGTGCCGTTCATGATCGCGAGCCCTTCCTTCGGGCGCAGGCGCAGCGGCGCGCAGCCGAGCGTGGCGAGCGCCTCGGCGGCGGGCTGCACGCGGCCCCGGAAGCGCACGTCGCGCTCGCCGCACAGCGCGGCGGCGACGTACGACAGCGGCGTCAGGTCGCCGCTCGCGCCCACCGAGCCCTCGGCCGGGATCAGCGGCAGCACGTCGTGCGCGAGGAAGGCCGCGAGCTGGTCGAGCAGCTCGACGCTCACGCCGGACACGCCCTGCGACAGCGACTGCAGCCGCGCGGCCAGCACGGCGCGCGTCTCGTCCTCGGCGAGCGTGCGGCCCAGGCCGACGCCGTGGTACGCGAACAGGTGGTGCGGCAGCTCGGCGACGAGCGCCGGCGGGATCACGACCGTGCACGAGTCGCCGTAGCCGGTGGTGACGCCGTAGACGACGCCGTCCTCGCGCAGCAGCCGCTCGAGGAACTCGGCGCCCTGGCGGATGCGCGCACGGAACGCGGGCTCGGGCGACAGCACGGCCCGCGCGCGGCGCGCGGCGAGGCGGCCGACGTCCTCGATGGCCAGGCGCGTGCCGTCGAAGACGACGTCGGGAACAACGGGGGAATCAGTCATGGCGTTCGGGCGGGATCGGGGCGGCGGGTCGCGCGAGCGCGCCGGGCTGATCCCAGAAGGAGAAGAAGTTGAACCACTCGTACGGCGCCCGCGCGAGCATGCGCTCGATGCGTTGCGCGAACTGCGTGGCGTAGGCCTGCGCGGCGCCGAGGCGGTCGGCGCGCGGCAGCACGACGCGCTCGGCGAGGCGCTCGAACACGACCTCGTGCGTGTCGCCCTGGCGGATGCAGGCGAGCGAATAGAGCGGGCACTTCAGCAGCGACGCGAGCATGTACGCACCGGTCGGGAACGGCGCGACGCGCCCGAGGAAGGGCACCTGCACCGCGCTCGCGCGACCGGCGACGAGGGGCACGCGGTCGCCCGCGATGGCGACGAACTCGCCGCGCTCGACGCGCTCGGCCAGCATCACGGCGGTGGCGGGCGAGATCTCGGTGACCTGCAGCAGCGAGATGTCGCGCCCGGGCGAGAGCCGCTCCAGCATGCGGTTGAAGCGTTCGGCATGCACCGTGTGCACGAGCACCGTCAGCTTCATGCCGGGCGTGGCGTCGGCCGAGGCCTGGCACATCTCGAGGCAGCCCATGTGCGCGGTGACCAGCAGCCCGCCCTGCTTCTCGCGCACCATCGCGTCGATCGCCTCGCGGCCGACGAAGCGGATGCGGTCGAATCGGTAGCGGCCGCCGACGGCCAGCATCTTGTCGAGGATGGTCTCGGCGAACGACAGGAAGTGCGCGATCGTCTCGCGCCGCCCGGGCGCGCGGCCGACCGCGCCGGTCGTGGCCTGCAGGTGGCGCAGGTATTCGAGCGACGCCTCGCGCGCGCGCCGGTTCGCCGCCCAGTACCAGACGACGACCGGGTACAGCACGACGCGGAACGGCGTTCGTCCGCCGATACGGTACAGGGCATACAGCAGCCACATGCCGCCGGCGAAGGTCTCCTCGCCGAGCGACGACCAGTGCCGCGCCTTGCCGGCGGGCCGCGTGTCGCCGGTCATCGCGCCGCCCCGGGCCGGGCGGCCAGCTTGCGCCACACCAGCAGCGGCGAGCGCGCGAGCATGCCGAAGAACAGGCGCGCGTGCATCTTCGAGATCAGCCAGTTGTCGAGCCCGAGCCGGAAGTGCGACAGCCCGTCCTGCGGGTACGTGACGCGCGTGGGCACGTTGACGATCGCGACGCCGCGCCAGTGCAGGCGCACCAGAACCTCGGGGTCGAAGTCCATGCGGCGGCCGAGCGTGGCGTCGTCGAACAGGCGCACGACGGTCGCGAGCGGATAGACGCGGAAGCCGCACATCGAGTCGCGGATCGCGAACGACAGCGAGTTGATCCAGACCCAGACGTGCGTGGCGTAGCGGCCGACGAGCCGGCCCGTCGGCACGCTCTCGTCGTAGACCGGCACGCCGCAGATCACGGCGTCCGGCGATGCCGCGGCGAGCGCGAGGAAGGCCGGGATGTCGCGCGCGTCGTGCTGGCCGTCGGCGTCGATCTGCAGCGCGTGGCTGAAGCCGGCGGCCGCGGCGGCGCGCAGGCCGGCGATCATCGCGCCGCCCTTGCCCTGGTTGACGGGCAGGCGCACGAGCGTGACGTCGCCCGCCCGCGCCAGCACGTCGAGCTGGGCCGCGCAGCCGGGCTCGCTGCCGTCGTCGACGAGGAAGCAGTGCAGCCCGTTCGCGCGCACGTTGGCCGCGACGGCGCCGACCGCGTCGCCGTGGTTGTAGACAGGGATCACGGCCGCCGGACGGAACGCCGGCGTGGCGGGGAGGCGGCCGCTCATGCCGGCTCCTGCGCCGTGACGGGCTCGGGCGCGCGCTCGCCGAACACGACGCGCCCGCTCGAATGCTTGCCCGCGCCGGAGCGGTACTCGAACTGCAGCGACGACCGCGCCGCGTCCCAGCGCCACTCGATCTCCAGCGCCATGCCCGGCGTCGCGACCTGCGAGAACTTCAGCGTCTCGAGCCGCAGGAACACCGGCGGCAGCGCGAAGCGCTCGCGCGCGAACGCGATCGCCCAGTCGACCTGCACGACGCCCGGCAGGATGGGTTGGCCGGGGAAGTGGCCGTCGAACACCGCCAGCGCCGGCGCGAGCGCCAGCACGGCGACCGCGCGGTCGGCCTCGACGACGCGCCACTCCGGCACCGGCCGCAGCGGGCGGGCGGTCACGGCGGGCGCCGGCGCCGCGAACAGCGCGCCCAGCAGAGCCTCGGTGCTCTTGCCCTGCGCGTTGACCGGCAGCGCGTCGACGAAGCGCCAGCGGCGCGGCAGCGCGACGCGGTCGACCGCCGCCAGCAACGCGGCGCGCAGCCCGGCGACCAGCGCCGGCTTGCCGTCGCGCGCGAGCTTCGCGCGGCCCGCGTCGGTGAGCGCGGCGACGACGGCGGGCCGGCTCGCGCCGCGGGTGGGCGGCGCCGCGTCGACACCGGCCCCGGCCTCGTTCGCCAGCATCAGCACGCGCACGTCGGCGATGTCGCCCGTCGCGAGCAGGCGTTGCTCGAGCGCCGTCAGCGAGACGCGCTTCTCCTCGATCTTGACGATGCGGTCGGCGCGGCCGTGCAGCTCGAAGCCGTCCATGCCGTCGCCCGCGGGCGCGGCGCGGTCGGCGGTGGGCCACCACTGCGCGTCGGCCAGGTGCGGCGAGCGCACCTGCAGCTCGCCGTCGACGATGCGGGTGTCGACGCCGGGCAGCGGCTGCCACGTGTCGCCGTGGCGCGCGGGCTGGCGCCACGCGACGCCGCCGGTCTCGGAGCTGCCGTAGACCTCCACCGGCGCCGCGCCCAGCAGCGCGAGCGTGCTCTCGGCGGCCTCGGGCGGCAGCGGGCCGCCGGACGAGAACACCGCGCGCAGCCCGGCGCGCGCGGCCGACCAGTCCGCCGCCTCGGGCAGGCGGCGCAGGTGCGCGGGGCTCAGCACCAGCACCGCCGGGCCGCGCACCTCGAGCGCGATCTGCTCGTTGAACGCGAGCCGCGTCGCCGCGAACGGCCGGCCGGCGGCCAGCGGCCACAGCACGCGGAACAGCAGGCCGTAGATGTGCTGGTGCGTCACCGTGGCCCAGATCGTCGGCGCCTCGGGCGCGTCGACCTGGTCGTGGTGATGCGCCATGCCGTCGATGTCCCAGCCGGCGGACGTCGTCTCCGACGCGAGGTTCACGGGCGCGAGGCCGGTGTCGCACAGCGCGCCGAAACGCGTCTCGAGCGCGTGGACCTCGGCGTCGAGCTGCGCGAGGCGCTTGGGGATCGCGAGCGGCTCGCCGTTGGTGCCGGAGGTGTAGACGACCAGGCGCGTCGCCTCGGCGTCGAGCGCGCGCCAGGGCGTGTCCGCGATGCGCGACGCGTCGGCCGCGGGCGGCACGAGCGCGCCGGGCAGGTCGCCGAGGAAGCCGTCCGCGACGCCACGCAGCCGCGCGATCGTGTCGTCCTGCACGTCGCCCGGCAGGATCACGGTCTTGCCCGCGTGCCAGGCGCCGAACAGCGCGGCGGCGAAGTCGAAGGTGTCTTCCGAATGCAGCGCCCAGGCCGCCCCCGGCTGCGCCACGAGCGCGTCGCGCCAGGCGGCGACGCGGGCCGCGAAGTCCGCGCGCGTCAGCGCCTGCGCGCCGCGCCACGCGACCACGGTCGACAGCGGATCGGTGCGGCGCGGGAGCGCGGTCAGCGCCGTCCAGTTCGCGGCGTCACGCATGGGGACGCCCGATGCCGGCCTCGGCGCGCTGCCGCGCCGCGATGCGCCCGCGCACGCGGCGCCGCACCAGCCACTCGACGCCCATCAGCACGCCCATCGCGGCGTACGAGATCGCGCCGTTGTAGAGCGCCCAGGCGCCCGCGCTGGCCCACAGCGCGGTCGCGACGGCGATCGCGCCGTTGACGAGGAAGAAGCCGCACCAGACCTGCGTCACGCGGCGCGTGTAGACCACGGCGGCCGCGGGCAGCTCGGGCTCGCGCAGGCGGGCGAGGCGCTCGGCCACCGGCGGGCCATGCCGCAGGCTCACGGCGAACACGCCCAGCAGCACGAGGTTGACGAGCGCCGGGTAGAGCTTCAGCGGCGCCCAGTGGTCGCCCACGAGCCCGGCCAGCGCGAGCAGCAGCGCGAGGCCGGCGGCGGCGAGCCAGAAGCGCTCGCGCGTGATCCAGGCGCGGGCGAGCGCCAGCACGACCAGCAGCAACGCGATCCAGCGCGGCCCGACGTGGCCGAGCGCGACGTAGACCACGGCCGGGTACGCCACGCTCACGGCCAGCAGCACGGCGGCGAGCCACGGCGGCGTGCGGCGCGCGGCGCGCACGGCCGGCGGCGGCGCAGGCGTGGGAGCGGTCAAGACGTGCGCCATCGAGGAAGCGGGCTCACGCGCGCTCAGGTCGTCGGCGTCTCGTGCACGAGGCCGTACAGCGCGTCGACGACGTCCTGCACCGTGCGCACCGACTTGAAGGCCTCGGGCATCAGGCGCTTGCCGACGAGCGGCTTGAGCTGGACGATCAGGTCGACGGCGTCGATGCTGTCGATGTCCAGGTCCTCGCCGAGCCGCGCCTCGGGCTTGATGCGCGCGGCGTCGATGTCGAAGGTCTGCTGCAGGATCTCGACGATCTTGGCGAAGATATCGTCTTTGGTCATG
>JASLEM010000140.1 GCA_030151165.1 Burkholderiaceae bacterium
GCGCTCGCCGGGGTGACCGCGGGGCGGCAATCCGCGTGCTCGGACGCGGCCGTCCACGCGTCCTCGTCCCTCAGTCGTCCGAGCTCGGATCCATCTCGGGGAACAGCACGCTCGTGTAGCCGAAGCGCGTGAGGTCGCGCATGCGCGTCGGATACAGGCGGCCGACGAGATGGTCGCACTCGTGCTGCACGACGCGCGCATGGAAGCCCTCCGCCTCGCGGTCGATCACGTTGCCGTGCGGGTCGACGCCCGTGTAGCGGATGCGCTCCCAGCGCGGCACGACGCCGCGCAGGCCGGGCACCGAGAGGCAGCCCTCCCAGCCGTCGACCTCGGCGTCGCCGAGCGGCGTGATCGTCGGGTTGATCAGGACCGTCTTCGGCACCGCCGGCGCCTCGGGGTAGCGCTCGTTGCGGTCGAAGCCGAAGATGACGAGCTGCAGGTCGACGCCGATCTGCGGCGCGGCCAGGCCGGCGCCGTTGGCGTGCGCCATCGTCTCGAACATGTCGGTGATGAGTTCGTCCAGCTCGGGCGTGCCGAACTGTTCGACGGGCTGGGCGACGCGCAGCAGGCGCGGGTCGCCCATCTTCAGGATTTCGCGGACGGTCATGGTGGGTCGGGCCTTCAGGACAGGGATGGGTCGATTCTGCAGCCGGATGCGCGGCCGCGTGCGGCGGGTCGCGTTTCAGCCCTTGTCGGCGGCCTCGTTCGCAGCCGCGGCGGCGGCCGCCGGCGACTCGTCCGCCGCCTCGACCGCATCCGCCGGCGCCGCGAGCAGCGCCTGCAGCGCCGCCTCGTCGATCACCGGCACGCCCAGCGCCTGCGCCTTCTCGAGCTTGCTGCCCGCCTCCTCGCCGGCGACGACCCAGTTCGTCTTCTTCGACACCGAGCCGCTCACCTTGCCGCCCGCGGCCTCGATGAGCTCCTTGGCCTCGTCGCGGCTGAGCGAGGGGAACGTGCCGGTCAGCACCAGCACCTTGCCCAGCAGCGGGCGATGGGCGTCGCTGGCGGTGCCTTCGATCGCGGGCCAGTTCACACCCGCGGCGCGCAGCTGCTCGACGATCTCGCGGTGGTGCGGCTGGTCGAAGAACGCACGCACGCTGTTGGCGACGATCGGGCCGACGTCGTTCACCTCCAGCAGTTGCTCGACGCTCGCGTCCATCAGCTTGTCGATGTCGCCGAAATGGCGCGCGAGATCCTTGGCCGTCGTCTCGCCGACGTGGCGGATGCCGAGTCCGAACAGGAAGCGCGGCAGCGTGGTCTGCTTGCTCTTCTCGATCGCGTCCACCAGGTTCTGCGCGCTCTTGTCGCCCATGCGCTCGAGCGCCACGAGCTTCGCGAAGCCGAGCTTGTACAGCCCGGGCAGCGTCAGCACGATGCTGGCGTCGACGAGCTGCTCGACGAGCTCGTCGCCCAGCCCCTCGATTTCGACCGCACGCCGGCCCGCGAAGTGCAGGATCGCCTGCTTGACCTGCGCCGGGCACGTCACGCCGCCGGTGCAGCGCCAGGCGACCTCGCCTTCGCGGCGCTCGATCGGGCTGCCGCACGCCGGGCACTTGCCGCCGACGTGCGCGAACAGGTCGAACGGCGCCAGCGCCGCGACCTCGGGCGAGCGCTTCTCGAGCACCGCGCCGACCACCTGCGGGATGACGTCGCCCGCCCGGCGCACGATCACGGTGTCACCGATGCGGATGTCCTTGCGCCGGATCTCGTCCTCGTTGTGCAGCGTGGCGTTGCTGACGGTCGTGCCGCCGACGAAGACCGGCTGCAGCTTCGCCACCGGCGTCAGCGTGCCGATGCGGCCGACCTGCACGTCGATGTCCATCAGCAGCGTCGTCATCTCCTGCGCGGGATATTTGTGCGCGACCGCCCAGCGCGGCTCGCGGCTCACGAAGCCCAGCTTCGCCTGCAGCTCGCGCGAGTCGACCTTGTAGACGACGCCGTCGATGTCGAACGGCAGCGCTTCGCGCGCCTCGCCCATCTTCTGATGGAATTCCACCAGCCCGTCCACGCCCTGCGACACGATGCGCTGCTTCGCGACCGGCAGGCCGAGCTCGTGCAGCGCGTCGAGCAGGCCGCTGTGGGTGGCCGGGATGTCCCAGCCCTGGACGTCGCCCAGGCCGTAGGCGAAGAAGCTCAGCGGCCGCTTGCGCGTCGCGTTCGAATCGAGCTGGCGCACCGCGCCGGCCGCGGCGTTGCGCGGGTTCACGAAGGTCTTCTCGTTCTTCGCGCCGCCTTCGATCAAGGCACGCTGGCGCTCGTTGAGCGCGTCGAAATCGGCGCGCTTCATGTAGACCTCGCCGCGGATCTCCAGCACGGGCGGCGCGACGCCCCCGCGCAGGCGCGACGGGATCTGGCGGATCGTCAGGATGTTGGAGGTGACGTCCTCGCCGGTCTCGCCGTCGCCGCGCGTCGCGGCCTGCACCAGCACGCCGTGCTCGTAGCGCAGGTTGATCGCGAGGCCGTCGAACTTCAGCTCCGCGGCGTAGGCGACCGGCGGATCGGCCTCGGCCAGCCCGAGCTCGCGCCGCACGCGCGCGTCGAAGGCCTGCGCGCCGCCGGCGGTGGTGTCGGTCTCGGTGCGGATGCTCAGCATCGGCACGACATGGCGCACGCTCTCGAAACCGGGCAGCACCTGGCCGATCACGCGTTTCGTCGGCGAGTCGGGCACCGCGAGTTCGGGGTGGGCGTCCTCGAGGGCCTGGAGCTCCTGGAACAGCGCGTCGTACTCGCCGTCGGTGATCGACGGCTCGTCGAGGACGTAGTACTTGTGGGCGTGTTCGTGCAGTATGGCGCGCAGCTCTTCGGCGCGTTGGGCGGGCGTCGGTGTCATGGCCCGGAGTTTAGGCGCGGTCGGCAACGATGCCGGCCGCCAAAGCCTCGATATTCGCGCACGGATCACCCGCCCGCGCGGCCTGCCGTTCGTCGGGCGCGCCGGCACCGTGCGCGAGGACGAGGGCCTGCCAGGAATTTCGTGTGCGCGCCATCGCGCGGCTCTCGGGCGACATCGCGGAACGGCGTTGTCCGCGTCGACGAGAATCCGCGTTCACCGCCGCGCCCGGCGGAGCCGACACGCCCCGTTTCCCGATGCCCCTGCGACACCACTTCAAGCGCGAATCCCGCGCCCTGCTCCACCTCGCCGCGCCCATCATCCTGTCGCAGGTCGCGATGGTGCTGATGGGCCTGGTCGACACGGTGATGGCCGGGCATGCCGGCGCGCCGGAGCTCGCGGTCGTGGGGCTGGGCGTCGCGATGTGGATTCCCGTGTTCATCACGCTGATGAACGTCGTGCAAGCGCTGTCGCCGATCGTCGCGCATCACTTCGGCGCGGGCGACCACGCGGCCGTCGCGCGCGACACGCGCGAGGGCGTGTGGCTCGCGGCGTGGGTCAGCGCGCTGCCGCTGCTGCTCGCGCCGTGGGCGCCCGACGTCCTGGTCGCGGCCGGCATCGAGCCCGCGCTGGCCGCGCGCACCGGCGTGTTCCTGTGGGGCATCGCGCTCGGCCTGCCGGGGGCGATGGTCTATCGCGCGCTGTCGTTCTATTCGGCGAGCATCAACGAGACGCGGCCGATGATGGTGCTCGCCTTCGTCGGCCTCGCGCTCAACGCGGCACTGAACTGGGTGCTGATCTACGGCCACCTGGGCCTGCCGGCGATGGGCGGCGCGGGCTGCGGCTGGGCGACGGGCATCGGCATGTGGGTGGCGCTGGCGGCGCTCGTGGCGTGGACGGCGCGGGCGCAGGTCTACAAGCCCTACTACCTGTGGCGCGGATGGCGGACGCCGGCCTGGGCCGCGCAGAAGCGGCTGCTGAAGCTGGGGCTGCCGATGGGCGGCGCGGGCGTGGCGGAGGTCGCGGCGTTCTCCAGCATCGGCGTGCTGGTGGGCCGCTTCGGCGACGTGCAGATCGCCGCCCACCAGATCGCGCTGAACGCCTCCGCGCTCGTCTTCATGTTCCCGATGGGCGTGTCGGCGGCGATCACCGTGCGCGTCGGCCACGCACTGGGCGCCGGCGACCCGCGCGCGGCGCGCCACGCGGCCTGGAGCGGCATCGGCCTGGGCCTGCTGTTCGGCCTGGTCGCGATCGTACCCATCATCCTCGGCCGCCACCTCGTCGCGGCCGTCTACAGCTCCGACGCCGCGGTGCAGGCGCTGGCCGCCAACCTGCTGCTGTTCGCCGCGTTCTGGCAGTTGTTCGACGCGACCCAGGTGACGGCGATCGGCGGGCTGCGCGGCTACAAGGTCACCGTGCTGCCGATGGTGATGATGCTGGTCGCCTTCTGGGGCCTGGGCGTCCCGGTGGGCACCTGGCTGGGCTGGTGGGGCCTGCCGGGCGGCGCGCCGCTGCAGGTCTACGGCTTCTGGGTCGGGCTGGTGATCGGGTTGGTGTCGGTGTCGATCGGGGTGGCGATCGGGCTGAAGCGGGTGGCGGACGGGGCGGTGCGCGAGGCGGCCTAGGCGCCGCGGAGGTGTCTGGCATCTCCTCCTGCCGCCGGAAACGTCGCCATCGAGGCCAAGTCGTTGCGGCAGGAGGACGTGCCTGACGCCGATCCCCGGAGATCGATCGGC
>JASLEM010000160.1 GCA_030151165.1 Burkholderiaceae bacterium
GTTCATCGCGGCGGCCGGGTCGCGGTCCTTCAGGTAGCGCCACGGCGTCTGGCCGAGGTTGATCGCGACGCCGCCCGCGTCGTCACCGGCCGACGCGCCGCCCTCCGCGCCCGCGCCGCCGACGGCCGTCGTGGCGGCCGTGCCGCCGTCGAACCGCGTCGCGATCAACCTCGGCCAGACGCCGTGGCGCTACCTGAAGGACCGCGACCCGGCCGCCGCGATGAACCCGTCGTACGACGACACCGCCGCCAATACGACCGACGTGTGGAGCTCGGTGGGCGTGCCGCAGTCGCCCAGCGACAACGACACCTTCCTCAACCTGCCGTCCGGCGGCGGCCAGGGGCAGCTGACCGGCAACATCCTCTGGTACCGCAAGCACTTCACGCTCGACGCGTCGTACGCCAACCGCAAGGTGTTCGTCGAGTTCGAGGGCGCGCACATGGGCACGCGCGTGTTCATCAACGGCACGTTCATCCCCGGCAACAGCCTCGTCAATCCGCAGGCCACGCACGTCATCGGCTTCACGCCGTTCATCGTCGACCTCACGCCCTACGTGAAGACCGACGGCTCCGACAACGTGCTCGCGGTGAAGGTCGCGCGCGGCGACAGCTTCTTCAACAACCCCGACTTCTCCGGCGCGTTCCGCTTCGGCCAGGCCGGCAGCGGCCTGTTCCGGCCGGTGTGGATGTACATCAAGGACCGCGTCTACATCCCGCAGAACACCTGGGCCGTGCTCAATACGTGGGGGACGTATGTCTCGACGCTGAGCGCGAGCAGCACGTCGGCGTCCATTCGCGTGCAGACCAACGTGCGCAACGAATACCCGACCGACCAGGCCGTGACGCTCGACACGCAGATCGTCGACGCCACCGGCACCGTCGTCGCGAGCGCCGAGGACACGAAGACGCTGCCGTCGGCGCCGTTGCCCGCGACGCCCGCGAAGACCGACCCGACCGTCGCGCCGCCACCGGCCACGTTCGACCAGACGCTGACGGTCGCCAACCCGACGCTCTGGTATCCGAACAACAGCCCGTGGGGCAAGCCGTATCTGTACACGGTCATCCACACGGTCAGCGTCAACGGCACGGTCGTCGACGCGACATCGACGCCGCTGGGCATCCGCACGATCACGTGGGACCAGAACTTCCCGATCATCAACGGCCATCCGCATCACCTGTGGGGCGCGTCCGGGCGCTACGACTATCCGGCGCTCGGCTCGGCGATGCCCGAGGAGCAGAAGTGGCGCGACGTCTCGCTGCTCGCCGCGGCCGGCGGCAGCCTCTATCGGCCGGGCCATTCGAGCGAGGGCCCCGAGTTCCTCGCCGCCGCCGACGCGTACGGCGTGATGGTGATCCAGCCGAGCGGCGACGGCGAGAACGGCTTCGCCAACCTCTGCCCCGCCAGCACGGGCAGCAACCGCCCCAACGGCTGCAACGCCAACGGCGACGACATCGAGCTGAAGAAGGAGACGCACCGGGACATGATCGTCCACGACCGCAACAGCCCGTCGGTGCTCGCCTGGGAGGCCGACAACGGCAGCACCGACACCTCGTTCGCGCAAAGCCTCAAGGCGCTGTCGCGCACCTGGGATCCGGTGCTCACGCGCGCGCAGGGCGACCGCACGCCGAACCCCGCCAACGGCGACATCCTCGGCTGCAGCGGCGACGGCTGCGACATCGGCGTGAAGAGCCAGTACCCGGGCTCGCCGGCCTGGGGCTCGGAGTACTGGGGCGACGGCGTGCAGCGCGCGCTGTACGACTACGAGTTGCTGTTCGCGGTGAACCCGGTGAAGAACTGGGCCAAGGGCCTGCGCCAGAACGTCTTCGGCATGGCGCACTGGTACCTGGCCGACACCCCCGGCGAGATCACGAGCCAGGTCGACGGCCCCGACCGCCCGCCGTACGGCCTGCCCACCGGCACGCAGCCCGCGCTCGGCGCGACCGTCGGCACGCAGCCGTTCATGATGCGCGGCAACGCGGCGTCGATGATGGACGCGAACCGCTTCCCGCGCCTGCTGTACTACATCTACCAGGCCGCGTGGACGCCGTTCGAGATCAAGCCGGTCGTCAAGCTCGCGTACCACTGGAACCGTGTCGGCAACGTCACGGTCAACGCGTTCAGCAACTGCCCGGCCGTGCGGCTGCTGATCAACGGCCAGCAGCAGGGCGCCGACCAGTTGCCGAACGCGCAGACCATCGATCCGGGCAGCGACACGGGCCCGACGACCACGTCGTTGCCGCGCCAGGCGCACTGGAACGTGAGCTGGGCCGCCGGCACGCTGACCGCGCAGTGCCTCGACGCCAGCAGCCGCGTCGTCTCCGATGCGAAGGGCAACGCGGTGCAGGACGTGCAGGTGACTGCCGGCCCGGCCGACCATGTCCAGTTGACGGTCGACCCGGAGATCGTGCGCCCGAACGGCCAGCCGTTCCAGGTCACCGCCAACGGCACGGACGCCGCGTTCGTCGTCGCGACGATCGTCGACGCCGCGGGCAACCGCGTGCCGGAGGCGAAGAACATCATCACCTTCGCCGTCAGCGGACCGGGCACCTACCGCGGGGGCACCGACAGCTACGTCACGTTCAAGGCCGGCGAGACGCCGCGCGACGACGCGAACGGCGTGCCGGGCAACTTCCTGCCGCAGGGCTACCACGCGCCGCTCGATCCGAACCTGTCGGCCGAGGGCGGCCTGGCCAAGGTCGCGGTGCGCGCGCAGTTCACGCCCGGCACCGTCACGGTCACGGCGAGCGCGCCCGGACTGAGGGGCGGCTCGGCGAGCTTCAACGTCGTGGCCGCGAGCGGGCCGGCCGCCACCGGCGCGCAGCTCAACATCCCGGCGCCGTCGGCGAACGCGCTGGCGATCGTCCGGCAGCCGGGCAACCAGGTCGTCACGATCGGCCAGTCCGCGCAGTTCAGCGTGCTCGCGTCGAGCGCCGCGCCGCTGACGTTCCAGTGGACGAAGGGCTCGACGCCGATCGCCGGCGCCACCGGCTTCAGCTACACGACGCCCGTGACCGCCGCCGGCGACAACGGCGCGAGCTACGGCGTGATCGTCTCGAACGGCAAGACGAGCGTGACGTCGACCAGCGCGCAGCTGTCGGTCGTCGCGCCGAGCGTGCCCGTCGTCGCGACGCCGCCCGCGGCGCAGACCGCGGCCGCGGGCCAGACGGCGCAGTTCTCCGTCGTCGCCACGGGCTCGCCGACGCTCACGTACCAATGGCGAAAGGGCGGCGTGAACATCGCGGGCGCGACCGGCGCCGTCTACACGACGCCCACGCTCGCGACCGCCGACAGCGGCAGCAGCTTCGACGTCGTCGTCACCAACAGCGCGGGCACGGCCACGTCGGCCGCGGCGAAGCTGACGGTCACGGCCGGTACGGCACCCGGTATCGTGGCGCAGCCCGCGGGCGCGGCGGTCGCGGGCGGCCAGTCGTTCACGCTGACCGTCGTCGCGTCGGGCTCGGGGCCGCTGCACTACCAGTGGAAGCTGAACGGCACGGTGGTCGGCACCGATGCCTCGTCGTACGGCGTCGCGAGCGCGCAGGCGAGCGACGCCGGCACCTACACGGTCACGGTCACCAACGCTTCGGGTTCGGCGTCCAGCAATGGGGCGGTCGTCACGGTCAGCGGCGGCAACGGGCCGGACCTGGCGATCGGCGCGACGCCTTCGGCCAGCAGCCAGAACGGCGGCAACGCGCCGAAATATGCGTTCGACGGCGACCTCACGACGACCAACCGCTGGGAGTCCGTGCAGGGGGTCGACCCGCAGTGGATCGCCGCCGACCTGGGCTCGGTCAAGACCTTCGACCGCGTGGTGTTCACGTGGGAGAACGCGTACGCCTCGGCCTACCAGGTGCAGACCTCGCCCGACAACAGCCACTGGACGACGATCCGCACCGTCGCCGGCAAGGGCGGCACCGAGACGGTGAACTTCCCCACCGTCAACTCGCGCTACGTGCGCATGCTGGGCACCGCGCGGGCGACGACCTTCGGCTATTCGATGTACGAGTTCCAGGTGTTCGACGTTCCGCAATGCGGCGGCAGCGGCGAGCGCTACACCACGCTGCCGGCGCAGGCCGGCACGTGGAACTCGCCCATCGCCGGCCTGCCGTCGGGCCCGTTCGTGCCGGACGTGACGGACAACGTGAGCGGCCTGACCTGGCAGCAATACGTCACCACGTTCCCGCAGCAGGGCGCGCAGTTCACGCAGCCGATCGCCGCGCAGTACTGCCAGTCCGTCGGCATGCGCCTGCCGACGCAGGCCGAGGCGCTGACGGTCGCGGCCGACAACTACGCGTCGTGCGCCTTCCCGAATCCGTGGACGACGTGGACTTCGACCCCGGTACCGGGCCAGGACGGCCGGGCGTACTTCGTGTCGTCGACGGGCGCGTCGTCGTCGCAGATCATCGACAACTCGCCGGGCTGGGCGCTGTGCGTCAGCGGCACCGCGCGCTCGCAGGCGATGAGCGCGCTGCTGCTGAAGAAGACGGCCGCCGTGTCGCGGGCCAAGGCCCCGAGCCAGGCGCGCGCGTCGACGTCGACGTCGCGCTGATCAAGGCGTCGGCAGTGCCTCCGCGTGCGCGTCGGCGGGCGCGCGTGCCGCGCCGGCGGGCGTGCGCGGGCGCGCCTCGATCTGGTCGGCGAGGTGGCGGGCGTCGCGCGCCACGCCCGAGAAGCGGCCGGAGCCCCAGGTGTGCAACCACGGCAGGCCGAGGAAGTAGAGGCCGGGCTGCGCGGTCACGCCGCGCAAGTGGCCCGGCTGGCCGCGGCCGTTGAACACCGGCGCCTCGAGCCAGGAGAAGTCGGGCTGGAAGCCGATGCACCAGATCACCGACGTGATGCCCGCGGCGCGCAGGTCGAGCGTCTCGCGCTCCTGCGCCACCTGCCAGACCGGCTCGTAGACCGACGGCGGCGGCGCGTCGAGGCCGTGCTGCGCGATGTGCTTGTCGATCGACGCGTTGATGCCGTTGTAGATCCCGTCCGCGTGCGCGAGGTTGCTCGCGAGGTCGGGCGCGAACTGCAGCGTGTCGCCGTCCAGGCCCTTCAGCAGGCCGTAGAGTTCCATGCCTTCGTTCGCGAAGCGGCGCAGGTCGATGTCGCGTCCGCCGTCGCGGCCGGTCACGTAGTGGTTGGTGTTGTCGCGCACGCCTTCGCGCAGCGGATGGGCGTCGACCGGCATCTCGTAGTAGTTCATCTCCGCGAGCCAGTCGACGACGTCCTTGCCGCGGTAGAAGCGCGCGCAGCGCGGCGCGTCGCCGGTGGCCATCACGACGCGGCGGCCGGCGAGGTGCAGGTCTTCCGCGATCTGCGAGCCCGACTGGCCGTTGCCGACCACCAGCACCGCGCCCTCGGGCAGTGACTGCGGGTTGCGGTACTGCTCCGAATGCAGCTGCACGATGTCGCGCGGCAGGCGCTCGGCGAGGCGCGGGACGATGGGCACGTGGTAGCCGCCGGAGGCGACGACGACCTGGTCGGCGGTGAAGTCGCCGCGCGAGGTCGAGACCGCGAAGCCGCCGGCGGCCGGCTTCACGCGTCGCACCGCGCAGTGATCGAGCAGCGGCGCGTCGACGTGCTTCACGAAGCCGGCGAGCCACGCGACGATCTCGTCCTTCTTCATGAAGCCGTGCGGGTCGGGGCCGTCGTATTCCCAGTCGGGCAGCCTGCATTGCCAGTTGGGCGTGACGAGGCAGAACGTGTCCCAGCGCTGGTCGCGCCAGGCGTGCACCGGGTCGTGCTTCTCGATGACGAGGTGCTCGACGCCGCGCTGCTTCAGGATGTAGCTCAGCGAGAGCCCGGCCTGGCCGCCGCCGATGATGACGACGCGGTGGTGGGTGGCGATGGAGGTCATGGTGTCGTCCCTGGCAGGCGATGGAGTGGGGATGCGGGCGGGGCCGCTCATTCCTCGAAGCCGAGCACCTCGACCTCGGCGCGCTCGTCGAACGTGGCGGCGATCCGTTCGATCTCGGCGAGCTGGTCGAGCGCCGCCGAGCACGCGAAGCCGAACTTGGCGCGCACGCGTTCGGAGCCGATGTGCAGCGCGGTGCGCACCTCGCTCATGAACCGCGGCAGCGGGTAGCGCGTGCCGGGGGCGAAATGCTCCTTGATGACGAGCGACGGCGAGTAGCAACGCGTCTCGCGGGCGTCGGGCCAGCGGAGGTTGAAGTGCATGGCGGGCATGGCGGCTCCTGGTGGGTGAGGCAAGGTCAGGCGGTGGCGTCGCGTGCCGGTTCGGTCGGGCGCGGGCGCGCGTCCCGCGCGGGCGATCGCGCGCGGGCCAGCGCGCGATGCGCGCGGTAGATCGTCTCGTGCGACGCCGCGCTGGCCGGCCAGCTGAAGCGCTCGCAGACCGCGGGCGTGCCGAACGACAGCGGCAGCGCGTGCGACGGATCGCACGCGCGCGCCATCGCTTGCGCGATCGACGCGACCGAGCCGGGGTCGGCCCAGCAGCCATGGTCGACGCGCTCGTCGGCCGCGAGGTATTCGGTGAACGGCGCGAGCCGCGAGACGACGGCGGGCGTGCCGCTGGCGAGCGCCTCCAGCACGACGAGGCCGAAGCCTTCGCGTAGCGAGGCCATCAGCAGCACGTCGGCGGCGCGGAACAGCGCGGGCATGTCGACGTCGTCCATCGTGCCGGCCAGCACGACGCTGTCGCGCGCGCCGCTCGCTTCCAGCAACGCGGCGAAGCGGCGGCCGTGGTCGTCGTGGTCGAGCAGGCTGGCGCCGCCGGCGATCACCAGCTGCGCGCCGGGGCAGCTCGCGCGGAAGGCGAGGAAGGCCTGCAGCATGCGCAGCGTGTTCTTGCGTTCCTCGACGCCGCCGACGGCCAGGAACATCGGCGCGCCGGGCCGCAGGCCGTGGCGTCGCGCGACGCGGTCGTCGCTCGCGTCGCGCACCCGCGAGAAGCGCCGCAGGTCGACGCCGTTGTGCACGAGCCGCGCCGGCACGCCGAACTCGGCCTGCAGCCGGTCGCACCACGTCCGGCTCACGCACAGCACCTGGCTCGCGGCGGTGAACGCGCGCTCCTGCCAGGCCATCAGGCGGGCGTCGTCGAAGTGATCGAGATGGTGCACCGTGCGCACGAAGCCGGCGATCTCGCCCGCGTCCGCGATGTCGGCGAGCGCGTTGCCGCCGATCGCGTCCTGCGCGTGGAGCACGTCGAAGCGGCGCGTCCCGAGCAGGCGCGACAGGTGGCGCACGAAGGCCGCGCGCCGCGTGGCGACCATCTCGACGACCGAGCCCGCGCGTTCGGCGAGCGGCACGAGCTGCAGCTCGCAACGCGTCGCGCGGAACATCGCCTGCCCCGCGAACGCCGGCGCGAACACGGTGACGCGGTGGCCGCGGTCATGCAGCGCGTCGGCCAGCTCCAGCGTATGGACGACGCCGCCGCGCGGGTTGACGGAGTGCGTCAGCAGCCCGATGTCGAGGCGGTCGTGGCGCGCGTCAGGCATGGGCGGGCTCCGGTGCGGCCGCGGCGCCGGCGGTGATGAACGGCTCCGTCGCGACGTCCCACAACAGCGCGCCGTGGCCGCCGTCGCGCAGCCAGACCCGCGTGTCGGCGGTGACCTCGCCGACGCCCGCGCAGGCGATGCCGCGGTCCTCGAAATGCGCGCGCACCGCGGCCACGTGCGCGGGCCGGACGCTGAACACGAAGCCGAAGCTCGGGAACGACTGCAGCCAGCGCGGCAGCGGCACGCCCGGCGGGCGCGGGATCGCATCGACGTCGATGGCCGCGCCGACCTGCGAGCATTCGAGCAGCATCAGCGCGGTGCCGATCGCGCCGGCGTTGCTGATGTCCTTCGCGGCGTCGCACAGTCCACGCTCGGCGAGCAGCGGCA
The DNA here is from genome assembly GCA_030151165.1 of Burkholderiaceae bacterium. The sequence goes on from JASLEM010000160.1 coordinate 7,833, forward strand.
GCAGCTCGATGTCGGCGCGCAACCGCTCCGCGGGCGCGGCCGTCGACGCGTTCCAGAACGGGTGCGGCTCCTCGTAGGCGCCGCGCAGGTCGATGGCCATCATCAGCGTGTCGCCGGGGCGCGCGTCGAAGCTCGTCAGCAGCCGCCTGGCGCGGCCCAGGATCGCGACGGCCAGCGCGCCGCGATCGCTGCGGTTGTTGCTGTGGCCGCCGACGATGGGCACGCCGTAGCGCGCGGACGCGTCGGCCAGGCCGCGCAGCACGTCCTGCGCGCCGTCGGCGTCGCGGCTCCACAGCGCGTCGACGACGGCGATCGGGCGGCCGCCCATCGCGCAGATGTCGCTCACGTTGACCATCACGCCGCAGTAGCCCGCGAAGCGCGGCATCGCGCGCACGAAGTCGTCGAGGAAGCCCTCGATCGCGAACAGCAGCCAGCCGTCGCCGACGGGGTCGGCGATCGCGGCGCAGTCGTCGCCGATCGCCACCGCCTGCGCGAGGTCGGCCGCGCCGCCGGGCAGGGCGCGCGCGAGCGCGGCCATCACGGCGCCGATGTCGCGCTTGTGCGCGAAGCCGCGGCCGCTGCGCAAGGTGTGCGCGAGCTGGGCGAGTTCGTCGGGCGTCATGTGGCGCTCCGCGCGGACGCCGACGAGACCCCGGTGACGAACCCGGTCAGCGGATCGTGGCAGGGCGGGTAGTGCGCGAGGTCCGCCTGCATCAGCACGTGCGGACGGCCGTGCAGCTGCTCGTCGCGCAGCGCCGTCCAGTGCAGCTTCTCGAACAGCGCCCGGTTCTGCTGCTGCACGTGCGCGAGGAAGACACGGGCGCCGCGCGCGTGCGCGCTCGATACGGCCAGGCGTATCAGCGTCGCGCCGAGCCGGCCGTGCTTGCGGTAGCCGGCGTGCACCGCGAGGCGCGAGCCCCACCAGACGCCGTCGCTGACGTCCGCGTCGTTGCCGCGATGGATGCGCACCGTGCCGACGACCTGGTCGTTGATGCCGCCGACGCACGACAGCGCGACCAGCGGCTGCGCGTGCGCGTCGATGGCGTCGAGGTCGCCGTCGCCGGCCACGCCGCCGAACAGGCCTTGTTCGCCGCAGAACACCGCGCGCCGCAGCTTGCGCGCCTCGTTGATCTCCCAGCCGCCGTCGGCCCACTTCACGCGGAACTCGCACGGCGCGAAGGCGGTCGACAACTCGCAGATGGTTTCGGTGGCGAGCATGGCGGCCTCAGCTTTCGTAGACCGACAGCGACGAGCACGCGCCGCACTTGCCGCAGCCGGCCTTGATGTCGGACGAGCGCATGCGCGCATCGCCGACCATCGCCCCGAGCGGCGCGAGGATGGACTTCATGAACTCGGGCGACGGCGCCGGGTGATCCTCCAGCGGCGTGCCGCTGATCGGCACGAAGGGCACGACGAACGGGTAGACGCCGAGGGCCAGCAGCGCCTCGCAGGTCTCGAGGATCGCGTCGCGCGTGTCGCCGAGCCCGGCCAGGATGTAGGTCGACACCTGGCCGCGGCCGAACACGCCGACCGCCGCCTCGAAGCTCTCCATGTAGCGCGCCAGCGGCACGCTCGCCTTGCCGGGCATGATGCGCGCGCGCAGCTCGGGCGTGACCACTTCGAGGTGCATGCCGAGGGTGTCGATGCCCGCGGCCTTCATGCGTTCGAACCACTGGTCGGTGTCCGGCGGCTCGCACTGCGCCTGGATCGGGATGTCGACCGCCGCGCGGATCGCGAAGGCGCTGTCGACCAGGATCTGCGCGCCGCGATCGGGTGTCGGCGGCGTGCCTGTCGTCATCACCATGTGCTTGACGCCATCGAGCAGCACCGCGGCGCGCGCGACTTCGGCCAGTTGCTCCGGCGTCTTGTGCGCGATCGTGCGGCCGGCCGCGAGGCTCTGGCCGATCGCGCAGAACTGGCAGGTCTTCGTGCGGCTCGCGTAGCGGATGCAGGTCTGCAGCACGGTCGTCGCGAGCACGTCCGAGCCGTGCAGCGTCGCGATGTGCGAGTAGGGCACGCCGTCGAGCGTCTGCAGGCCGTAGAAGCGCGGCGCCTTCGGGAACGCGATGCTCGCGATCGGGATCGTGCCGCGGTCGGAACGCGTCAGCGCGCTGCGGCCTTGCGCATCGGGTGCGTGCGCGACGAAGGGCGAGCTCCACGCGCTCGACGTGTGCACCGGCACCATGATCGTGTGGCCGTCGACGGTGACGGCCTTGTGGTCGGACGGCCCCGCGCCGCCGCGCCGGCTCGCGACGCCCGCGTGCGGCGAGGTCGGGTCAGCCAGCCGCAACCCGAAGGACTGGAGCTCGGTCATCAGTTGCCGGCTCTCCGGCGACAGCGGCGGCAAGGTTGCGTTCGTGTTCATGCGAGGACTCCTGGATGGGCGAGATGGCGGGGTTCATCGGCGACGTCGTAGCGGCGGGGCGGTCGTTGATGGCGAGGCTCAGCAGCTCGGGGCGCGCGTAGTGGCCGACCGAGTCCATCATTCGCTTGCGCTTGGTGATCAGCGCCATGTCGAGGTCGGCGACGACCATCCCTTCGCCCTCGCGCAGCGGCGCCGCGAGGTGCACGCCTTCGGGCGAGACGATCGCCGTGTTGCAGCCGCCACGCAGCGCCTTCTGCAGCGCGGGGTCGGGCGTGATGGCGGTGATCTGGGCGTCGGTCAGCCAGCCGGTCGCGTTGACGACGAAGCAGCCGGACTCGAGCGCGTGGTGGCGGATCGTGACCTCGATCTGGTCGCCGAAGATCGGCCCCACCAGCGACCCCGGAAACTGGGCGCAGTGGATCTCCTCGTGCTGCGCCATCAGCGCGTAGCGCGCGAGCGGGTTGTAGTGCTCCCAGCAGGCGAGGGCGCCGACCTTGCCGACCCGCGTTTCGACGACCTTGAGCCCGGCCGCGTCGCCTTGCCCCCAGACCATGCGTTCGTGGAAAGTCGGCGTGATCTTGCGGCGCTTCAGCGCGAGGCGGCCGTCGGCGTCGAAGACCAGCTGCGTGTTGTACAGCGAGCCGAAGTCGCGCTCGTTGACGCCGAGGACGACCACCATGCCGTGCGCCTTCGCGCGCGCCGACACCGCGTCGGTGACGGGCCCCGGCACCGCCACCGCCCGCTCGTACAGTCGCAGGTGGTCGGCGCCCATCTGCACGGGGGCCTTCACGAACGAGAAGTACGGGTAGTACGGCACGAAGGTCTCGGGGAACACGATCAGCTCGACGCCTCTCGCGGCGGCCTCGTCGATCGCTTCGCAGACCTTGTTCAGCGTGCCGTCGACGTCGTCGAAGTCCGGCGCGATCTGCACGGCCGCCGCGCGGACGATACGGGGTGGGGGCATGGCGATGTCCTCGGTGTGCGGGGCGTGGCGCTCAGAGCGTCCAGGTGTCGAGGATGAATGCGTTGTCGCGCCGGTGCAGCAGGATCAGGTCGAGCACGTCGAGCGGGTTGATCGCGCGGATGCCTTCGATCAGCGCGCCTTCGCCGTGGCCGTACAGCGCCTGCAGCGCGAAGCGGCAGGCGTAGACCTTGCCGCCCTCGGCCATGAACTTCATGATCTGGTTGTTGAAGTTCTGGTGGCCGGGGAAGGCTTCGTCGCCGAGCGTCGGGAAGCCGCGCTGCACGCCGAGCGTCACGCCGGGGCCGTACAGCAGGATCGAGGTGTCGAAGCCCTTGCGCTTCAGGCGCGTGGCCTGCAGCAGGTTGACGAAGCCGATCGAGCCTTCGAAGGCGACGGTGTGGAACGTGACCAGCGCCTTCTCGCCGGGCGCGGCCTTCACGTCCTCGAAGACCTTCTCTTCGTAGTCGACGAGGAAATCGCCTTTGTTGTTCGGGGCTTTGGTGACTTTGGGCATGGATGACTCCGTGGGATGAAGAGGTGGTCGAGGTCTTGCGCGCCCTCTCTTTCATGCATGCCACATGCCACGAAGCGCGCTGATCGCACGCGCGCCGTGCGATCAACCTGCGATCAACAAGACGTGGTGCGACGCGGGCTCGCGAAAATATTTTTTCGGCGCTTCCAGGCGGGATCCGGCGCCGCCTCGCCAGCTCATCCGCCAGCGGGGAAAGCGCACCGCGATGAGGCTGCACCGTGCGATCAATGCCTCCGATCAACGGCCAGGCGGGCACCACCTCGGGGCGGCGACGCGCGCCCGATCTGGCACGCAACATGCGATCGATGGCGGGTTGATCGCGCGATCGATGCGATCAACGGATGCGATCAAGTCCGTTGCCCATCTCACCACCCCGTAAGGCCGCCATGCCCGTCAACAAGCTCTCCGCCCACTGGCTGCGCCGCCTCGAGATCGGCGACCGGCCGGCCTACCTGCTGATCGCCGAGCTGATCGCGGAGGACGTGCGCACGGGCCGCCTCGGCGCGCGCGACCGCCTGCCGACGCTGCGCGAGCTCGCCGACGAGCTGGGCCTGAACTACACGACCGTCGCGCGCGCCTACGCGGAGGCGCGCAAGCGCGGCCTGATCGACTCGCGGCCCGGCATGGGCACCTTCGTGCGCGGCCATGCACCGGCATTGCCGCTGCGCGGCGGCAGCGGCGCGGAGATGACGATGAACATGCCGCCCGAGCCGCAGGACGCGGCGCTCGTCGCGCGCATGCAGGCGGGTGCCGCCGACCTGATGGCGCGCACCGACCCGTATGCGCTGCTGCGCTACCAGGACTTCGGCGGCACGCCCGAGGATCGCGAAGCCGCGACCGCCTGGCTGCGCCATCGCCTGCCGGGCTGCGAGCAGGCGCGCGTGCTGGTCTGCCCGGGCATCCACAGCGTGCTCGCGGCGCTGGTGTCGCAGTTGGCGCGGCCGGGCGAGATGATCTGCGTCGAGTCGCTCACGTACCCCGGCATCAAGGCGATCGCGACGCAGCTGGGCGTGCAGCTGCATGCGTTGACGCTCGACGACGAAGGCCCCAGTGCCGCGGAGTTCGAGCTCGCGTGCCGGACGCTGAAGCCCAAGGCGCTGTACATCAACCCGACGCTGCTGAACCCGACGACGACCACGACCTCGCGCGGGCGGCGCGAGGCGCTGGCCGACATCGCGCTGCGCTTCAACATCCCGATCATCGAGGACGACGCCTACGCGATGCTGCCGCGCGAAGTGCCGCCGCCGCTCGCGTTGCTGGCGCCCGAGCTCACGTACTACGTCTCGGGCTTCAGCAAGTGCCTCGGCGCCGGGCTGCGCACCGCGTTCGTCTGCGCGCCGACCGAACGCGCGGCGCAGCGGCTCGCCGGCGCGTTGCGCGCGACGACCGTGATGGCCTCGCCGTTCACCAACGCGCTGGCCACGCGCTGGCTGGTCGACGGCACCGCCGCCGCGATGCTGGACGCGATCCGCGACGAGTCGATCGCGCGCCAGGCGCTCGCGGCGACGTACCTGGGACGGTATGGCGTCGTCGCGCAACCCGAGGGCTTCCACCTCTGGCTGCCGCTGACCTCGTCGTGGAGCGTGGTCGAGTTCGCGTCCTTCCTGCGCACGCAGGGCGTCGGCGTGGTGGCGAGCGCCGCGTTCTCGACGGACGGCGACCCGCCGGACGCGGTGCGCGTGTGCCTCGGCGGCCCGCTGTCGCGCGACGAGTGCGACGCCGCGCTGCGCCTGATCGCCGACACGCTGGAGCATCCGCTGCATCCGCACGCCACCGTGATGTGACGTCGCGCGCGCGACGCGCGGCGCGCCCACCCGCGCGCGAGCGAGCGCGGAGCGAGGGCGTGGCGGCGCACGAGCGCGACCGTGTCGCGCATGTAAAGAAGCGAAAGCCTGTAAGGCCGCGCGTTGTCGCGCGACGAACGGAGGCTTCGATCGATCAGGCAGCGCGGCAGGCCCCGACGGGCCTTGCCTCCCACTCAATCCAATCCATTCCATCAAATCCGCAGGAGAACTCCGTGTTCAAACAAGTCTTGACCGCTGCCGCCGCGACGGCGCTGCTCGCCGGTGGCGTGTCGCAAGCGTTCGCCGAGGGCGCGAACAACGAAGCCGATCGGGCCGCCAGCCACGGCGCGCTGGTGCTCACCGCCTCCAACACCAGCACCAACGCGCTGATGGTGTTCAGCGCCACGGGCGCCTTGCTGCGCCAGATCCCGACGCAGGGCCAGGGTGGCGTCGGCGGCAATGCGGGCGGCATCGCGGCGCGGCACGACCAGGTCGCCGTCGTCAACTTCGGCTCGTCCAACGTGACCGTCTTCTCGCGCGACGAGGGCGGCCGCCTGTTCCGCGTCGAGCGCGTGATCCAGACGAACGGCAGCCCGGTCAGCGTCGCGTTCGGCGGCGACCATCTCTACGTGCTGACCACCAGCCACGTCGAGTCCTTCCGCGCCGGCCCGTTCGGCGTGAGCCCGGTCGCCGACGGCCAGGCGCAACTGCTGCATGGCGACGCGACGGCCGCGCAGGTCGGCGTGCTCGCGCACGAGCTGATCCTCACCGAGAAGAGCAACGCGATCGAGAGCGTGCGACTGTCGGCCGACGGGGCGGTCGTGGGTGGCGCGCGGCTCGCCTCCGGCATCCCGGCCAACGTCGACACCCCGTTCGGCCTCGCGACGCGCGGCGACGAGGCGTACGTGACGATCGCCCATGCCGACGAGATCAGCCTCGTGCGCGACGACGCCGTGCTCGCCGTGACGCCCTCGGGCACGCAGCACGCGCCGTGCTGGGTCACGCTGGCCGGGCCGTTCCTGTTCTCGGCGAACTCGCCGAGCAAGAGCGTGTCGCGCTACGCCGTGTACGGCCAGAAGATCGTGCAGGACTCGGCCGTGGTCGCGCAGTTCGTCGGCAACCCGACCGACATCACGTACCACGACGGCCTCGCGGCGGTGGTCGACGCGGCGGGCACGCAGTCGCGCGTGTCGATCTTCCGGGTCGACCAGGACGGCAACTTCAGCGTCCAGGGCGTGGCCACGATCGCCGGCGCGACGACGAACGGCGTCGCGATCGTCGACGCCTACTGACGGCCGCCCGCCCGAATGGGCTCGTCGCGCGCCGGGTCAACGCCGGCGCGCGACGGCGTCGCCGCCTCACGTCCCTACAGTGGGCGGATGCGCGCGGCGGCGGCGCCCGCCCATCCCCGGACATTCGACCGATGGGGTCGAGCGCTTGAAGAGCGTACGCTTGCCCCCACGTCCGAAGACGTTGTCACCCGAAGGAGAAATTGGCATGACCGTGTACACGAAGTCGCCCGAAGCGCTGGCGAAGCTCACGCCGCTGCAGCGGCACGTCACGCAGGAAAGCGGCACCGAACGCGCCGGCACCGGCGAGCTGCTGGACAACAAGGAGCCCGGCATCTACGTCGACATCGTCTCCGGCGAGCCGCTGTTCGCGTCGTCCGACAAGTACGAGTCGCACTGCGGCTGGCCCAGCTTCACCAAGCCGATCGCCAACGTCGAGGAGTTCCGCGACGCCTCGCACGGCATGATCCGCACCGAAGTCCGCTCGAAGCACGGCGACAGCCACCTCGGCCACGTGTTCGAGGACGGCCCGCGCGACCGCGGCGGCCTGCGCTACTGCATCAATTCGGCGTCGCTGCGCTTCGTGCCGCGCGACCAGATGGCGGAGCAGGGCTACGCCGAGTACATCGACCAGGTGGAGGACCTCTGATGACACAAGCACAAGCGACTCAAGAACGCGCGGTGCTGGCCGGCGGCTGCTTCTGGGGCATGCAGGACCTGATCCGCCGCTACGACGGCGTGATCTCGACCCGCGTCGGCTACTCCGGCGGCGACGTGCCGAACGCGACCTATCGTCACCACGGCACGCACGCCGAGGCGATCGAGATCGTCTACGACCCGGCCAAGCTCACGTACCGGCAACTGCTGGAGTTCTTCTTCCAGATCCACGACCCGACCACGATGAACCGCCAGGGCAACGACAAGGGCACCAGCTACCGCTCGGCGATCTTCTACACGGACGACGCGCAGAAGCAGGTCGCGCAGGAGACGATCCGCGCGGTCGACGCCTCCGGCCTGTGGCCGGGCAAGGTCGTCACCGAGCTGACGCCGGTCGGCCCGTTCTGGGAAGCCGAGCCGGAGCACCAGGACTACCTCGAGCGCATCCCGAACGGCTACACCTGCCACTTCGTGCGCCCCGACTGGAAACTCAAGGCGGCCTGACCCCGCCCGGAAGTCCGTCCCCCGACCGCCGATCGCGCTGCCCGCCGATCGGCGGTTTTCATTGGGCGCGGCCCGCGACGGCGGGTGCGCTCGCCGACGCGGTCTTTCGGGCGCCGGCGTGTGATATTCAGGGCATCATCCTATACTTCGACCATGCGCTACGAACCTGACCACAAGGAAAAGACCCGCAAGCAGATCGTCGCCACGGCGGCGCAGCTGTTCCGCAAGGACGGCGTGGTCGCGACCGGGGTCGTCGGCCTGATGAAGGGCGCCGGCCTGACGCAGGGCGGCTTCTACGCGCACTTCGAGTCGAAGGAGGCGCTGATCCGCGAGTCGCTGGTCAGCGCGATGGTCGAGACCGCTACCGGCCTCGCCAGGCTCGTGCCGCCGGACGCGCCGCCGGGCGAGCAGCTGAAGGCGCTGTTCGACGCCTATCTGTCGCCGCGCCACATGCACCACCCCGAGCGCGGCTGCGCGATCGCCGCGGCGGTGACGGAGCTCGTGCGCGAGCCCGACGCCACCCGCGACGCCGTGACCGCGGCCACCGACCAGCTCGTCGACCTCGTCGCCCGCCTGCTGCCGCCCGGCCACGACGACCCGAAGGCGCTCGCGCGCACGGTGTTCGCGCTGCTGTCGGGCACGATGCAGTTCGCGCGGATGCGCACGAACGAGGCCGAGGCCGAAGCCATCCTCGACAACGGCAAGAAGGCGGCGCTGACGCTTTGCGGCGTGGCCGGCTGACCGGCCCGACTCGAGCGCGCGAGCGCGTCACGCGCCCGCGCGTGGCGCGCTCCGGTCGGCCTCAGCGCGTCGCCACGCGCGCGCTGCCGGCGGCCGGCGCTGTCCAGCCGCCACCGAGCGCGCGGAACGCCGCGACCGCGGAGCGGGCGTCGTCGGTGCGCACGCTGGCGAGCAGGTCCTGCGACGCGAGCAGCTGGCGATCCTCGTCGAGCACCTCGACCAGGCTGACCGCGCCGCCGCGGTAGGCGTCCTGCGCGGCGTCGCGCGCCTGCAGATGCGCCTGCACCTCGTCGGCCAGCAGCGCGTGCTGCTGCTCGAGCTCGGTCAGCGAGACGATCGCGTTCTCGACGTCCTCGGTCGCGCGCAGCATGGACTCGCGGTACTCGAGCAAGGCTTCGCGGTTCGCGCCCTTGGCCTGCGCGACCTCCGCGTCGACACGCCCGAAGTCGAACAGCCGCCAGTGCAGGCCGAGCGCCGCGGCGGGCTGGAACGCCCCGGCGGTGAACAGCTTGCCGGTGCTCAGCGACTCGACGCCGAGGATGCCTGACAGCGAAACCTGCGGGTAGTAGCCCGAGATCGCGACGCCGACCTGCGCGCTGCTCGCGGCGACGCGCCGCTCGGCGGCGATGACGTCGGGGCGGCGGCGCAGCAGCTCGGCCGGGCCGCCGGCGGTGGTGATCGTCGGCACCGTGAAGTCGCGCGGGCTGTCGTCGATCTCGGCCGCGGACGAGCCGGGGGCGAGGCCCATCAGCACGTCGAGCCGGAACAGCTGGGCGGCCATCTCGCGCCGCAGCGGCGGCACGGTGGCCTGCGCCTGCAGCAGCACGGCGCGCGACTGCGCGACCTCGCGCGCCGTGCCCACGCCTTTTTCCTGGCGCAGCTTCACGAGTTCGACGAGGTTGTTCTCGTTGTCGATCTGGTGCTCCGCGATGGCGATGCGTGCCTGCGCGCCGCGCACGCGCAGGTAGGCGTCGGCGGCCTCCGCGACGAGCGAGACGCGCACCCCGGCATGCCGAGCCTCGGCGACCTCGAACTCCGCCTGCGCGGCCTCCGAGCCGCGGCGCAGGCCGCCGGCGAGGTCGGCCTCCCAGCTCGCGCCGACGCCGGCGGTCTCGAGCGTCTGGTCGCGCTGGTAGCCGGGGAAGTGACTGGCGATCTTGCCGAGCGGGCTGTCGAGCGACTGGCGTTCACGCGCCACGCTCGCGTCCAGGCTGCCTTCGGGCAGGCGCGCGGCCGACGCGTGCTGCGCGGCCGCGCGCGCCTGCGCGACGCGCTCCTGCGACGCCGCGAGGTCGAGGTTCTGCGCGAGCACGCGATCGATGATCTTCGTGAGCTCGGCGTCGTTGAAGCCTTGCCACCAGGTGTCGAGCGCCGGCGCGGGCGCCTCGCCGGTGCGCGCGGCGAGCGTCGTGCTGCCGGCGTAGGCGAGGGCGGCGGGCAGCTCGGGCTTGACGTAGTCCGGGCCGACCGCGCAGGCGGACAGCACGGCGGCGAACACGGCCGTCAGGACGGCGGACGCGCCGCGCAGGCGGCCCGCGGCGCGGCCTTGGGGGTGGAGGTCAGTGCGCATCGGGAGAAGGTCCTTTGGGCGGAACCACCTTGCGCATCAGCGGCACCATGACGGTGGCGATGATGAAGATGATCATGATGGAGAAGAACGCGTCGCTGTAGGTCAGCGTCTGCGCCTCGCGCAGCGTGAGGAGGTACAGCGCGCGCAGCGCGGAGGCCTGCGTGACCGGGTCGGGCGAGTCGCCGCCGAAGTTCGAGACGACCGCATTCATCGCCTCGTTCGTCACGTTGAGGTGCTCGGCGAGCCGGAAGAAGTGCAGGTTGGTGCGGTTCGTGAGGATCGTGGCGCAGGCCGCGATGCCCATCGCGCCGCCGAGGTTGCGCATCAGGTTGAACAGCCCCGACGCCTGCTTCAGCCGTGCCGGCGCGAGGCCGCCGAGGGTCAGCGTGACGGTGGGCGGGATCGCGAGCTGCTGGCCCATGCCGCGCAGCGCCTGCGGGAACAGCAGCTGCGCCGCGCCCCAGTCGTGCGTGATCGGCGTGAACTCGAACATCGACACCGCGAACAGCGCGAGGCCGGCCATCAGGATCCAGCGCAGGTCGATGCGGTTGGCGAGCACGGCGTAGAGCGGGATCGTCATGATCTGGAACACGCCGGTCGAGAACACCGCCTGGCCGATCTGCAGCGCGCTGTAGCCCTCGACACGGCCGAGGAACAGCGGCGTCAGGTAGATCGTCGCGAACAGGCCGATGCCGGTGACGAACGAGAACAGGCAGCCGAGCGCGAAGTTGCGGTCCTTCAGCGCGCGCAGGTCGACGACCGGGTGCGCCGCCGCGAGGCCGCGCCACACGAACAGCACGCCCGAGATCGCCGTGATCCATGCGGTGGTGCGGATCGTGTCGTCCTGCATCCAGTTCCAGCGCGGGCCTTCCTCGAGCGTGTACTCGAGGCAGCCGAGGAAGACGCCGATCAGCGCGATGCCGATGTAGTCCCCGGTCTTCAGCAGCGCGAGGTTGGGCTTGTCGATCTTCACCAGCATCGGCACGACGAAGGTGACGAACAGGCCCGGCGCGAGGTTGATGAAGAACAGCCAGTGCCACGAGTAGTGGTCGGTGATCCAGCCGCCGAGCGTCGGGCCGAGCGTGGGCGCGAGCGAGGCGAGCGCGCCGATCGTGGCCGCGGCGATCACGCGCTGCTTGCCGTCGAAGAACACGAAGGCCGACGTGAACACCATCGGGATCATCGAGCCGCCGATGAAGCCCTGCGCCGCGCGGAAGACGATCATGCTCTGGATGTTCCACGCGACGCCGCACAGCAGGCTCGTCAGCGTGAATCCGGCGGCCGACACCGCGAACAGCCAGCGCGTCGAGAACACCTGGCTCAGCCAGCCCGAGAGCGGGATGACGACGATCTCGGCGATCAGGTAGCTCGTCTGCACCCACGCGGTGTCGTCCGCGCCGGCGGAGAGGCCGCCGCCGATGTCGCGCAGCGAGGCCGAGACGATCTGGATGTCCAGCAGCGCGATGAACATGCCGACGCACATGCTCGCGAAGGCGAAGACCTTCTGCGCCTGGGTCAGGCTGGCGAGGTTCGTGGTCATCGTGGTGTCGTCGTCGCAGCGGCGGGGCGCGCGCTCATGACGCCTTCGTGTTGATCGTCGCCTTCACCGACAGCCCCGGCCGCAGCAGGTCGAGGTCGCCGTCCTTGCCATCGAGCGAGATGCGCACCGGCACGCGCTGGACGATCTTCGTGAAGTTGCCGGTCGCGTTCTCCGGCGGCAGCACGCTGAACTGCGCGCCGGTGGCGGGCGCGAGGCTCGCGACGTGGCCCTTGAAGGTCTTGCCGGGGACGACGTCGGCGTCGACGTCGACTTCCTGGCCGACGCGCAGGCGCTCGAGCTGGTCTTCCTTGAAGTTCGCGTCGACCCACAGCCCGTGCGACGGCACCACCACGAGCAGCTGCGCCGCCGCGGTCGAATACGCGCCGACGCGCGCGCGCCGGTTGCCGACCACGCCATCGACCGGCGCGCGCAGCTCGGTGTACGACAGGTTCAGCTTCGCGACCTCGAGCTCGGCGAGCGCCTGCGACAGCGCGGCGTCCGCCTGCTTGCGCTGGCTCGCGATGACGTCGAGCTGGCGCCTGGCCGCTTCCTGGCCGGCGGCGGCGCGATCCTTGCCGGCCTGCGCGGTCTGGGCGTCCGCCTGCGCGCGCTGCGCGCTCTCGACCGAGACCGCCGAGCGGCTGGCGAGGTCGCGGTAGCGCGAGTCGTCGAGCTGCGCGCGCGTCGCCTCGGCCTTCGCCGCGGAGACGCCGGCCTCGGCCTGCGCGATCACGCTGCGCTGGAGCTTCTCGGTGGCGTCGAGGTTGACGAGCAGCGCGCGCGCCGCGGCGACGCTGGCCTCGGCCTTGTCGACGGCGGCGCGGTAGTCGCGGTCGTCGATCTTCACGAGCAGGTCGCCGCGGTGCACGACCTGGTTGTCGGTGACGGCGACCGCCTGGATGTAGCCGGGCACCTTGGAGCCGATGACGGTGACGTCGCCGCCGACGTAGGCGTCGTCGGTGTCCTGGATGAACCGGCCGGTGCTCCACCAGTGCACGCCGTAGGCCAGCGCCGCGGTGGCGAGGGCGACCGGCAGGAGGATCTTCAGCGCCTTGCCGCGCTGCTTCACGCGCTGGTCGGCTTCTTTGGGAGCGGCATCGGTCAAGAGGTCACCATTCGCGTTTGCTGGAATGGCGCGAATGATATTACGAACGTAATACTGTGGGGGCTTCGGGGTTATCCCTCATTCCCGGGACGCATCGCTCGACGAGGCCGTGGCGGTCACGGGGCCGGCGCCGACGCGGCGGCCGGCGCGGGGGCGCCGAGCCAGGTCGTGTAGGGCGCGGGCGCCCAGTCGAACCGCGTGCCGTTCGCCACGACGTGCCCCAGGCCGGGGAACGAGATGTGCGCCGCCGCGATCCAGGAGCCGTCCCGCGCGGCCTGCGCGAAGACGAGCCGGCGCTGCGCCTCGGCGGAGCGCTGGTCGCTGTCGTACTTCAGGCGGATGCCCGGCACGGGGAACTGCACCGGCGCGACGTGGACGATGTCGCCCCAGACGACCAGCGTCTGCCCGCGCGACTCGACGACGTACCACGTGTGCCCGGGCGTGTGGCCGGGGCTCGGGACGGCGCGCAGGCCCGGCAGCAGCGCGGTCGGGCCGTCGAAGGTCTGCAGGCGGCCGGCGGCGATGACCGGCGCGAGCGAATCGGCGGCGCCGTCGAACATCGTGCCGAGCCAGGGCGGCGCGGTCTTCTGGTTCGCGCGATCCAGCCAGTAGTCGGCGTCGGTCTTGCTGACGTGGACGACGGCGTTGGGGAACGCGAGGCGGCCGTGCGCGTCGACGCCGCCCACGTGGTCGCGGTGCAGGTGCGTGAGGAACACGTCGTCGACCTGCTCGGGCGTGTAGCCGGCGGCGCGCAGGTTCTCCATCAGGTGGCCGCAGCACGTGCCGTACAGCACGCCGGCGCCGCTGTCGATCAGGACGAGGCGCGAGCCGGTGTTGACCAGGAACGCGTTGATCGAGCCTTCGACCGGCGCGCCGACGTCGGCCTGCCGAAGCAGCGCGGCGACCTGGCCCGGCTTCGCGTTCGTCATGACCTCGTCGACCGGGAACGGATGCGTGCCATCCAGCAGCGCCGTGACCTCGAAATCGCCCAGCATCATCCGGTAGAAGCCGGGCGCCTGCGTGCGCACCTGCGGTGCGGCCGCGCAGGCCGGGGAGGGCGGCGTCGCGAGTGCCGCCAAGAGGGCCAGCGCGCTGGCGGCGAGGGCGACGACGCGGTTCGACGATGGGAGCATTCGGAAGTCCTTCGGGAGAGAAGGCTTCACGATGCCCCGGCGGGCCGCGAGCGTCTTGACGGAAAGTGCGCTGTGCTTCAGCCGGCGAGGCCGACGAGCGTGCGGCCTTCGGCGGTCAGCAGGTCGTGGGTGTCGGCGTGGCGCGTCATGTAGGCGCGGAAGACCGGGCACTGCGGCGTGACCTTCAGCCCGCGCGCGCGCACGTCCGCGAGCGCCTGCACGACGATCTGCCCGGCGATGCCGCGGCCGCGCAACTCCTCGGGCACGACGGTGTGGACGAAGCGGATGCTGTCGCCTTCGAGCCGGTACAGCGCGAAGGCCACGTGGCCCTCGACGTGCGCCTCGAACTGGTGGGCGCCGGGGTTGTCCTCGACGTGGATCGCGGCGGGCGCGGCGGCATCGTGGGCGCTCATCGCGGGCCTCCGTGGCAGGGCGGTCGCGTCGGGAGGACGTCGGGCCGGAATCGGGGCGGGTACAGAGCAGGCGTCATGGTTCGAATGCTGGGTTGGACGAGGCGGAGCGTCTTGGACATTCGGCCGGCCGATTGAAGAATCGGCATCGCGGACTGTCAGCGTCCTGTCAATGCGTCGACCTACGATGGCCGGCCTCGAAGCCGCCGTTCCTCGTTCACCGAACTTCTCGCGATGCCGTCGCCGCCAGACAAGATCCGCATCCTGATCGTAGACGACCATCCGCTGTTGCGCGAGGGCGTGGCGGCGCTGATCGCGAAGACACCCGATCTCGAGGTCTGCGGCGAGGCGGCGAGCGCCGGCGAGGCGGTGAAGCAGCACGCGGCGCTGCGGCCGGACGTCACCGTGATGGACCTGCAGATGCCCGGCCCGTGCGGCATCGAGGCGATCGCCGCGATCCGCCGCGCGGCGCCGGCGGCGCGTGTCGTGGTGCTCACGAGCTACGGCGGCGACGCGCTCGCGGCCCGCGCGATGCGCGCCGGCGCGGCGGCCTTCGTGCTGAAGGAAGTGGCGCGCAAGGAACTGCTCGGCACGCTGCGCGCGGTGCATCGCGGCGACGACCTGCCGAAGGCGGTCGCGCGCCATCGCGCGCCGGAGCCGATGGCGGACAACCCGCTGTCGCACCGCGAGCGCGAGGTGATCGAGCTCATGGCCGACGGCAACTCGAACAAGGTCATCGCGCGGGCGCTCGACATCTCCGAGGAGACCGTCAAGACCCACCTGACGAACATCCGCCAGAAGCTCGGCGCGAACGACCGCGCGCACATCGTGGCGCTCGCGACCGAGTTCAAGGAGATCGGCCCCGGCCCGGACGCGGCGGGCGGCTGCGCGATGTCGGACTGATCCGCAGCGCGACGACGCTAAACGGCAAAGCAGCAGACAAATCGTCAATACGTCCTCGACGGGCGGTCGCACGATACGGGCCTCCGATCCCCGAACCGTCAGGACACCGCCATGCCTCTCACCGCCACCCCCACGCCGGGCGCCAAGCTGCTCACGCCAAACGACCACGTCCTGCTGATGATCGACTTCCAGTCGCAGATGGCGTTCGCGACCCACTCGATCGACATGACGCTGCTGCGCAGCAACGCCGCGCTGATCGCGAACGCCGCCGCCGGCTTCGGCGCGTCGGCGATCCTCACGACCGTGGCGAAGAACACGTTCTCCGGCCCGATGTTCCCCGAGATCGGCGAGGCCTTCCCGGGCCAGGAGATGCTCGATCGCACCTCGATGAACACGTGGGAGGACGCCGCCGTCATCCGGCGCATCAACGAGATCGGCAAGAAGCGCATCGTGCTGAGCGGGCTGTGGACGAGCGTGTGCATCGTCGGGCCGGCGCTGTCGGCGCTCGACCAGGGCTTCGAGGTCTACGTGATCGCGGACGCGTGCGGCGACGTCTCGCCCGAGGCGCACGCCCGCGCGATGGATCGCATGGTGCAGGCCGGCGCGCAGCCGATGACCTCGGTGCAGTACCTGCTCGAGATGCAGCGCGACTGGGCGCGCGGCGACACCTACGCGATGACCACCGGCATCGCGAAGAAGTACGCGGGCTCGTACGGCCTGGGCATCCTCTACGCGCACCAGATGTTCAGCGCGCACGAAGGTTGAGGGAGCCGTGGCGATGAAGCCGTACCTCCTGTCGCTCGCGGTCGGCCTGCTGGTCGGCGTCATCTACGCGTTGTTCGAGGTGCGCTCGCCGGCGCCGCCGGTGATCGCGCTCGTCGGGCTGCTGGGCATCCTGCTGGGCGAGCAGCTGCCGCCGCTGGTCAAGCAGGCCTGGAGCCGGGAGTCGGCGCAGGTCTCGTGGCTGCACGACCAGGTCAGGCCGCACGTCTTCGGCCGCCTGCCGGCCTCCACGAAGACCGCCGACGGCCGCGAGCGCGTCGCCGCCGACGACACGACCTCCGACAAAAAGATCGCACGCCCATGACGAGCTTCACCGACCCCGACCTGATCCTGCACCGCGGGCTGTTCACGACCCTCGACCGCGCGAACCCGACGGCCGAGGCCGTGGCGATCAAGGACGGCGTCTTCGTCGGCGTCGGCCGCGCGAACGACATCCTGCCGCAGGCCGGCCCGAACACGCGCGTGATCGACCTGCATGGCCACCGCGTGCTGCCCGGCCTGATCGACAACCACCTGCACATCATCCGCGGCGGCCTCAACTTCAACATGGAGCTGCGCTGGGACGGCGTGCGCAGCCTCGCCGACGCGATGGGCATGCTCCGGCGCCAGGTCGCGGCGACGCCCGCGCCGCAATGGGTGCGCGTGGTGGGCGGCTTCACCGAGCACCAGTTCGCCGAGAAGCGGCTGCCGACGATCGACGAGCTCAACGCCGTCGCGCCCGACACGCCCGTCTTCATCCTGCACCTCTACGACCGCGCGCTGCTGAACGGCGCCGCGCTGCGCGCCGTGGGCTACACGAAGGATACGCCCGAGCCGCCCGGCGGCCAGATCCTGCGCGACGGCCACGGCAACCCGACCGGGCTGCTGCTCGCGAAGCCGAACGCGTCCATCCTCTACGCGACGCTCGCGAAGGGCCCGAAGCTGCCGTTCGAGTACCAGGTGAACTCGACGCGCCACTTCATGCGCGAGCTGAACCGCCTCGGCGTCACCGGCGCGATCGACGCCGGCGGCGGCTTCCAGAACTATCCCGAGGACTACCAGGTCATCCAGCAGCTGTCCGACGCCGGCCAGCTCACCATCCGACTCGCCTACAACCTGTTCACGCAGAAGCCGAAGCAGGAGAAGGACGACTTCCTGAAGTGGACGTCGAGCTCGCACTACAAGCAGGGCACCGACTACTTCCGCCACAACGGCGCCGGCGAGATGCTCGTGTTCTCGGCCGCCGACTTCGAAGACTTCCGCCAGCCGCGCCCCGACATGCCGGCCGAGATGGAGGACGACCTCGGCGAGGTGGTGCGCGTGCTGGTGCAGAACCGCTGGCCGTGGCGCATGCACGCGACCTACGACGAGACGATCAGCCGCGCGCTGGACGTCTTCGAGCGCGTGAACCAGGAGACGCCGCTCGCGGGCCTGAACTGGTTCTTCGACCACGCCGAGACGATCTCCGACGCGTCGATCGACCGCATCGCCGCGCTCGGCGGCGGCATCGCGGTGCAGCACCGCATGGCGTACCAGGGGGAGTATTTCGTCGAGCGCTACGGCGCCGGCGCCGCGGAGGCGACGCCGCCGGTGGCGCGCATGCTGGCCAAGGGCGTGAAGGTCTCGGCGGGGACGGACGCGACGCGCGTCTCGTCCTACAACCCCTGGGTATCGCTCGCATGGCTCATCACGGGCAAGACCGTGGGCGGCCTGCAGCTGACGCCGCAACGCAACTGCCTCGACCGCGAGACCGCGCTGCGGATGTGGACCGAGAACGTCACGTGGTTTTCGAACGAGGAAGGGAAGAAAGGGCGCATCGAGGTCGGCCAGATGGCGGATCTCGTCGTGCCGGATCGCGACTTCTTCGCCTGCGCGGAGTCCGACATCGCCGACACCACCGCCATGCTCACGATGGTCGGCGGCAAGGTGGTCTACGGCGCCGGCCGCTTCAAGGCGCTGGACGAAGGCGAGCCGCCGCCGGCGATGCCGGACTGGTCGCCGGTGCGCACGTTCGGCGGCTACGGCGCCTGGGCCGAGCAGGACGGCAAGCCGCTGCAGGCGGCGATGAAGCGCGTGGCCGACTGCGCATGCAGCCGCGACTGCGGCGTGCACGGCCACCAGCACGCGACCGCGTGGAGCAGCAAGCTGCCGATCGCCGACCTGAAGGGCTTCTGGGGCGCGCTCGGCTGCGCCTGCTGGGCGGTCTGACGTGGCGGCGCCGCGCTGGCTCACGTCCGCGGGGGTGCGCTGGGTCGCGCTGCTGGGGCTGGTCGCCGCCTACCTGCAGGGCGGGCTCGACAAGGCGTTCGACTTCCCCGCCGCGCTCGGCGAGATGCAGCACTTCGGCCTCGAACCCGCGATGCCGCTCGCGATCGCGACCATCGTGCTGGAGATCGGTGCCTCCGCGATGATCCTCGCGGGCGTCTGGCGCTGGGCCGGCGCGCTCGCGCTGGCCGGCTTCACGCTGTTCGCCACCTTCGTCGCGAACCGCTTCTGGCTCGCCACGGGCCAGGATCGCTTCATGCTCGAGAACGCGTTCTTCGAACACCTGGGCCTCGTCGGCGGCTTCCTGCTGGTGGCCTGGACGGACCTGCGCGAGCGGCTCGGAGCGAGCGCCGCGTAGGCCGATAGGACTAGGTCGACCCCCGTTGGCCGGGCCGGCCCGGCGAGGCAATCGGAGAGATGCGGGGCCGCACGCCCGTCCCGAGAATGAGGTTCGTCGGCGCGTGCGTCGACTTCCTCACTCTCGATGGATGCCTGCCATGGACCCCTTCGCCGAACTGCTCACGCCCGACAACGCGGCCCTCGTCCTCATCGACCACCAGGCCGGCCTCGCGTTCGGCGTGCAGTCGATCGACCGCCAGGCGCTGGTGAACAACGCGGTCGCGCTCGTGCGCGCGGCGCTCGCGTTCGAGATCCCCATCGTCATCAGCACCTCCGCGACGAAGGTCTACAGCGGACCGCTGCTGCCGAAGCTGCGCGAGTGCCTGCCCGAGCACACCGTCTTCGAACGCCGCAACATGAACGTGTGGGAGGACGAGGCCGTGCTGCAAGCGATCCGCGCGACGGGCCGCCGCAAGCTGCTCTTCTCCGGCATGCTCACCGAAGCCTGCATCACGTTCCCCGTGCTGTGCGCGCAGGCCGAGGGCTTCGAGGCCTACGTCGTCGGCGACGCCTGCGGCGGCGCGAGCGTGGCGGGGCACGAGCTCGCGCTGCACCGCATGGGCGCGGCGGGCGCGCGCGTCACCAGCTGGCTGCAGGTGCTGCTCGAGCTCCAGCGCGACTGGACGCGCAAGGCCACCTACGACGCCGCGCGCGCCGTCGTGGTCGACAACGGCGGCGGCTACGGCATCGGCCTGAACTACGTCCGCGACATGCAGGCCAAGTGACGCCGCGACGCCCCATGACGACGACGCCTGCGCTCGCCGGCACCGACCGCTGCGGCGCGTACGGCCCGCAGATCGCCCGCTACTTCCACATCGAGCGCGCGCCGATGCTGCGCACGACCTCGTTCAGGGACGACCAGCTCGCCGTCACCCGCCTCGAGAGCGCGAGCCGCGAGCCCGGGATGTCGGAGACGATCCCGCCCGAGGACAGCTTCCTCTGCGAGCTGCAGCTCGCCGACCTCGCGCACCACGAGCTCTGGAGCCGCGGCCGGCGCGTGTCGAGCCGCAGCTACGACAAGGGCTCGATCCGCATCGTCGACCTGCGCGACGAGCTGTGCGCGTACGTCGGCAGCCCGCTGGACGCGCTCAGCTTCTACCTGCCGCGCAGCGCGATCGACGAGTTCTCGGACGACATCGGCGCCGCGCGCATCGCCCGGCTGGCCTGCGAGCCCGGCGTGCACGATCCGCTGCTCGCGCACCTCGGCGCCGCGCTGCTGCCGGTGCTCGAGCAGCCGCAGCTCGCGAGCCGGCTGTTCGTCGAGCACATGGCGCTCGCGATCAGCGCGCATGTCCTCAAGCGCTACGGCGGCCTCGCCACGCCGGCGAGCCGCGAGGCCGGGGCGCTGTCGCCGTCGCGCGAGAAGCGCGCCAAGGAGTTCCTCGCCGCGAGCGTCGGCGCCGACGTGTCCGTCGCGGCGGCCGCGCAGGCCTGCGGGCTGTCGCGCGCCTACTTCATCCGCGCGTTCCGGCTGTCGACCGGCCTGACGCCGCACAAGTGGCTGCAGGCCTATCGCATCGACAAGGTCAAGCAGGCGCTGATGGCGTCCTCGGACAGCATCGTCGACATCGCGCTCGCCTGCGGCTTCGCCGACCAGAGCCACCTCACGCGCGCGTTCGCGCAGGCGGTGGGCATGCCGCCGGCGGCCTGGCGGCGGCAACGGCAGCACTGAGCGTCGGCCCTCGCGTCAGGGCCGTGTCTCGCCGCCGTCCTGCGCGCGAAAGACCTGGCGGCGGCCGAACAGGCGCGCGTCCAGCGAGTAGGCGCCCGGCCCGATGACGGCGAGCGCCGCCGACTGCAGCGCCGCGACCGCCGCGAACGCCGCGGGCACGTCGCCCGCGACCGCGTGGCCGATCGCGTGCACGACGGCCGCGGCCGCGCCGAGCGACGTGAGCAGGCCGGCGCACACGAGCACCGACGCCGCGACCGTGAACGCGACGAGCAGCCCCGGCGCGAAAGCCCTCGCGGCGCCGATGTCGCCGATCAGCGCTACAGTCACCGCGAGCCGCAGCAGCACGAGCGCCACGCCGGCCGGGCCGCGCAGGAACATCGATTGAAGGCGTTGCACCGCCCCATTCTGGGAGCCGGCCGCGCCCGGTGAATCCGGCGCAAGGGCGGGGCGGGCTTAGGCCTTCCGGCCGACGGCCCCGGGCCGCGCACGCCGCGCCCGCCGCGCCCGGCCTCCGCTTCCGCGATCCTTTTCCTCTTCCCGCTTTCGCCCGACGTGCTTCCAACGACGCCATCGCCGCAGCCACCTCCGTCGTCGACCGCGACCGGCGCCATCCGCGTCCTCGTCGCGGACGACCATCCGCTGCTGCGCGAGGGCGTGGCCGCGGTGATCGGCAAGCACGCCGACCTGCGGCTGGTGGGCGAGGCCGGCAGCGGCGAGGACGCGGTCGCGCAGGTGCGCGCGCTGCGGCCGGACGTCACGCTGATGGACCTGCAGATGCCCGGCATCGGCGGCCTCGAGGCGATCGCGCGCATCCGCGCCGAGACGCCCGACGCCCGCATCATCGTGCTGACGACCTACGGCGGCGACGTGCAGGCGATGCGCGCGCTGCGGGCCGGCGCGCGCGGCTACCTGTTGAAGAACGCGCTGCGCAAGGAGCTGATCGACGCCATCCGCCGCGTGCACGCGGGCGAGCCATGCGTGGCGCCGAGCGTGGCGACCGGCCTGGCCGGGACGACCGGCGACGGCGAGCTGACGCCGCGCGAGATCGACGTGCTGCAGCGTGTCGCGCAGGGGCACTCCAACAAGCGCGTGGCGGACGGGCTGTCGGTGACGGAGGACGCCGTCAAGGCGCGCATGAAGAGCATCCTGGCGAAGCTGCGCGCGAAGGATCGCGCGCACGCCGTGGCGATCGGGCTGCGGCGCGGCTTCATCCGCATCCTCGTCGCGCATCCCGCCGCGGCGCGGGCGGGCGCGGCGGACGTCGTCGCAGGCGTCTCGGTGTCGAAAGACGCGGAGGGCGGTTAGTCCGAAGGGACGAGCCGGGACCGGTCGTCCGCACGATGGCGCGCGCGGGCGGGGCGGCGTCCAATCGGCGTCAACCCTTCGCCCACTTCCACAGGAACGCCATGTCCAGCTCGTCCACGCCCGAGACGTCCGCCGTCTCGCAGCCCTTCGGCAGCCTCGCCGACGTCCGCCTCGGCCTCTCCGTGCAGGTCCGCCACGACAGCGTCGCCGCGCTGAACCGGCTGCTCGCCCACACGATGGCCTTGCGCGACCTGTACAAGAAGTCCCACTGGCAAGCCGCGGGCTCGACGTTCTACGAGCTGCACCTGCTGTTCGACAAGCACTACGAGGAGCAGGTCGTGCTGATGGACGCGCTCGCCGAACGCGTGCAGACGCTCGGCGGCGTGGCGCGCGCGCTCGCCGCGGACGTCGCCAGCGAGTCGCACATCGCGCGCGCGCCGAGCGGCGTCGAGAGCTCCGCCGACCAGCTCGCGCGCCTGCTCGATGCGCACGAGTTCATCCTCGTCGAGGCGCGGCCGCTCGCGCGCGAGGCCGCCGAGCGCGGCGACGACGGCACCAACGACATCATCGTCAGCCAGGTCGTGCGCCTGAACGAGCTCCAGAGCTGGTTCGTCGGCCGCCAGCAGCAGGTCGTCGCGAGTCGCTGAGGCGCAGTCTTACACGCGCCTTTCGCGCGCGGCGGCCGCGCGACAGCTCGACATAAATTCAAGACGCCGCCGATTCGTTCAAGCCTCCGCCGTGTCGCGCCATTACCCTTCGGGGCCATGGCGCGACACGGCGGAGGCTTCGTCGTTCTCGCGCGTCCTTCCATCTTCCGCGACCGATCGTCCCCACCGACATCCGGCGCACACGCAAGGGATCCATGAACGTTGCAAGACCGCCCGCCATGTCGATGGCCGACCGCCTGCGAGCCTGGTTGCGACGTTCCGTGCCACGCTGGATCGCGGGGCTGTCGCTGGCGATCCTGCTGCCCGCCTCGAACGCCGCGGCGCCGGTCCTGCGCTCGATCGTGCAGCTGCACCACACGGCGTGGACGATCCAGGAAGGCGTGCCCGGCCCGGTCGTCGCCATCGCCCAGACGACCGACGGCTACCTCTGGCTCGGGACGGCCAACGGGCTGTTCCGTTTCGACGGCGTGCGCTTCGTGCGCTTCGACGCCATCGCCGGCGAGCACCTGCCGTCGAACGCGGTGCTGACCTTGATGGCGACGCGCGACGGCGCCTTGTGGGTCGGCTATTTCGCCGGCGGCCTGAGCGTCGTGCAGGGCGGGCACGTCCGCCGTTCGGAGCCCGCCGAAGGCCTGCTGGAGACGGGCACGCGCCGCTTCGCGATGACCTCGCGCGGGCAGGCGTGGCTCGCCAACGGCCGCGGGCTGGGGACGCTCGTCGACGGCCACTGGGTCTTCATGGGCCCGGCCGACGGCTATCCGAAGATGGGCGAGGCCGCGTCGATGGGCGTCGTGGTCGACGGCGACGATGCCGTCTGGGCGGCCACCAGCGACGGCGTCTACGTGCGGGCGCGCGGTCAGGCGGCGTTCGCGAAGGTCGACGTGCCGAACCTCGGCTACGCCGAGCTCGCCGTCGCGCCGGACGGCCGCGTCTGGGCGACCGATCCCGTGGGCGAGCGCGGCATCCGCGCGCTGCCGCGGCCCGGCGCGCCGGTCGATCCGAAGGACGCGAGGAACGGCCCGGACGCTTGGCGCCCGGCACCGCAGAGCGCGATGGCGCCGGCGTTCGACCGCGCCGGCCGGCTCTGGTACGGCGCCGACTCCGGCCTGATGCGCGACGCGACCACCGCCGCTCCCGGCGCGCCGGACCGCTTCACGCCGGCCGACGGGCTGTCGGGCGATTTCGTGATGAGCGTGTTCGAGGATCGCGAAGGCTCGATGTGGATCGGCACCAGCGACGGCCTGGATCGCCTGCGCACGCCGAAGGCGGTGCAGCTCGCGTTCCCGCGCCATCCGTCGGTGATCGCGATGGCGCCGGGCGACGGCGGGGACGCGTGGTTCGCGGCGCGCCAGCAGGGGCTGTTCCACGCGAGCGGCGGCGTGCTGCAGCCCGTGCCGTCACCGCTCGACATGTGGATCACGGCCTTGTACCGGGATCGCGACGGCGTGCTGTGGGCGGGCGCGTTCGATGGCGTCCGGCGCGTCGACAGGACCGGCTTCACGCGCCTGCCGTTGCCGGCCGGGATGGGCTCGTGGCAAGGCAGCGTGCAGGCGATCGTGAAGGACAAGGCCGGCGTGCTGTGGGTCGCCGCGAGCAACTACGGGTTGTACCGCTACCAGGGCGGCGAGTGGCTGCTGCGCGCGGGACGGCCGGCGGATTTCCCGTCCACGCCGCCGAACTGCCTCGCCGCCGACGACGCCGGCAAGGTCTGGTTCGGCTACCGCGGCGCGCTGCGCGTGCTGGACGGCGAGCGTCTCGCGACCTACGGCCCCGCCGACGGCCTGCGCATCGGCGGCGTGCAGGCGATCGAGCCCGTCGGCGACCACGTCTGGCTGGGCGGCGAGTTCGGCGTGCAGGTGTTCGACGGCCACGGCTTCAAGTCGATCCGCGCGGCCGACGACGCGCTGTTCCTCGGCATCTCGGGCATCGTGGAGACCAGCGCCGGCGAGCTCTGGCTGAACGGCTCGGGCGGCATCTCGCGCATCCCGGCCGCCGAGCTGCGACATGCGCTGGCCGACGCGAGCTACCGCGTGCAGGTGCAGCACTTCGACGTGCTCGACGGCCTGCCGGGTTCGGCCGAACAGAACCGGCCGCTGCGCACGGCGATGCAGACCGCGGACGGCACGCTGTGGTTCGCGCTGAGCGGCGGCGTGGTCACCATCGACCCGGCGGCGGCGCCGCGGAACGCGGTCGTGCCGGTGGTCGAGGTCGAGCAGCTGAGCGCCGGTTCGCGCGTGCTGCGCGACGCGCCCGCCGCTCGTGCGCGGCTCGATCCCGGCACGCACGACATCGCCGTCGACTACACCGCCACCAGCCTCGCGATGCCCGAGCGCGTGCGCTTCCGCTACCGGCTCGACGGCCTCGACGCCGACTGGCAGGACGCCGGCACGCGGCGCCGCGCGTTCTACACCAACCTCGGCCCGGGCCACTACACCTTCCGCGTGACCGCGTCGAACGAGGACGGCGTGTGGGCGACGCAGCCCGCGACGATGGCCTTCGACATCCCGCCGAGCCCGCTGCAGACCGCGTGGTTCCGCGCGTTCTGCGTGCTGGTGGCCGTGGTCCTGCTGTGGCTCGCCTGGCTGCTGCGCTCGCGCCAGCTCGCGGCGCGCATCGGCGACCGCATGCAGGTGCGCATGCTCGAGCGCGAACGCATCGCGCGCGACCTGCACGACACGTTGCTGCAGGGCTTCCACGGCCTGATGCTGCGCTTCCAGGCGGTGGCCGAGGACATCCCGCCGGAATCGCCGACGCGCGAGCAGTTCGAGCGTGTCCTCGTGCGCGCCGACGAGATCCTGCTCGAAGGCCGCGAGCGCGTGACCGACCTGCGCATGCCGTCGCCCGAGCTGGGCAGCCTGGCGCAGACGCTGGCCGGCGTGGGGCGCGACCTGTCGGAGCACCACGCGGCGCGCTTCAGCCTGACCGTCGAGGCCGACCCGCGGCCGCTGCGTCCGCTGGTGCACGAGGAGGTCTGCCTGATCGCGCGCGAGGCGCTGTTCAACGCGTTCCAGCACGCGCACGCCACGCGGATCGAGCTCGCGATCGTCTACGGCCCGGGCGAGTTCACGCTGCGCGTGCGCGACGACGGCGCCGGCCTGCCCGAGGAGATCCAGGACGGCGGCTCGCGCCCCGGCCACTGGGGCATCGCCGGCATGCGCGAGCGCGCGCGCCGCGCGGGCGGCCGGTTCCGCGTGTGGAGCCGGCCGGGGGCGGGCACGGAGCTCGAGCTGTCGATCCCCGGCCGCGCCGCCTATGCGGACAGCCCGCGCGAGGCACGGTTCGCGCGATTCGCATGGCTGCGCGGACGGTTCCGCAAGGCCGGCTGAATGGCCTCGTCGCGAGACCGGGGACGCGTGGCGGGCGGAGCGTTCCGTCGATGTACCCGATCGGGGGATTCCGATGCCCCGCCGCGCGATCGAACATCGCACCCGTGCGTCGCGGCAGGTGGCGATGCGGACAGGATTCCAGGAGAAGACCATGCTGGCAAAGACGAGCGTCCACGTGACGGTCATGCACCCCCATCCGGTGATGGCGGCCGGCCTCGAGGCGGCGTTCGGTCGCGACGCCGGGTTCCAGGTGCGGCGCGTCGCCACCGGCGTGGCCGACGGCGCGAACGATGAATCGGCCGCGCAGGGCGGCGTCATCGTCGCGGACTACCAGACCGCGCTCGACCTGATGGCGCGCCACGACGGCGCGGGCGAGCGCTTCGGCCGGCCGCGCGTGCTGGTGGTGGGCGCGGCCCACCGCGGCTGGCAGGTGCGGCAGGCGCTGCAGGGCGGCGTGCACGGCTACGTGTCGAGCGAGTGCCGCATCGACGAGCTGCTGGCCGCCGTGCGGCGCGTCGCCGACGGCGAGCGCTACCTGTGCGCGGCGGCGTCCCAGTGCATCGCGGAGAGCTTCTCGCAGCAGCACCTGACGCCGCGCGAGCTCGACGTGCTGCGCCTGGTGGGCGAGGGCCTGGACAACAAGACGATCTCGCGCCGCCTCGGCATCGCGCTCGGCACGGTCAAGGCGCACGTGCGCACGCTGCTGGACAAGCTCGGCGCGTCGAGCCGCACCGAGGCCGTCGCCGCGGGGCTGCGGCGCGGCTTCATCGGCGGCGACCTCGGACTCGCGTGACGGCGCCGCGCGGCGCGCCCCCTGCGGCGGCCGGGGCGATGCGCCTGCGGTACATTGGGCCCGCCATCTGACGGGCGTGGCGGCCCGGGCGTCCCTGGAGGAGCGAGCGAGAGTGGAGCGAACGAATCCGTCGACGGCGTTTCCCCGTCGCGCCTGGCGCGACCCGATCGGCCAGAGCCTGGGCCTGGGCGCGTCGCCCGCGTTGTCGAGCCGCTCGCTGCGCAGCTCGCAGATCAACGTGAGCCGGCTGTCCATCGGCGCCGAGCGCATCGGGCTGTCCGCGCCGGTGCCCGCGGAGGATTCCTTCGTCCTCGCGATGTACCTGACCGAGGTCGCCGACCACGAGCTCTGGAGCCGCGGCGTGCCCGTGCTCAGGCGCGGCTACGCGGCCAACGCGATGCGCATCGTCAACCTGCAGGACGAGTACGCCGCCAACATCCGCTGCGCGCACGAGTCGCTCGTGTTCCACCTGCCGCGCGTCGCGCTCGACGAGTTCGCCGAGGACGCGGGCGCGCGCCGCATCGGCCACCTGCAGTGCGAGCCGGGCGTCGTCGACCCGGTCATCCGCGGGCTGGGCCTGTCGCTCATGACGGCGTTCGAATATCCCGCGCAGGTCAACTCGCTGTTCGTCGACCACGTCTGCCTGGCCGTCTGCGCGCATCTCGCGCAGCACTACGGCGGCCTGCGCCGCTTCGAGCCGGTGGAGCGCGGCGGGATGTCGGCGAGCCTCGTGGAGCGCGCGAAGGCGTTCATGGCGGCCCATTGCGGCGACGAGACCTCGCTGCTCGACGTCGCACGCGAGTGCGGCCTGTCGCGCGGCTATTTCAGCAAGGCCTTCAAGGCGACGACCGGCCTGACGCCGCACCAGTGGCGCCAGGGCCACCGCATCGACAAGGCCAAGGCGATGCTGCAGGACGGCACGATGGACATCGCCGGGATCGCGATGGCCTGCGGCTTCGCCGACCAGAGCCACCTCACGCGCGTGTTCTCGCAGCGCGTCGGCGCGAGCCCGGGGACGTGGCGACGGATGCGGCGCGGCTGAATCGCGGCGCCGACGTGGCGGCTCAGGCCGCGGCGTCGAACGCCGGGCGCGTGTCGATGGCCGGCTCCGCGCCGGTCGCCCGCGCGAAGCTGCGCTGGCCGGCCAGCGCGCAGGCCGCGCAGGTGGCGCCCGCCACGGCGACGAGCACCAGCAACGCGAGGTTGAGCGCCTGCGGATCGCCGAAGACGCGGTCCGTCATCAGGCCCACCGCGCCCGGCCCGAGGCCGACGCCGATGAGCGTGACGACGGCCGTCAGCACCGCGACGAGCACGCCGCGCACGCGGTCGGGCGTCAGCAGCTGCCAGCCCGTCAGGCCCGCGGGCGTCGCGGTGAACACGACGAGGTTGAACGCCGCGTAGGCGCATTCCGCGGTGCGCAGGTCGTCCGCGAGGCAGAACGCCAGCGCGGCGGGCAGGCTCAGCAGGGCCGTCGAGGCGAGCAGCAGGTTCGACGGTGCACTCAGGCCGAGGCGCTGCATCGCCGTGAGCGCCCGGCCGCCGAGCCACATGCCGGTCGGCGCGGTGGCGAGGAAGACCAGGCCCACGGTCGACGCGGCCTCGCCCGGCGCCAGCGCGAAGCGGCGCTGGAAGAAGAACGGCATCCACGCGGCCTGGGCCTGGGTCAGCGTGACGCTGCAGGCCGTCGCCGCGGTGAGCCACGCGTAGGCGCCGGCGTGGGCGCGCAGGTGGCGGACGGCCGCGCGCAGGCCGTGGCCGGACGGGGCGGTCGCGGTGGCCGGCCGCGCGGGCTCGCGCAGGAAGAGCATCACCAGCGCGCCGACCGCCAGCCCGGGCAGCGCCGCGAGGCCGAAGAGCACGCGCCACGCGCCGACGTCGCCGACGAGCCAGGCTGCGCGGAACGTGTCGTCGCCGAGTGCCGCCAGCAGCCGCCCGCCGCCGATCAGCGCCGCGGCGTTGCCGAGCGCCGCGCCGACCAGGAACATCGCCACGGCCTTCGGCATGTCGGCCTTCGAGATCGAGCTTCCGAGCATCGACATCGCCACCGGCACGAGACAGGCTTCGCCCAGCCCGACGCCGACGCGCGCCGCGAAGAACGCGGGGAAGGAGGTCGCGAGGCCGCACAGCGCGGTCATCGCGCTCCAGAACACGAGGCCGCCCGCCAGGATCACGCGGCGCGGCGCCCGGTCGGCGAGCTGGCCGAAGGGCACGCCGCACAGGCAGTACATCGCGACGAACGCGAGGCCGTGCAGCGCGCCGTACTGCGCGTCGCCGAGGCCGAACTCGCGCTTGATCGGCGCGCCGGCGACGGCGACGAGCGCGCGGTCGACGAACGAGACGGCGTAGCTCAGCGTCAGCAGCAGCACGAGCCGGCGCGCCTGCGAGGCGGTCGTGCCCGCCGTGGCCTGGTCCGTCGCTCCGTGTTGCCGCCGCATGCGTCGCCTCCTGCGGCGAAGTCTCGCATACGCGCCCGCGGCGGGCGGCTCGCGTGGAGGCGTGGCGGCGTCAGGCGGCGTCGGCGCTGCCCGGCATCAGCACCGGCACGAGTCCGAGCAGCGGCGGCAGCGCGAAGCACCAGCCGCCGAACAGGCTGAACAGCCACGCGCCGCCCGCGCAGCCGATCGCGAACGCGACCACGTTGGCCGTCATCTTGCCGAGGCGTGCCTTCGCGGCGGCCGCGGGCTCGGGCGGCAGGCCGCGGATCAGGTCGGCGATGTCGATCATCATCTGCGTGGTGGTGCCGGTCATCAGCGTCGTCGGCGGCGCGGTGCCGAGGTGGATGCGCGACGCGGCGTTCTGGATCGCCATCGCGGCCACCAGCACCATGCCCGTCGCGATGACCGCGCCTTCGTCGCCGGGCTTGAACGGCCCGAGCACGACGGCGAGCACCGCGCCGACGGCCAGCAGCGCGAGCTCGATCGTCAGCATCGTGCGCAGGATCGGCAGCCCCATCCGCGGCAGCGCGAACGCGAACAGGCGCGTCACGATGATGACCAGGCAGAACACCGGCAGCGCGAGCAGCTTGGCCGCGGTGCCCGAGCTGCCGAAGACGACCGACGCGCCGATCGTCACGAAGTTGCCCGTGACGTGCGCGGTGAACAGGCCTTGCAGCGCGAGGAAGCCGGCGGTGTCGACATAGCCCGCGTTCACGCTCATGACGGCCGGGACGGTGAGTTTCATGGATCGGCTCCTTCAGGTTCGGGCGTGCGGCGTCGGCTCACCACATGGCCTTGAGCTCGACGCCGACGTAGCTGCTGTCGTGGCCGCCGGCGTTGCGGATGGCGTCGCCGACCCGGTAGTGCACGGCCTCGATCGCGGCGGCGAGGTTGCGCGTGACGGCGTAGTCCGCGCGCAGCTGCGCGTAGGCGCCCGACCAGCGCCCGCCGTGGCCCGCGGTGCCGGCGACCGGCACGTTCGGCTGGACATAGACGCTGTCGGCGGTCGTCTGGCGCCACAGCAGGCCGCTCGCGAGCATCACCACGAGGCGGGCGTCGGGCTTGAGCGTCAGCGACGGCTTGAGCTGGACGAGGTTCGCGTAGCCGGTGTAGCCGGCGAGCGAGAAGTAGTAGCCGTTCGGGAACAGCGGGTTGAACGTGCCAACGCGGCCGTCGCCGTGGCGCGCGTCGCCGGACGCGATGTCGACCTGCACGCCCACGCGCGGCGTCCACGCGATCGCGGGCAGCGTGAGGCCGACGCGCGGGCCCAGCGCCCACGCGCGGATGGTCTTCGCGCCGACGCTGCCGGTCTGGAGCATGGTCTCGAGGTCCCAGTCGACGTCGTCGGCGGCGCCGGCGAAGCGGCCGTCGAAGATGTTGCGGCGCTCGGGGCCGACGGCGTCGCCGTACTTCGCGGCGCTGCGCTGGTAGAGCGCGTAGTACGCCGAGAGCTCGTTGCCGCCGAGGACGTGGTGCTCGACGCGCAGCGTGCTGAAGCGGAAGTCGGTGTTGGAGCGGTCGTCGAAGGCGTGGTCGTCCGCGTACTGCACCGGCCGGCTGACGAAGCCGATGAAGCGCCACTGCGGCGTCTCCCAGTCGGCCCAGGCGGCGTCGAAGGACTGGCGCACGTTCGGGCCGTCGCGCGAGGAAACGAAGCGCTGCAGGTCGAACGCGAAGTCCTGGCGGCCGAGCCGCGCCTTGAGCGTGCCGGCGGGCAGCGTCGTGTCGTACTCGACGTAGGCCAGGCGCAGGTCGACGCGATCCTGGTCGGCGGACGACACCGTCTGCTTGCGCCACGCGCGGTCGTCCTCGACCTGCGTGAACACGCGCAGCTCGTCGGTCACGTGCAGGTCGGCGTGCAGTTGCAGGCGTTGGATCACATAGCTGTCGTGGCGGTTGCCGGACGTGCCGAAGGCCGGGGCGTCGTTCGACTCGAAGCGCTCGCGCAGCGTCGCGCCGAAGCTCAGGTAGCGCTTCGGGTCGTCGGGCGCGAGGCCGATGTACTTCAGGCCGTCCAGCGGCTCGGTGCGCAGGGCCGGGTCGGCGAGCGGCGACCAGTCCTCCTGCCAGCGGTTCGTCTTGAGGGCCGGGCGCTTCGGCGAAGTCGCGGCCGATGGCGGCGGCGTCGATCCGGGCGTCGCCGTGTCGTCGTCGTCCGAGGCGGCGAACGCGGCCGCGGGCATCGCCGCCTGCAACGCGACGAGGCCCGCCGCGAGCAGGGGGGCGAGGTTCATCCCGGCGTCTTCGCGGTCAGTGCGCGACGGCGTGGATCTCGGCGATGTAGCCGCCGGGGAACTCGATCACCGCCGACGAGCGACCGTCCGAGTCGAACGGCGCGACGAGCACCTTGGCGCCCGCGGCCTGCGCCTTGGCGAGCGTCTGCGCGAGGTCGGCGACTTCGTAGCCGGTCGTCTCGTGGCCGTAGGGGAAGGGCAGGTGGCCGTCGGTGACCAGCACGAGCATCTTGCCGAACGGGGACTCGATGCGCAGGCGGCGATAGGTGTCGCCGGGGCGGCCGATCTCGACGCCCGGCGCCTTCGCGGTGTCCGATACCACCTTGCCGTGCGAGAAGGCGTCGAAGCTCTTCACGAAGGCGGCGACGCGGTCGGGCGAGACGTAGACGCGGTTGTCGGGGATGGTCTCGAAGGGCGCGTAGGCCGGCTTGGTGGTGTGCCAGTACAGCTGCAGGTTCACGCCGCCCGGCCACTGGACGACGGCGTCGCGGCCGATCGGGTCGGGAAAGGGCGCGACCAGCACGTCGGCGCCGGCGGCGCGCGCCTGCTTGACGGCCTCGTCCATGTCGGTGACGAGGTAGCCGTTACGCTCGAGGCCGAACGGGTACGGGATCGGCGTCTTGAAGCCGAAGACGGAGATCGTGCCGACCGGCGTCTGCACCAGCTGCGAGGTGGTGCTGCTGGGCGTCGGCGTGACGGTCGCGACGACCTGTTTCGTGCTCTGGCCACCGAAGGTCGCCACGAAGCTGTCGACGAACCTGTCGACCTCGTCCACCGGGACGTAGACGTGCGAGGTGTCGTTCTGCGGCGCGACCGCGACCGGCGCGGCCGGGGCGCGCGCCTGCGCGGGGGCGATGGGGCCGAGCGCGAGGACGGCGGCCGCGGCCAGGCCGAGGACGGTGGCGAGGACGGAA
>JASLEM010000207.1 GCA_030151165.1 Burkholderiaceae bacterium
GCCGCGGCCAGCACCTCGCCGGCGGCGATCGGGCGCGGCCGCGCGCTCGGCTGGGCGCTGATGGCCGTGCTCGTCGCGCTGGGCATCGCGTCGCGCGCCGTGCTGTGGCGCCGATATGGGGACGGCGACCACGTCTACGGCTACATGGCCTGGATCTACTACTCGACGCTGTGCCGCTTCGACGAGTTCATCCCCGGCGTGGCGATCGCGCTGCTGAAGAACTTCCATCGGCCCACCTGGGATCGGCTGATGGCCCATGGCGGCGCGCTCTTCGCCGTCGGCGCCGCCGCGACGCTGGCGATGCTCGTCGCCGCCGACACGATCTATTTCGCCGCCGACGGCGGCTACCGCTTCTTCATGACCGCATTCGGCTACTCGCTGCTCGCGCTGTCGTTCGCGCTGCTGGTCGCTGCCGCGCTGAGCCCGGCGCGCACGCCGCTCGCGTGGCGCGTGCCCGGCGCGGCGTCGATCGCGCTGTGGTCGTACTCGATCTACCTGTCGCACAAGCCGCTCGCGATCTTCCTCGCGCACCAGCTCAAGCCGTTCGATCCGCCCGAGGCCGTGCGGGTCGCGATCGTCACGCCGGCCTGCGTGCTGCTCGGCTGGTTGCTCCATCGTTTCGTTGAAGCGCCGTTCATGGCGCTGCGCGACCGGCGCGTGCCGTCGAACTTCGAAGACGGGACTGACGACCGCGCCGCACCCGCCGCGACCGCCGTGGTCAGTCCTTGAGCCGGCGCATCTCCATCACCCAGTTGCGTTCCCACGGCCCGTCCGGCGCCCCGTCGGTGCCGATCAGCGCGAAGTCCTGCGACCAGCGGGCGAGGCCGTCGCCGAGGCGTTGCCAGTGGAAGCGCACACGGACGGGGCGGCCGGCGTCTTCGTCGTCGCCGAAGAAGCGGCCCTCGTCGCCGGCCCAGCCGCCGCGCACGGGCGGCTGCACGCGGCCGTTGGTGCTGTTGATCCAGTAGATCTCCCACTGCTTCGCGGCGACGTCCAGCGTGCGGAAGGTGCAGCCCTTGAACGGCTTGCCCTCGAACGCAATCTCGTCGACCGAGATCTGGCCGTCCAGGTGCACCCAGGCCTGGTTGACGGCGTCGAAGTGCTCCCAGTCGTCGCTGCCGACGTGGCGTTGGCGCAGGCGCCGGTTGGCGACATGCCAGCGGCCGACGAGGAAGTCGAAGTCGTGGGCTTGTCCGATGTATTCCGTGGTCAGGTCGTTCGTCATGGTCGATCCTCGTGATGGAAAGTGGCGGTCGGAGAAGTCGATCAGCCGCGCAGGGCCGATCGGCGGGTCGGTGCAAGGCGCAGCGTGAGCGCGCCGCCGCGCAGCAGCTCGCGCCATGCCGGCTGGCGCAGGGCGCCCGATGCGTCGAGCCGCGCGGCGTGGCGGCGCTGCGTGGCCTCGTCGGCGAAGCGCGTGAGCCACGCGATGTGCGGTTCGCCTTCGCGCACCGGCAGGCGCGGGAAGTTGTTGGCGGCCGCTTCGGTGACGAGGCACGCGACAAGATCGCCGCCGGCGTCGATCCACGCCGTGCGCACGAGCGCGTCGAAGGCCGCGAGCGCGGCACCGGTCGCCGGTTCGCGCAGCGGGCACAACGTCAGCGTGAAGATCGCGCGGTCGGCGGCGGGGCGCGCGCCGATCGCCGCGCGCGAAGCCGCCGCCGCCATCAGCCCGCGCACGTCGTCCGCGGGCCGCAGCAGCAGCACGTTGTCGCTGTCGACCATCGTGGCGTTCGCCGTCTCGCGATGCGCCTGCCACGCCGGGCCGCCGTAGAACTCGGCGAGCGCCACCGCGCGCGCCGGCATGTCGGCGAAGCCGCGCAGCCAGACGAAGCGATCCGGGTCGTCGAGGTCGCGGAAGGTGCCGAGGACGCGCGCGCCGGCGGCTTCCTGCGGCTCGATGAACGCGCGCTCGAACAGGTCGACCAGCACGTCGCGGCCGCCGGGGTGCAGCGTGTACTGGCGCAGCTCGATCACGGCGGGCGCGATCGCGGAGGTGGCGACCGGGGTGGCCGGGGCGGTGTCGATGGGCATGGGCGAAGTCCTCGGTGAGTCGATGGCGCCATCTTCGTTTCCGATAGCTGACAAGGCATGTCATGATTTGTCGGCCAGACTTCGATCCATGCGTGCCAGCCGACTGCTCTCCCTGCTGATGCTTCTCCAGTCGCGCGGCCGCGTCAGCGCGCAGTCGCTGGCGCGCACGCTCGAGGTGTCGGTGCGCACGATCTACCGCGACGTCGACGAGCTCAGCGCCGCCGGCGTGCCGATTTGGGCCGACCGCGGTCGCGCCGGCGGCTTCCAGCTGCAGGCCGGCTGGCGCACGCGCGTCGACGGCCTGACCGCGCCCGAGGCGCAGGCGATGTTCCTCGGCGGACTGCCGGGCCCGGCGGCGGAGCTCGGGCTGGGCGAGGCGATGGCGTCGGCGCAGCTGAAGCTGCTCGCCGCGCTGCCGGACGGCTGGCGCGACGACGCGCGGCGCGTCAGCGCGCGCTTCCACCTCGACCCGATCGACTGGTACCGCGGCCCCGCCGCCGCCGACCACCTGCCGGCGATCGCGCAGGCCGTGTGGGGCGAGCGCCGCGTCGCGCTGCGCTACGAGAGCTGGAAGGGCGAGGTCTCGCGCCGCGTCGAGCCGCTCGGGCTCGTGCTGAAGGCGGGCGTCTGGTACCTCGTCGCGCGGCCGGCGGCCGGCGCGCGCGCGAGCGCGTCACGCGAGAGCGGGCGCGTCGAGGCGCGGACGTATCGCGTGTCGAACGTGCTGGCGCTGGAGGTGTCCGACGAGCGCTTCGAGCGTCCCGCGGCGTTCGACCTGGCCGCGTGGTGGCTCGCGTCGACGCGCCGCTTCGAGGCCGAGCTCGCACGCGGTACCGCGGTGCTGAGCGTCTCGCCCGACGGCCTGAAGGCCTTGCGCGACGTGAGCGCCGCGGTGGCCGCGGCGGCGCAGGAGACCGCCGGTCGCGCGGACGCGCGGGGCTGGCGCCGCGTGACGATCCCGACCGAGTCGGTGGCGCACGCGGCGCGTCTCGTGATGCGCCTCGGGGCCGAGGCGAAGGTGTTGAAGCCCGCGGCGCTGCGGCGCGAGCTGTTGGCGCGGCTGGACGCGATCGCCGCGCTTTATCGCGACGATGGCGACATCGGCGACGAGGGCGAACGCGTCGATGGCCGCGCGGCCGGCCGTCCCTGACCGGCCGGCCTGCGTCGCCGATGGCTCAGGGCGCGGTGCCCCCGTCGCCGCCCGTCGTCGAGACGCCGCCGTTCTTGATGGCGGGGTCGTAGGCCACCTCGTCGCTCGTGCCGGCCTTCACGACGAAGGCCGTGTAGGTGTACAGGTTGCTGTCGGTGTTCGCGTCGAACAGCGTGCAGCTCATGCCGTCGGCCGAGGTGACGGACGCGCTCGGGAACTGCGTGCCGGGCGATGCGACGACCACCGCGTTGGTCGGCTTGAACACCCAGCCCGCGGGCGCCGTGAGCGTGAAGGTGAGGGTGACGCCCGGGGTGGACGGCAGGTTGGCCTGGTCGGGGATGCAGGAGACGGTGCAGACACCGTGCGGGTTGACCGTGGCGGTGACGCTCACGGGGTAGGTCGTGTCGGTCATGATTCCCTTGTCATGGGCCCGGCGTCACCCCCGCCTTCTGCGCCAGCCCGAGTTGTTTCAAAAGATCGGCATAGGCGGGGTGCCGATAGGTCGTGCCCTGGACCCTATCGGCCCAGGCCCGCGCATCTTGAATGCTGCCCAATCGAAGATCAAGGGCACCCAGCACGGTCATCGCCACTGGATTGAGATGTTCGGCGCCGGGCCGCACGCTCGCCGTGGCCGCGGTCCACGCCGCGCGCGCCTCGGCCTGGCGGCCCTCGGCGGCACGCAGGTCGCCGAGCGCGAGGCCGACCGCGCCGACGTTGAACGCGTCTTCCGTCCCGAGCTCGTTGCCTTCCTTCTCGAAGCGGTGCAGGTCGTCGAGATAGCTCTCGAGCGCCCTGGCGGCCGCCTCTTCCTCGCCGGGCGTCGAGGCGAGGCGCGCCTTCAGCAGCACCACGTGTGCGCTCAGCGCGACTCGCCACACGCGCTTGGGCAGCGCCCGCGTCATCAGCTGGGCGGTCATCGCCGAGCCCCTCGCGAACTCGGCGCGCGCATCGGCGAGGTCGTTGCGATCGGCGAGGATCTCGCCGAGGAAGATGGTGGCCGACGCGGTCTCGCCGAACCAGTCCAGGTTGGTCGGATCGAGCGTCGACAGCTTCTGGTGCTCCGCGAGCCCGAGCCGCGCCATGGCCAGCGCATCGTCCGAGCGGCCGAGGCCGCGGAGCCAGCGCGCGTTCTCGGCGTGCGCGTTGGCGATCAGGTACTGCGCATCCTGGTTGTTCGCGCCGCCGGGCGCGTTCGCGACCACTGCGATCTTCTCGTCCTCGGCCGCGATCGCCTCGTCGAAATGGCCTCGCCGGGCCTGCGCGCGCGCGATCCAGCCGAAGGTGTTGGCGAGCTCCACGTTGAGTTCAGGACGCGCGCGCACCAGCCTGCTGACCAGGACCCGCATGTCTCCCAGGTTGCGCAGCGCTTCGTCGACCTGGCCGAGGTCGATCTGCATGATGGCGATGTTCTCCTGCGCGTAGCCCTTCTCCAGCTGCCAGTCGACGTTGGAAGGGTCGATCGCCGTCATGCGCTGCGCGAGCGCGTAGTAGCGCTCGAAGGCGGCCTCGGCTTCGCGCGTGCGTCCACGGCGCCACTGCACATCGCCCAGCCAGAACTCGCTCTGCGAATGTTCGAACACGCGCGGGCCGTCCTTCGGCGCGCGCTGCAGCAGCTCGCCGGTGCTCTCGGCGGCCTGCTCGAAGTCGCGCTGCGCCTCCTCCAGCTTGCCGCGCTGCTCGGCGAGGTCGCCGATCATGTGCAGCGCGCGGGCGCGCCGGCCGAGCGAGTCGGCGTCGAGGTGGCCGAGATCCTGCGCGGCGTAGTAGGCGAGCGCCTTGTCGCCGACGCCATCGAGCACGTCCAGCCGGCCGACGGGCTCGAGCTTCTTGCGGAGGTCGCCGAGCATGAACTCGATCAGCCCCTCGGCCTGCACGCGCTGGCGGCCGGCCTCGCGCGCCTGCCACAGCGCGACGCCGACGCCGATCGCCAGCGCCGTCACGGCGACCGTCGCGGTGGCGACCCCCGCCCGATGGCGGCGCGCGAACTTCGCGATGCGGTACAGGCGCGCGTCGGGCCGCGCGGCGATCGGCTCGTGCTCGAGGTAGCGGCGCACGTCGTCCGCGAGGTCGGCGGCGTTCGCGTAGCGCTCCGCCGGCGACTTCTTCAACGCGCGCGCGACGATCGTGTCGACGTCGCCCTTCAATTCGTTCGACAGCTTCTTCGACGCCGACGAATGCGCCGACGTCGGCCCGCCGCGCCGCAGCACCGAATCCGACAGCCGCTTCGGCTCGACCTCGATCACCGCGCGCATGCGATCGAGCGGCGCGCCGGTCGGGGAGACGGTCGGATGCTCGCCGCCCAGCAGGATGAACATCAGCACGCCCAGCGCATAGACGTCGGTGGCGGTCGTCACGTCGCCGCCCTGCAACTGCTCGGGCGCGGCGAAGTCGGGCGTGAAGGCGTTGCCGGCGTGGGCGGTGAGCGCGGTGGCCTCGCCCCCGCTGTCGTCCAGGAGCTTGGCGATGCCGAAGTCCAGCAGCTTCACGTCGCCCGACGCGGTGACGAGGATGTTGGACGGCTTCAGGTCGCGGTGCAGGATCAGCCGGTTGTGCGCGTGCGCGACGGCGCCCAGTACGTCCAGGAACAGGCGCAGGCGCGCGGCGGTCGGCAGCGCGAGGCGGCGGCAGTAGGCGTCGATCGGCTCGCCGTCGATGTACTCCAGCACCAGGTAGGGCTGCGTGCCGTCCTGCGAGATGCCGGCGTCGAGCAGCCGCGCGATGTGCGGATGCGAGAGCCGCGCGAGGATGCTGCCCTCGCGCTCGAAGCGCGCGGCGTCGCCATGGCCGAACAGGCCGGTGCGCAGGAACTTGATCGCGACCTGGCCCTCGTAGCGACCGTCGGTGCGACGCGCGAGCCAGACGGTGCCCATGCCGCCGTGGCCGAGCTCGCGATCGAGCGTGTAGGCGCCGATGGTCTGGCCCTCGAGCCCGGCCGGCCGCGGGATGGCAGGTGCTTCCAGGAAGCCGTCGCGCTCGATCTCGGGCAGCTGGCCCAGCATGCCGGCGAGCGCCTCGGCGAGCGCCGGGTCGTCGGCACGCAGCGCCTCGAGCCGCGCGGGGCGCTCGGCCTCGGGCATGTCGAGGAAGTCGTCGAGCAGCGGCGACAGCCGCTCCCACATCGTCTTGTCGACGGCGTTCATCCGTTGCCGTTCAATACCGAGGCCAGGAACATGCGCGCCTTCACCCAGTCGCGCTGCACGGTGCGTTCGGTGACGCCGAGTGCGCCGGCGATCTCGGCCTCGGACAGGCCGCCGAAATAGCGCATCTCGACGACGTCGCACAACCGCGGGTCGGCCACGGCCAGTTCCTGCATCGCCTCGTGGACGCGCAGGATCTCGTCGTCGTGGCGCGTGGCGGAGTCGCTGACCTGGGTGTCCAGCGGAATGTGCTCGACGCCGCCGCCGTGGCGCTCGGCGCGGCGGGCGCGCACGAAATCGACCACCACCGCGTGCATCACGCGCGCGGCGTAGCCGAGGAAGTGCTGGCGGTCGGAGAAATCGAGCTCGCCGGCGGCCTGCAGGCGAAGGTAGGACTCGTGCACCAGCGCGGTGGTGTCGAGCTGGGTCATCTCCCCGGAGCGGCGCATACGGCTGCGCGCCAGGCGCTGCAGGTCGGCGTACAGGAGCGCGAAGACCTGGTCGGCGGCCGCGCGATCTCCCGTACCGGCGGCCCGCAGCAGGATCGTGATGTCGGACATCTTGGGGGTCGTCTTCAGTCGGGCCCTCGGTCGGGCCAATCGTGCCGTGCCGCGACTCTATCTCGGCTGGAAGAAATATTTTGTTTCCGATGTCGGGTTTCGTGTCGTGTTTCCGTTTTAACAGGAGAGGGGCGGTTTTTCGGACGGAAAGGGAGGCCTGGAGGGCCAACCGGGGTTCCGTCCCTCACCTTTCCGCAGCGCGGCGCACGGCGTCCCAACCGCCACGCGCCACGCTGCGGCTTCCTACTGTCTCAGGGAGCGGGTAAGAAATGCTCAGGGAACCAGCACCGATGTCACCCACGCGACACGAACGTGAACGCATCGCACGCCCGCCGCTGCCGGACCGCACCCGCGGCCCGGCGGTGGTGACCAGCGTCGACGGCATCGCCGAAGTCGCGGCCGTGGTGGACCGCCAGCTCGCGCAATGCCGGCGCAACCGCAGCCCGATGGCGCTGGTGTGCGTCAGCGTGGAGTGCGTGGACACGGAATCCGGCCACGGCTACGTGACGACGGAAATCGAACGGCTGACCCACGAAGAGGTCATGAAGCGGATCTGCAGCCGCGTGCGCGGCAGCGATGTCGTGCTGCGCCCGAACGACCGCGACGCGTGCGTCATCTTGCCGGGCGCGAGCGAGGAGGCGGTGCGGCGCATCGCCGGCCGCTTCATGCGCGCGCTCAATGGCGCGTACCGGATCGGCGACAGCGTGATGCACGTCACGGTGCAGGTCGGCAGCGCCGCCCATCCGGCCGACGGCGCGCAGGCGCCCGAACTGCTGCGCCGGGCGACCGGCTGGTGAAGCGCGCGCCGGCCGGCCGCTGATGCGCCGGTTGCCCGCGCCAGTCAGCGCATGCCGGCGGCGTCCAGCGCGTCGGCCACGAACTGGGCGGAGCGGCGCAAATTCTGCAGCGCCTTCTCCTGGTCGACTTCCAGCGCGCTCGAGCACAGGCAGCACAGCGTGCCGTAGACGCGGCCGCTGCGCAGCACGACCGGCGTCATCACGTGGCCGTGCAGGCCGGGCAGCAGGTTGCACGGCGCGACATCCTCGGCCAGCGCGTCGACGTCCGGGATGAACTCGGGCAGCTTGCCCTCCAGCACCAGCCGGCAATAGGTCTGCTCGAGCGGGATCACCTCGCCGATGTTCATCGGCATCGCGCCGTTCGTCTCGCCCACGCGCGTCACGCGCGCGCCGGCGATCAGCTCGGCGACGAACACGGCGTCGACCTTGAGCATGCGCCGCAGCAGCTGCAGTGCCTTGAGCACCGACTCGTCGAGCAGCGGATCTCGTCGCTTCGCCGTCGCGACCAGCAGGTCGGACGTCGAGACGGTGATCTCATCGGGGTGGAGCGGTTCGAGCAAGAGGGCCATGGTGGGTGTCCGTTTCGGCGCGGTCGTCATCGCGCGTCGAGTGACTATCCACCCTGCGAGCCGGTCGTGGCGACGGCGGCGGGCATCGAGTCGCGACGCCCGTGCCGGAGTTCGCGACGATCGTCCACCGGGTTGCCGCCGGGCCACGCGAGCGTGACAAATGCCCATTCGACACCGCCCGCCGCCCCCGACCGCGGGCCGGCGTTTGGCCTTACAGTCGCCGCTCGGCAACGAACGGGGTGCGGCAGATGGAGGTGGTGATCTTCGGCGCGAGCGGCATGGTCGGGCAGGGCGTCCTGCGCGAGTGCCTGGCCGAGCCTTGCGTCACGCGCGTGCTGGCCGTCGGTCGCGCGCCGCTCGACGTGCGCGACCCGAAGCTGGACGTGCGCGTCGTGCCCGACCTGCGCGACCTCTCGGCCATTGAGCCGCAGCTGGCCGCCTGCGACGCCTGCTTCTTCCCGCTGGGCGTCTCGTCGAGCGGCCTGGACGAGGCGCGCTTCACGGCGCTGACCTTCGACCTGACGCTGTCCGTCGCCCGCACGCTGGCTCGGCTGCGGCCGGGGATGGCGTTCACGTACGTCTCGGGCGCGGGCACCGACAGCAGCGAGACGGGCCGCACGATGTGGGCGCGCGTCAAGGGCCGCACCGAGAACGCGCTGCTCGCGCTGCCGCTGAAGGCGACGATGTTCCGGCCAGGCATCATCGTGCCGATGCACGGCGAGGTGTCGAAGACGCCCAGCTACCGGATGTTCTATACGGTGGGCGGCGCGCTGCTGCGCCTGCTGAGACCGGTGCTGCCGGGCTCGATGGTGACGACGACGGAGCAGATGGGCCGCGCGATGATCGCCGTCGCGCGGGACGGCTCGACGAAGCGCGTGCTCGAGTCGGCCGACATCAACCGGCTCTGACGTTCAAGCGGCGTCGAACAGCACGACGCCGTCGCGGATCCCGCCGTCGCCGTAGGTGCGCATCACCTGCGAGATGACGACGCGGTAGCCGGCGAGCCAGTTCCCGTGCGCCGCCTTGGCCTGCCGGTGCGCCGGATGATCCATCAGCGCGCGCAGCGCCGCCATCGACGACCAGTAGTACACGTTCTGCACCAGACCGGTCGCCGCGTTCTCCCACGTCTCCTCGCCGAGGTAGCCCGGCGTGGATCTCGCCGCCTCCGCGATGATCGCGTCGAGGCGGTGGAACTCGTCGTCGTACTGCTTCTTCGCGAAGATGAAGGTCGACGAGACGACAGGGCCGCCGCTCATGGCGCCGGCCGGCTGACGATGCCGCGTAGCGAGCCCTCGAAGAACGGCCGCGTGCGCCACGCGCCGTGCTTGCGATCCCATTCGCCCGACGCCAGCTCCGCGCCGAGACGCTCTACGATGCGCGCCTGGACGTCCTCCGCCACGAAGCTCCACGCCGATTGCGAGCGCCGCACGGCCGGGTCGAGGAAGGCCTCGGGCCGCGCGTAGAACGCCTCCGAGAACCCGTCGACGCAGTCGATCGGGATGCGCAGCGGGTGCACCGAGCAGTCGCCGCCGAGCGCCTCGGTGATCGCGGCAATCGGCGGGTAGCGGCGGCGTTCGACGGCCAGCATCTCGCTCGCATAGTCGGCGAGCCAGTAGCGGTCGAGCGCGTCGCCGTCGAAGGTCAGCACGATCACCGGCCCGCGCGCGACGCGCCGCAGCTCGCGCAGGCCCTGCGCTGCGTCGGGCCACTGGTGCACGGTGACGAGCGCCATCGCCGCGTCGAACGACTGGTCGTCCACCGGCAGCTTTCCGGCGACGCCGTCGACCGCCGGCGCGAGGTGCCGCGGACGCTGCGCGCGCATCGCGGCCGACGGTTCGATGGCCAGCACGTGGCGATCCACCGGCTCGTACGACCCGGCGCCCGCGCCGACGTTGATGATCGTCCGCGCGTCGCCGAGCTGCGCGTGCACCCAGGCCTCGAGCCGCGGGTCGGTGCGGCGCTGGCGGGCGTAGCCCTGGCCGTGGGCGCCGTAGTCGACGTCGCCGGCGAGCGTGGAAGTCAGCATGAGAAGTCCTCCCTGAATGGGGCGTCGGCCGCGGCGTCGATGGCGATCGCGGCGGCGGTGATCTCGAGCCGCGCGCCGTCGGCGAAGCGCAGCTCGAGCGACAGCGCGCCGGCCAGCCGCAGCGGGATGGTGGGCGCGACGTCGAGGCCGTCGCAGCGGAGCCGGCCGACGACGAGGCGGCCGAAACCCGGCGCGAGCTCGCCCGGCCACGCCGCGCCGCGGGCCGCGATCTCGACGCTGCCGAGGTAGCCGCGCGCGCCGTCCTCGCCCCGTCGCACGTGCGCGGCCGACAGGCGCACACGCAGCGCGTCGCCGGTGGGCTCGATGGCGAGCACTTCGGAGTCGTGGAAATCGAGCGCGAACGGGGCGGTCATCGGTCGTCGGCGGCGCAGCGGGATCGCGGAATGAAGGCCGGCGCATTCTGCACGACGCTCGGCGGGCGAAAAGTTTTTTTGAAATCTCGCGACCGGGCGGGAATAAACCGGCGCGCCGCCCGATCTTGCAGGGAGAGCCCCATCCATCCATTCGAGGAGACCTGCCATGCCCACTGACTTCGATCGACGCGACTTCCTGCGCCTCGCCGGCCTCGGCGCGGGCGTCGTGTTCGCGTCCGGCCTCGCCGGCTGCGCCGCGCGCGCCGCCGCTTCCGCCGACGCCACGGCGTCCGACTTCCACTTCGTCCAGCTGTCCGACAGCCACTGGGGCTTCAACGGCCCGGCGGTCAACCCCGAGGCCCGCACGACGCTGCCCAAGGCCGTCGCCGCGGTCAACGCGCTCGCCATGCCGCCGGACTTCATCGTCTTCACCGGCGACCTGACGCACACGACCGACGACCCGCAGGAACGCCGCAAGCGCATGCGCGAATTCAAGGCGATCGTCGCCGACCTCAACGTCAAGGACGTCCACTTCCTGCCCGGCGAGCACGACGCGTCGCTCGATCGCGGCGCCGCGTTCCAGGAATTCTTCGGACCGACGCACTAC
This sequence comes from Burkholderiaceae bacterium, assembly GCA_030151165.1. The sequence goes on from JASLEM010000207.1 coordinate 11,255, forward strand.
ACCTTCGACCACGACGGCGTGCACTTCATCGCGCTCGACAACGTCTCCGACCCCGCCGCCCGCCTCGGCGACGAGCAGCTCGCCTGGCTCGCGGCCGACCTCGCCAGGCTGGACAAGGACGCGCCGATCGTCGTGCTGACCCACCGCCCGCTGTTCGACCTCGCACCCGCCTGGGACTGGGCGACACGCGACGGCGACCAGGTCGTCGCGCAGTTGATGCCGCACACGAACGTCACGGTGTTCTACGGCCACATCCACCAGGAGCACCACCACCAGACCGGCCACATCGCTCACCACGCCGCGACGTCGCTGATCTTCCCGCTGCCCGCGCCGGGCTCGCAGCCCAAGCGCGACCCGATCAAGTGGGACGCCGCGCAGCCGTACCGCGGCCTCGGCTGGCGCGAGATCGAGCGGCACGGCGCCGACCCGTTCGTGCTCGACCAACACGGCGTGACGGGAGCTTGAGCGATGCGACGTCGTCAACTGATCGTGGGCGGCGCGGCCGCCATCGGCTCGACCGCGCTGGTCGCGCTCGCGGCGCAGGCCGCGAGCGACGAGACGCCGCGCGTCATCAAGGTGGTCGCGCGCAAGTTCGTCTTCATCCCGAACGAGATCACGGTGCGCAAGGGCGAGTCCGTCGTGCTCGAATTCACGGCGCCGGAAGTCGCGATGGGCTTCTTCGCGCCCGACCTCGGCCTGCGTACGCTGATCGTGCCGGGCGAGCCGTCGCGCGTGAGCTGGCGGCCCGACAAGGAAGGCCGCTTCGACTTCCTGTGCGATGTATTCTGCGGCGACGGGCACGAAGGGATGAACGGTCACCTCGTCGTGCAGGCATGAAAGCGGTTCACCCGGCCCTGCGATGACGGACGAGCGACACGAACGATTCACCACCTCGGTTCTGCCCCACCTCGGCGCGGCGTACAACCTCGCGCGCTGGCTGGTGCGCGACGGCCACGACGCGCAGGACGTCGTGCAGGACGCGATGCTGCGCGCGCTCCGGCACTTCGACGGCTTCCGCGGCGGCGACCCGCGGCCCTGGCTGCTGGCCATCGTGCGCAACGCTGCGTTCGCGTGGCTCGGCGCGCGCCGACCTTCGGAGGTGGCGATCGACGACGTCGACGAGATCGACGCCGCGTTCGCGGCCTTCGGCGGCGACGCGCCGCCGTCCAACCCCGAATCGCTCGCGATCGCGCGCGCCGAGCGGCGCGAGATCGACGCCGCGATCGCTGCGCTGCCGATCGCCTTCCGTGAAGCGATCGTCCTGCGCGAACTCGAGGAACTGCCGTACCGCGACATCGCCCGCATCACCGACGTGCCGATCGGCACGGTGATGTCCCGCCTTTCCCGCGCACGCCACCTGCTCGCCGGCGCGCTGCGACCCGAAGCCGGGAGGATCCCCGCATGAATGACGACCTGTTGATCACCGCTGCCCTCGACGACGAACTCGACGCCACCGCCAGCCTCGCACTGCAACGCCGGCTGGAGACGGAGCCCGCGCTCAAGTCGAAGTGGGACGAACAGCGCGCGCTGCGGGCTGCGCTGCGCGAGAAGGCGAGCTACCACGCGGCGCCGGACGACCTGCGCCTGCGGCTCGAGGAACTGATGGGGGCGAGCCTGCGCGCCGCCGATGCCGGTACGAAGGCGCGCGCGAACGCGGATATCGACGCCGACACGCCGGGCGGCAACAAGACGGCCGCGAACGCTGCCGCCGCGGACGACCGCGCGTTCCTGGCCGAGGCCCTCGGCGACTCGCGCCGGCCGCATCCGCGTCGCCGTCCTCGCCACGAGCTCGCGATGCGCCGGCCGCCGCGGCCGTGGGGCTGGGCCGCCGGCGGCGCCGTGGCCGCGATGGCGCTCGCCTTCGCGCTGGTCGATCCCGCGGCCGTGCACCTGCGCGGCACGCACGGCGACGAGCAGCGGCTCGCGCTGGCCGACACCGACGCCGGCGAAGCCGTCAGCGCGCACACGCGGGCGTTGCTGGTCGACCATCCGATCGAGGTCGTCAGCTCCGACCAGCACACGGTGCGGCCCTGGCTGTCCGCACGGCTGAACTTCGTGCCGCCGGTCGTCGACTTCGCGCCGCAAGGCTACACGCTGCTCGGCGCGCGGCGCGACGTCATCGCGGGCGAGACCTCGGCGGCGCTGGTCTACCGGCACGGCGCGCACGTGATCTCCGTCTTCGTGCGTCCGGCCACCGGCGCGACCGCCGCCGAGCCGCCGTCCTTCATCGTGATCCGCGGCTTCAACGTCGTGCAGCGCACGCACGGTGGCATGGCGTATTGCCTCGTCTCCGACGTGAACCCGAAGGACCTGGCGGCGCTGGCCGACCTGATGACGCGAGCCAGCGCGGGTGACGAGCCGAAGGCGGCGGCGTCGACGCCGTCCTGATCGACGGGCGCGCACCAGACCCTGCGATCGAAGCGACGAGCCCGCGCGGCGCGTCCATCGCCGTCACGAGCGTGCGTGATGGGCTCGTTCACGGGCGTTCATCCTTCGAGGTTCTCGTGGTGCCCGGTCGCGCCGCGTTTCCAGTAGGCGGCGGCGCGGATCGCCTCGCGCGGGTGCCCCTTGTCCTCGACCAGCACGCGCCGCAGCGCCGCCATCGCGGCCGCCTCGCCGGCGCACCAGGCATAACCGTCGCCAGCCGGCAGCTCGAGGGCGCGGACGGCAGCGAGCAGCGCGGCGTCGCCGGCGACCCAGGTGAGCTGGACGTCGGCGGCGCTGGCCAGCGCGCGGCGGTCGGCCGAGTCGGCCACGTTCAGGATCACGATCGCGCGCGCGCCGGCCGGCAGTTGCTCGAGGCGGCGCGCGACCGCGGGCAACGCGGTCTCGTCGCCGACGAGCAGGTGCCAGTCGTAGTCGACCGGGATGATCAGCGAGCCCTTGGGGCCGGCGATCACCAGCGGTTGGCCCGGTGCGGCCTGCGCAGCCCACTCGGATGCGGCGCCCGCGCCGTGCAGCGCGAACTCGATCGTCAGTTCCCGGGCGGCGTTGTCGTAATGGCGCGGTGTGTAGTCGCGCCGGGCCGGTTCGGTGCCCGACGCGGGTTCGAAGAAGATCTTCACGTGGTCGTCGAACGAGGCGCTGACGAAGTCGGCGAGCGCCTCGCCGGCGAAGGTGACGCGGCGGAAGTGCGGGCCCAGTTCCTCGACGCGCGCGACCCGCACGTCGCGGCGCTTGATCTCGTGGCGCACGCGCTCGACGCGGCGCAGGGTGGTGGATTCGCTCATGGTCGTGCTTTCGAAGGGTCGGGCGCTGGTGGCGTTGTGCGGGGCGTCCGAATGGTTGACAATGTCATCAATCATGCGTAAATCAGTTGACAATGTCAACGATGTGGCTTCTCGCGCCGCGTCGACATCCCCGCACGCGACGCTTCGCGAACCGACCGGCGGACACGCCGCCGCCGACGCGGTGCTGGAGCTCGTCCACACGGTGATGCACCAGTTCCGCTCGCTGCAGTACCACGCGTTGCGCGGCGGGCCGGTCGACATCACGCACATGGAAAGCAAGGTGATGGGCTTCTTCGCGCGCCACCCGGGCGCGACGTTGAGCGATCTCGTGCAGCACAGCGGCCGCGACAAGGCGCAGCTGGCGCGGCTCGTCAAGGGCCTGCGCGAGCGCGACCTGCTGCTGGCCGAATCCGACGCGGCCGATCGCCGCAACATCCACCTGCGCCTGAGCGACGAGGGCCTCGCCGTGCAACGCGCGTTGCGTGCCGAAGCCCGCACGGTGAGCACCCGGGCGGTCCGCGGCCTGAGCGAGGCCGAGCAGGCGACGCTGGTGGAACTGCTGGGACGCGTGAAGGCGAACCTCGACACGTCGGAATAGCGCGGGAGCGTCTCGACGTCCTGCGCGACGACCGATCCTGGCCACGACGGCCATCTCATGGCTGCGGGGCGGGGCGGGGTGGGGCGACGCGATCTTCGCGCCGGCCAGGGGGGCCCGAAGGCGGCCGGTGCTCGCCGAAGCGAACGTCGCCATCGTGTCTGAAAGCTGGTTGCTTGTCCAGTGCTGTATAAAACAACACTGCACGCTGGGTCTTGCTCGCACGAAACCGTGGCTCACGTAGACTGTATCTTAATACAGTACTGGATGCCGCTCCGAAGCGGCGCCCGCCATGGACACCCGTCAAAAGCTCATCATCCTCGCGGACGCCGCCAAATACGATGCCTCGTGCGCGTCGAGCGGCACCGCGAAGCGTGATTCGTCCGACGGCAAGGGCATCGGCTCGACCGAGGGGGCGGGCATCTGCCACAGTTATGCGCCGGACGGTCGCTGCATCTCGCTGCTGAAGGTGTTGCTGACGAACTGGTGCGTCTACGACTGCCTCTATTGCGTGAACCGCGAGTCCAGCAACGTCGCGCGGGCGCGCTTCACCGTCGACGAGGTGGTGAACCTCACGCTCGACTTCTATCGCCGCAACGTGATCGAAGGGCTGTTCCTCAGTTCCGGCATCGTGCGTTCGCCCGACTACACGATGGAGCAGGTGATCGAGGTCGCGCGGCGCCTGCGCGAAGAACACGATTTCCGCGGCTACATCCACCTGAAGACCATCCCCGACGCCAGCGACGAGCTGGTGCTGAAGGCCGGTCGCTACGCCGATCGCCTCAGCGTCAACATCGAGTTGCCGACCGCCGGCGCGTTGGAGGCGCTGGCGCCCGAAAAGGACAGCGGTGCGATCAAGCGATCGATGGCGCGGATCAAGCTGCAGTTCGATGACCATGCCGACGGCACCGTGCACCAGGCGCGTTCGCTGCCGGCCGCCGCGCCCAGATCCGCGAAGCCGCCGCGTTTCGCGCCGGCCGGCCAGAGCACGCAGATGATCGTCGGCGCGGACGCGTCGGACGACCGGACGATCCTCCAGACGAGCGCGACGCTGTATGGCGCCTACCGGCTGCGTCGCGTCTACTACTCGGCCTTCAGCCCGATTCCCCACGCGTCGACCGCCTTGCCGCCGCGCGCGGCGCCGCTGATGCGCGAGCACCGCCTCTACCAGGCCGACTGGCTGATGCGGTTCTACGGTTTCGCGCAGGAAGAAATCTGCACGGACGACGGCATGCTGTCGCTGGACGTCGATCCGAAGCTGGCCTGGGCGCTCGCCAATCCGGCGCAATTCCCGATCGACCTGAACCGCGCGCCGAAGGAACGATTGCTTCGCGTGCCGGGCCTCGGCGTGCGTTCGGTCGAACGGCTGCTGCTGGCGCGTCGTGCGCGCAGCGTGCGCCGCGCCGACCTCGACCGATTGAAGGTCTCGGTCGCCAAGATCCTCCCTTTCGTCGCGTTGCCGGACCACGTTCCGCGCGACGGCGACCGCCTGCCGCTGCGCGAGCCCGCACGGCGAGGCTCGGTTCCACAGGCTCAGGCGGAGCTGTTCGGCTGACGAAGCCGCTCGCGTCCCGAATCCATTCACCTGGTCTTGATGCAGGCGCCGTGAGCGCCCTCGAAGGAGAACGATGATGTCGATGTGGTGGCAGAACCATTCCGTGAGCCTGACGCTGTCCGTGGCCGCCTTCCTCGCCGCCGGTACGCGCGTGATGCATGACCGTGCCGTGGCGTTGACGAGCCCGTCGTCGCGACGCCGAGCGCAGGAGCAGGTCGTGCGCCTGATCACCGTGGTGGCGGGGCACTGACGCCCTTCGCGGTCCGGCCGTCGATGCGCGTCGCGTCCATGATTCGGCGTGTCGTCGATCGCTCCCGCTTCGATCGAGCCTCACCCCTTGGCCTGCCTTCGGTCACGTTTCGTGCTCACGTCGATGCTTGCCCTGGCGTCGGCGACATGCATGGCGTTGGCGACGCCCTCGGCGTTGCGCGCGGCCTTCGAGGCCGTGCCGATGTTCGCGTGGCTGTGAGCGGCCATGGCCGTGATGCAGGTCGCACGTCCGAGCTCGGTTGCGGTGCTGTCCGGGTCGTCATGCAAGGCCTCGTCCGCGGCCGGTGCGGCCAGTCGGAGCGAGCCTGACGTGATGGCCCGCGGCCGTGACGGCGTCTTGTTCGTCGAGGATCGGCGCGTCGGCGCAGGAGCAACTGCTGACGTTGCCGGTGCTGATGCTGATGCTGGTGCTGGTGCTGGTGCTGGTGCTGGTGCTGGCGCCGGTGTCGCTGATGTCGACGTCGATCCGGCCGCGGCCTTCGCAGCCGCGCCCGCCGTCGCACCAGGGTCGACGACGATCGCGCTCTCGAGCGTCGTCGATTGGGCGGGCTTCTCGCGCGCGGTGCGGGTGCTGCGGGCCGAAGGCATCGCGGCGGAGGCGGTGCGGTGGCGCGTCGGCGATGGCGGCGCGTCGGATCTGTTCGATCTCGCGTCGGACCAGGTGCGCGACGCCCACGCACTGCCGGAGGCACCGGCGCTGCGCTTGCCGAAATCCTTCGTCGAGTCGGCGCGCGAGGTTTTCCTCAATGCGGACGCCAGCCGCTTTCCGTTGCTGCACCGCATGGTCGCGCGGATCGCCGACGACGCACGGGCCTGGGACGATCCGCTGCATCTCGATCGCCTGCATTTCGATCGCCTGTTGCGCGAGGTGCGGCACGAGATCCACAAGATGCATGCGTTCGTGCGATTCCGGCAGATCGAGGCGCCATCGCTGGACGAGGACGCGGCGACGCCGGGGTCGAGCGATGGCGATGCCGCCCGTCCGACCGGCGCGATCCGCCACGTCGCTTGGTTCGAGCCCACCCACCACATCCTCGAAGCCGCCGCCCCATTCTTCGCACGTCGCTTCTCGACGATGCGCTGGGCCATCCTCACGCCGCGCGTCTGCGTGGCGTGGGACGGCCGCGCGCTCGCCTTCCGCGCGGGCGCGTCACGCGAGCAAGCGCCCGGCGCGGACGCGGGCGAGGCGTTGTGGCTGGCCTACTACCGCAGCATCTTCAATCCGGCGCGCGTCAAGGTCGCGATGATGAAGCGGGAGATGCCCGTGCGCTTCTGGAAGAACCTGCCCGAGGCGGCGACGATCGGCCCGCTGCTGGTCGAGGCGCCGGGCCGGCAGCAAGGGATGATCGACGCGGGCGGCGCCTGGCGCGAGCGGCGTCGCGGGCGGATCGACCTCCAGCGGGCGACCGCGTCGGGCGAGGGCGGCGATCATCGCATCGCAGGCTCGATGTCCGAGGGCGACGACTTCTCCGCTCGAAGCCTGGAAGCGGGACGCGCCGTGGTGGGCGATGCCGTGCCGAGCCTCGACACGCTGCGACGCCTCGCGGCACGTTGCCGCGACTGCCCGGTCGCGGACGGCGTCACGCAGACCGTCTTCGGCGAGGGCGACGCGTCGGCCCGCGTGATGATCGTCGGCGAGCAGCCCGGCGACCACGAGGACCTGCGCGGCAAGCCGTTCCAGGGCCCGGCGGGTCAGCTGCTGCGCACGGCCATCGGGCAGCTGGGGTGGCCGTCCGAGGCGCTGTACCTCACCAATGCGGTGAAGCACTTCCACCACGAACTGCGCGGCAAGCGCCGGATGCACAAGACGCCGGGCCAGCGCGAGGCCGAAGCCTGCCTGCACTGGCTGGAATCCGAGATCGAGGCGTTGCGGCCGCGTGCCATCGTCGCGCTGGGCGCCACCGCCGCGCGCAGCCTGCTGGGCGCGACTGTGAGCGTCACCGTGCACGAAGGCCAGTGGCTGCAGCGCGGCGACGGCATCCCCGTGCTGGTGTGCCTGCACCCGGCGGCCCTCCTGCGCGCCGA
>JASLEM010000305.1 GCA_030151165.1 Burkholderiaceae bacterium
CCCGGCCGCTCCCGCGTGCTCGCCGCGCTGGCACTGCTCGCGGCGCTCGCCGCCACCGGTTGCGCGTCGTCGCGCCTGGCCGCGCCCAACACGCCCACCGTCGCCGCGCAGGTGCTGCCGACGACGACCGCCGCCGCGCCGCTGGCGCCCGCGGCCTACACCTTCGCGATCGGCGACGAGTTCGACCTGCGCGTGCCGGACGCGCCGCAGTTCGACCAGACGCTGAAGGTGCGCCCCGACGGCAAGGTCAGCCTCGCGCTGGTCGGCAGCGTGTACGCTCAGGGCCGCACGCCGGAGGACGTCGAGTCCGAGCTGCGCGAGCGCCTGCACGCGCTCGGCGGCGCGCCCGGCGCGCGCGACTACCTGCTGCAGCCCAACGACGACGTCGAGGTCAAGTTCCCGTACACGCCGCAGCTCAACGAGCTGCAGAAGATCCGCCCGGACGGCAAGATCCAGCTGCAGATGATCGGCACCGTCGTCGCCGCGGGCCAGAGCCCCGAGGAGCTGCAGCAGCAGCTGAAGTCGCGCTACGCGCGCTACCTGCGCCAGCCCGAGCTGTCGGTCATCGTGCGCGGCGTCACGACGCAGAACGTGCGCGTGTCCACCGCCGCCGGCCCGGTCACCGGCCGCGCCGGCCTGGGTGCGCTGCAGCCGACGATCATCGTGCGCAACTACCAGGCGCCGCAGGTGTTCGTCAGCGGCGAGGTAGGCCGGCCGGGCGTGCTCGCGTATCGCCCGGGTCTGAGCCTGCTGCAGGCGATCGCGGAGTCCGGCGGCACGCTGCCGACGGGCGACGGCGCGCACATCGTCGTGCTGCGCCGCGGCGCCGGCGCGCCGGGCCAGCCGGACGCGGTGCAGGTGATGCGCCTCGACCTGCCGAAGGACTTCGCGCGCCAGCCGGATCGCGACATCGCGCTGCAGCCGTTCGACGTCGTGCTGCTGCCGCGCTCCGACCTCGCGGTCGCCGGCGACAAGCTCACCGAATACCTCAACGCCATCCCGCTGCTGAAGAACAGCTCGTTCGGCTTCGTCTACGACCTGAGCTCGAGCAGCTCGATCATCCGCTAAGACGCCGCGAACGAACCCGACATGGATCGCATGCAAGCCCCTTCCTCCTCGCTGTTCGCCCCGGCCCACCCGCGCACGGCGCCGCCGCGTTCGGCGCGCGACGTCATCGCGGTGCTGTACCGCCAGGCCGGCCTGATCGTGCTGTGCGCGGCGGTCGGCACCGCGGCGTCGCTCGTGATCTACATGAAGCAGCCGCGCGTCTACACGTCGACTGCCAAGGTCTGGGTGCAGACCGAACAGCAGGGCTCGCCGTCCTTCCTCTCGGGCATCGCGGCGTACCGCGAGACGCCGTATCCCGATCCGGTCAACCGCAAGATCGAGACCGAGATCGAGCTGATGCTCACGCGCACCAACGCGCAGGCCGTGGTCGAGAAGTACGACATCCGCAACGAGCAGCTCGCGCACGGCAGCCTGTCGAAGATCCGCGCCGAGCTGGCCGGGCCGGCGGCGAGCGCGCCCGAGGCGCCGAACAGCCGCGCGCGCACGGTCGACCTGTTCCTGGACGGCGTCTCGGTCGAGCCGCTGCGCTCGAAGACGGCCGACACCTCGTCCAACGTGCTCGAGGTGAAGTTCGAGTGCGCCGACCCGGCGCTCGCGCCGGTCGCGCTGCAGTCCTTCCTCGACAACTACCTGCAGCTCGGCGCGCAGCAGAACCGCCGCCTGGGCGAGACGACGTCGAAGCTGATCGAGACCAAGCTGGCGCAGGCTAAGGACGAGCTGATGGAGTCCGAGGACCGCATCGTCAAGCTGCTGGTGCAGGACGGCGGCCGCGGCGGGGCGGCGGGCGCGGCCACGGGGGGTACCGACGCGCTCGGCGCGGCGGGTGCGGGCGCCGGTGCGGCGTACGCGTCGGCCGGCACCGCGCCGGAAGGCGGCCTGCGGCTCGACCTGAACCCGAACGCGACGATCGGCTCGGGCGTCGGCAACGGCTCGACGCCGGTGGTCGCCGCGCTGAAGGCGCAGACGCTCGACCTGCAGCTGCGTCTGGACGAGGCGCGCCAGCTCTACACCGACGACGCCGAGAACGTGCGCAACCTGCGCTCGCAGCTCGCCGGCTCGCAGCAGCGCCTCGCGCGTGTCGTGCGCGAGAACACCAAGCTCGAGGCGGAGCTGAACCGGCTCGAGCGCCAGCGCGGCCTCGCGCAGGAGCGCTACGTGGAGCTGCAGCGCAAGCTCGACCAGATCGACCTCTACCTGCGCCTGAACCCGACCGAGGCCGAGAGCCGCGTCGTGATCGACGCGCCCGACCATCCGACCGCCGCCGAAGGCAAGAAAAAGACGGTCGTCGCGTTGCTCGGCCCGGTCGCGGGCCTGCTGCTGGGCCTGCTGCTCGCCGGCCTGCGCGAGCTCGGCTGCGAACGCATGCGCTCGCCGCGCGAGGCCGAATGGGCGCTGGGCTTGCCGGTGCTCGGCGCGATCCCGACGCTGTCGCCCAAGGCGCGCAGCGCCTACCTGACGCCGCCGGCCAGCCTGCTGTCGGCCGCACCGTCGGAGCTCGCATGAAACCGGCCCACGACTCCACGCTCTTCACGCGCATCGGCCTCGGCGTCCTCGCGCACCTGACGCGCCAGTACGGCCAGGCGCCCGCCGAACCGACAATTGCAGCGGACGGCACGCCGACCGCCGGCGGCCGCGTGATCCTGGTCAGCAGCGCGCGGCCGGGCGAGGGCAAGAGCTTCGTCGCGCAAGGCCTCGCGCATGCGCTCGCGGAGCAGCAGAACGGCGACGTCGTCTGGGTCGACGCGGCGTTCGGCACGACCTCCGATGCCGACGACCCGTCGCGCCGCGGCGCCGCGGGGCTGTCGGAGATCATGACGCTCGGCTCGCTGCAGGGCCTCGCGCCCGCGCGCACCGGCCCCGACCGCCTGTGGCGCCTCGGCCGTGGCGTGCTGGCGCAGCCGCCGCTGCTGTACCGGCCGGAGGCGGTGCGCAAGGGCCTGTTCGCGCTGCGCGCCGGCTTCGCGCTGACCGTGCTCGACGCGCCGTGCCTCGACGCCTGCGGCGCGCTGCTGGGCGAGGTCGACGCGTGCGTCTTCGTCGTCGACGCGCGCCACACGCCGCGCCACGCCGCGCAGCACGCGCTGGCCGAGGCGCACTTCGGGCCCGAGCGGCTCGCGGGCGTCGTGCTGAACCACCGGCCTCGCCCGATCCCGCGCTGGCTGGGCGGGGACTGAGCAGCATGCGTTTCTGGGCCACGCTCGGTGAGCCGCTGGCCTGGGGGCTCGTGGCCGTGATCGGCGCGCTGTTCCTCGCGGCGGCGGCCGCGGGCGACTCGTCGACGGTCGGCGTCGGCATCGTCGGCCTGCTGGGCGTGGGCGTCTGGCTCGCCTGGGGGCGCCAGCCGCGCCGGCTGCTGATCGCGGCGCTGTTCTTCCTCGCGCCGGTCGACGTGTCGAAGGCGATCGTCGCGCCGCTCGACCGCTTCTACTCGCCCGGCCTGTACCTGTCGGCCGCGCACGTGATGCTGATCCTGCTGACCGTGCTGTGGCTCGGCCGGCGGCTGCTCGTCGAGCGGCGCTCGTTGCCGTTCACGCGGCTCGACCTGCTCGCGCTCGCCTGGCTCGGCTGGATCTGCCTGCGCACGATCGGCTCGCTGCAAGGCGGCCTCGCGACGGCCAGCGCCGTCGCCTACGGTCTCGCGGTGCTGGGCTTCTACGTCGCGTCGCACGCGCTCGAGACGTCCGAGGACCTGCGCCTGGCCATGCGCGCCGTGGTGTTCGGGCTCATCGCCGAGGCCTTGTGGGTCGCCGCGCAGATGGCCGCGCACGCGCCGCTCGCGCTGCCCGGCGCGAAGGTCGGCGACACCGCGGGCGGCAGCGACATGCTGTTCTTCGGCGGCGCCGGCGAGGCGTTCCGGCCGTCGGGCTTCTTCATCCATCCGAACTCGCTCGCCGACCACATGACGCTGCTGATCCCGCCCGCGTTCGCGCTGGTGCTGCTGGGCCTGCGCAAGCTGCAGGCGCGCGTGTGGTGGACGGCGGCGGGCGTGGTGGTCGTGGCGTCGGGGCTGCTGCTGGTGACGCTCTCGCGCGGCGGCTGGGCCGCGGCGGTGCTGGGCGGTGCGTGGGTCGTCTTCCGCTACGTGCGCCGCGGGCTGCTGACGCGGCGCCACCTCGCGCAGATGGCCGTGGCCGGCGGCATCGGGGCCGTCGCGCTGGTGGCGGTCTATCCGGACATCCTGCTGCGCCTGACCGCGCCCGACGAGCGCTCCACCGAGTCGCGCCTGATCCTCAACAGCCAGGCCTTCACGATCATCAAGGCGCACCCGTGGGTGGGCGTGGGCTACGGCGGCTACAACCGCGCGGCCTACGAGTACATCGCGCCGGCGTTCGCGAACATCTCCGAGGAATACCAGGAAGCGTTGCTGCAGCTCGTCGTGCACAACCACTACCTGCTCATCGCCGCGGAGCTCGGGCTGCCCGCGATGGTGTTCTTCGCGTTCCTGATGACGCGCTTCGTGCTGCTGCCGCGGCCGTGGGCCTCGTGGCGCGACCCGACGTCGTTCGCGCTCGCGACGGGGCTCTCGGGCGCGGTCGTCACGCAGGTGCTGTTCCTCGCGTCGGACAACTTCTACGCCGACATCCGCATCTTCATGATCTGGCTGACGGCCGGCACCCTGCAGGCGCTGTGCCTGCAGCAGCGCGAGATCGAGCGCGTGGAGGCCGAGCTGGCGGCGCAGGAATCGAACAGGCCGCTGGTGCTCGAGCTCAACGCCGACGGGAGCGTGACGTGAAGCCGGGCAGCCTGTCGCACGCGCTCGGCTCGGCGATGGGCGCGCGCGTGGGCATGGCGGTGCTGAACTACGCGCTGTTCTGGATCCTGTCGCATCGGCTGCCGACGTCCACGCTGGGCGGCTACTCGCTGCTGATGAACGTGTTCTACATGTCGGCGCTGCTGCCGCTGCTCGGGTTGTCCACCGCGCTCACGCGGCGCGCCGCGACGGAGCGCGAGAACGTCGGCATCGAGCTGAGCAACGCGATGGTGTTCGCGGCGCCGATCTCGGTGCTGCTGCTCGCGATCGTCGCGTGCGTCGGCCTGTTCGCGTACGGCCCGGAGCTGCGCGTGCCCTTCCTGCTGCTGTCGCTGGCGATGCTGCCGACGGGCGCGGTGCTCGTCTCCGAGTCGACGCTGATGGGCCTGGAGCGCGTGGCCGACATCGCGCGCCTGCAGTTCGCCGAGGCCGCGCTGCGCACGCTGTTCTGCGTGGCGGCGGTGTGGCTGGGCTACGGCCTCGTCGGCGTGTTCTCGGTGTTCCTCGCGCTGCGCGTGGCCATGGCCGTCGCGTACCGGCTGCACCCGATGCTGCCGCGCTTCGACCGCCATCTCGTGAGCCGCGCCGTGCAGCAGCGCAACTGGCACGAGGTGCCGGTGTTCCTCGTCATCTGCCTGCTGGCGTCGGTGGCGGGGCGGGTCGACATCGTCGTGCTCTCGCGCATGTCGGGCCTGCACGAGGTGGGCGTGTACGCGGCCGCGGCGCGGCTCTACGAGGCCTCGCTGATGCTGCCGACGATCGCAGCGCTGTCGATCATGCCGACGCTCGCGCGCCTGTTCGCCTCCGACCGCGAGTACTTCCGCAAGGTGCTCGTGCTGTCGATGCGGCTGAGCCTCGGGCTGGGGCTGGTGATCGCGCTCGGCGTGGCGGCGCTGTCGGATCCGATCATCCATCTGCTGTACCGCCCCGAGGTATCGGCCGCGTCGGCGGTGTTGCGCTGGCTGATCTTCGGCGCGGTGCTGATGACGCTCGACCAGATCCTGTCGTCGACGATGATGGCCGCCAGCGCGCAGGCGCACGACCTGCGCGCGCTCGCCATCGGCTTCGCGACGCTGGTCTGCGGCCTGCTGCTGCTGGTGCCGCACTTCGGCGCGACCGGCGCGGCGATGGCGGTGGCCGCGACGATCTTCGTGCGCGTGGTCTACCGCGTGCGCTGGGTCGTGAAGCTGCTGGCGCTGCACCACATCCTGCGCGACCTCGGCCGCGTGCTCGTCGCGGCGGTGGTGGGCGTCGCGGCGCTCGTCCTCGCGCTGCCGTACGGCGCCGCGGCGGCGTTCGGCGCGTCGCTCGGGCTCTACGTGCTGGTGCTGCTGGTGACGGGCGCGATCCATCCGGGCGCGGTGGTCAGCGCGCGCCAGCGGCTCATCGGCCTGTTCGGCAAGTAGGGCGGAGCGGCGATGCGCATCCTCCACCTCGACCCGGACGATCTCGGCAACCCGCTGGCCGGCGGCGGCCCCGTGCGCACCTACGAGATCTACCGCCGCCTCGCGCGCCGCCACGAGATCACGGTGCTGACGCCGACCTTCCCCGGCTCGACGCCCGAGCTCGTGCGCGACGGCGTGCGCTACGTTCGCCTCGGCCGCAAGGTGCGCGACCACGGCTCGTCGCACCACATCACGTTCGCGCTGGCGTTGCCGCGCGCCGTGCGGCGCTTCGAGCACGACCTGCTCGTCGAGGACTTCATGCCGCCGGCGTCCGCCACGTGGACGCCGCTGTTCCGCCATCGCGACCGCCCGCTGATCGCGTCCGTGCAGTGGTTCTTCGCGCGCAAGTACACCGAGTGGCTGAAGCTCCCGTTCCATTGGGGCGAGGAGTACGGCGTGCGGCTGTACGACCACTTCGTGGTGCTGACCGAAGCCATGCGCGAGC